>DASXIA010000554.1:0-17820 GCA_036488155.1 Streptosporangiaceae bacterium | reverse complement strand
ACCTGAAGAGCCCGCACCTGAAGGGCCAGTGCATGCGAAGAGGGACGGCACCCCCGTGGCGTCGTCCCTCTCAGGGTGTGCGATGACTTACCGCAGCACAAGCTCGCGGGCGTCGTCAGTCTGGGTCGGGTGCTGAGCCGGGGCGTGGGAGGTGCTAACTGCCAGGCTGGCGTGCTTCCGGCTGCGCTCGAAGAAGGCGCCGGCTGCGACGAATGCCAGCGACAGGGCGACTGCGATGCCGACGGTGGTGATCAGGGCAACGATCGTGTCGTTCAGGGTTTGCATGTTGATAGTCACTGGACTGTCCCCTCCTGCTGTTTACGCTGTTTACTAATGCCATTATGCAACGCAGAGATAAACGCTGTCAACTGTAGCAAGCGCCGTTTGCGTGCTTCGTTGCGTCCGGTCGGCGAGCCGGCTTGGGTGGCTTGCGGCAGCGGCCGTCGCGTGGCCGTCGGCAACTTGTGACTAGGGCGCCGCGGGCAGGATTAGGCCAGCCTGGGGAGCGACGAGTGCCAGCCCGCAGAGCACGGCGCGCACGCCGGCGCACCGCGAGTGCGCTAGTCAGTCGGCGGAATCGCGGGCGAGCGCGAGGTCCAGAGCCTGCTCGGGCGAGAGCTGCGCGCCTGATGAGTAGGCATCCGAGTAAGCCGTCTCGCCCAGCAGTTCTTTGAGCTTGCCCTGTTCGCGCTCGCGCAGTTGCTGCTCCACGTCGGGCCAGTTGATGCTGCGATTCTCGAGCGCGTCAGCAATGTCCTTCTCACCCGCGCCGTGCAGGGACGCCGCCCGAGAGTAATCGCCTTGCCAGGCCGCGCAGCACGCGGCAGCGAAGATCAGCTCGCCGGTGGGGAAGCCGGGGCCCAGCCGTCGCTTCACCAGTAGGCAGGTCCGGACCAGCGGGACCGCTTCGGCGTGCCTGCCCTGGAGCAGCCGGAGCAGTGCAAGGTTGCCGCGTGCGAGGTAGACGAGTAGGTCGCCACCCACCTTCTCGAAGAGCCCGATGGACTCCTCCAGATAGGCGCTGCCCTCGTCGAGCCGTCCGTCATGCAGCGAGAGGCCGAACAGGTGATTCAATTCGGTCGCAGCAAGCATGTCGTCGCCGCAGCGACGGCAGCAGTCGAGTGACCGTGCCCGACGGAAACCGCGTCGTCTGGGTCACATGCGGAGGATATCCCGGTTTGGCAACGAGGTCAGCGGATCAGCCGCCGGAATCCGGACACTCGGTTACGATTCGGGTTTCCATGCTGAGCAGGTCCTTCCGGGCAGTCCCGGTCGGCGGGGGGTTCCGAGGAGGCCGGTCGCGGTGAGCTTTACTCCTTATGATCGGCCCGTTCGCGCCGCATTCGTGGGACTCGGCCGGATCTATGACCTGAATGTGCGGGGGTACCTGGGCAACCCTGACGTCGAGGTGGTGGCTCTGGTCGACCCCGACGCGGAGCGGCGCGCCCAGCGCCAGGCTGACTGGCCAGGTGCCGCGACATTTGGGTCGGTAGCCGAGATGGCCACGAGCGGCATCGAGGTCGACACCGTCGAGGCGCTGCTGCCGGCTGCGCTGCATACCGACGGCGTGGTCGAGCTACTAGACCATGGCTGGCACGTCAACCTGCAGAAGCCGATGTGCAACGACCTGGCTGACGCGCAGCGGATGCTGGACGCGGCGAAAGCAAGCGGCAAGGCCCTGCGGGTGATGGAGAACTACTTGTTCTATCAGCCACTCTGCAGGCTCAAAGAGGCAGTCGAGGCAGGGGAGATCGGCGCCGTCAGTGGTTACCACATCAAGATGGTCGGCACCGGCCTCGGTGGCTGGGAAGTGCCGTGGAGCAGCTTCGAATGGCAGCTCCGGCAGATCAACGCGGGCCGGGGCATCCTGTTCTTCGACGACGGCTGGCACAAGCTCTCCACCGCCATCTGGCTCTTCGGGCCAGTGCGCGAGGTGCGGGCCTGGATTGGCACGACCTCGTTCGGGAACGGAATCGACCTGGACGCGCCGACCACTATCAGCTGGGAACACGCGAACGGCGTGCGGGGCGTCTGGGACATCACCCTGGCCCCGGATATGTACCTGCGCTCGGACTACTACACCAATGACGAGCGGTGGGAAGTGACCGGGAATACCGGCTTCGCGCGGGTCAACCGCTGCACCGGACGCGGCGTTCAGCAGCCCAGCCTCGACATCTACGCCCGCGGCGAGATGCGCAGTTTCCATGCGCTTGATGACGACTGGGCCAGCAGCTTCCGCGATTCGGGCAGGCACTGGATCCGCTGGCTGCACACTGGCGAGGGCCCGCTGCTCTGGAGTGCCGACGAGGCCGTGGATGTACTCAGGTTCGCGCTCGCCGCATATGAGAGCAGCGCTGTCGGCGGTACCGGGGTGGACCCGGCAAAGGTCGTCTGAGCGGCCGACTCGACCCGACGTTCGGGCGCACAGCTTCCGCGGCCGGATATGGTTCGGTGCGTGACAGGTCGTGATGTGCGCGTGGTGTACACGAAGTATGACGGCAGCCTGCACTGGCATCAGGTGATGCAGTACCTCGGAGAGGACGAGCACGGCATCTGGCTGGGCGGGCCCGCCGGGTCGACCACGCAACGCGGCGATGAGCCGCCAATCGTCCTCAAGCAGCCATTCGTCGAGCTCATCCCGGACGGTCAGTGGTGGACGGCTACGTTCAACGGCGACCCGGCCAGTACCGAGATCTACTGCGACATCGGCACGCCGCCGCGCTGGCCTGACCCGGCCGAGGTCACGATGGTCGACCTGGACCTGGATGTGCTGCGATTGCGCGCCGACCAGCGTGTCATCGTTGTTGACGAGGACGAATTCGCCGAACACCAGGTCCGCTATGCCTACCCGGCGGACGTGATCAGCGCAGCTGAGCGCGCAACAGCCTGGCTGCTCGACGCGATCAGCGCCAAGGCGGAGCCGTTCGGCGCGGCGTACCGCAGCTGGCTGGATATGGTCGAGTAGAAACCGGGTCTGGAACGGGCCAGAAGTGTGAGGGCGCTGGGTAGCGGCTAGCCGCTACCGGCCGCGTTTCCACAAGTAATCTGAAGCGATCTCGGCCCCTTCTGCCATCGCGGCAAGCTTGAGCCAGGTGACGCGCGGCTTCACCGCGTAGTACCCGGCGAATGTGCCGAACCCGCAGTCGGTGCCAGCGATCACGTTTTCCCGGCCGACGATCTCGGCGAACCTGACGATCCGCTGCGCGACCAGTTCGGGGTGCTCCACGAAATTCGTGGTCGAGTCGATGACGCCAGGGACGAGGACTTTGCCTTCGGGCAGCCGGATGTCCTTCCACACCTTCCACTCGTGCCCATGGCGGGGGTTGGCAGCCTCGAAGACCAGCCCGGTGGGCCGGGCCTCGAGGACGACGTCGATGATGGCGGCCAGCGGAATGTCAGTGACGTGCGGCCAGGCGCCGTTGCCCCAGCACAGGTGCATGCGCATCTGCTCCGGCGGGATATCACGGACGGCGTGGTTAAGGGCGCGGACGTGCATCCGGATCTGATCTCTGAACTCCTCGTCGGTGAGTGTGTCGTTGTCGAGCATTGCCCTGGTCATCGCCAGGTCCGGGCAGTCCAGCTGCAACACGATGCCCGCCGCGGCGATCGCGTCATACTCGGGCTTCATTGCATCGGCGAGCGCGAAGATGTACTCCTCGTCGGACGCGTAGTACTCGTTGGCCAGGAAGGCCGCGATGACGCCGGGTGACGCCGCGCTCATAAACACGTCGGCGGGCTCGGTGTCCCTGACCGCCTCCTTGAGGTTTGCGATGTCCTTGTACACGGCGCCGGGGTCGCGCAGGGACACCGGACCATCGCAGGCCGGGTGATTCATCACCCGCCTGGACGTGTTGGCGTCACGCATGGCCTCGAAGACTTCCGGGAACTCGATCATCTCGGCGATGGCCAGCGGGCGGCCGGTGCCGCCGAAGCCGTTCAGCCGGTCCTTGACGTAGGTTGAGTAACCGGGCTTACCCATCTCGCCATCGCTGATCACGCTGACGCCCGATGCCAGCTGGCTCGCGACAATGTCTGCGACCGCCTGCTCGACGCGCTTGTCGAACGCGGCCTGGTCAACGTCCGCGCCGGTCTCCCGGTCGGCGATCAGTTGATCCAGGTCGGCCGGCCTCGGCAAGCTCCCGGTATGCGTGGTCAGAATCCGGTCGCGACTACGTCGCATGCCCGTGCTCCTCTCCGCCTGAGCGTCAGCGCCGTTATCGGGGGTACCGAGTCCACACTGCGCCCGTTCGGCACGGTTCGCTAGTGCGCTGCGAGCTAAATCAGCACGATGGACGCCGCCCGTCGCAGTACAGCAGTTCGTGCGCGCGTGGCTTGACGGCTCGGAGCGGCGCAAGGTACGTTTAACACGTTGGTTAATTAACAATATGGTTAAGTAGGCCGGTTGGAATGAAGGCGGAAGATCAGCTCAGCGTGGTCTTCGCGGCGCTTGCGGACCCGACGCGACGGGCAATACTCGCCCGGCTGGCGGACGGGGACGCTACCGTCACGGAGCTGGCGGAGCCGTTTTCGGTCAGCCTGCCGGCCATCTCCCGCCACCTGAAGGTGCTGGAGCGTGCCGGGCTTATCTCCCGCAGCAGGTCCGGGCAGTGGCGGTCGAGCTCGCTCAAGGCCACCCCGCTGAAGGAGGCGACGGACTGGATGGAGCGCTATCGCGTCTTCTGGGATGGCAGCTTCGACCGCCTGGATGCGCACCTGCGCCGCGTTCAGCAGAGCACTCGTCAGGGCAGTGTCCACCGAAGGGAAGGTGCCGGCCGAAAGGAAGGCGCCCGCAGAAGGGAAGAGGACTAGTGGCACAGAAGACAACGCACGAGATCACCCTGACCCGGATCTTCGACGCTCCTCCCGAGCTGGTGTACCGGGCGTTCGTCGACCCGGACCAGCTATGCCAGTGGTTCGGGCCCGAGGGCTTCTCGGTGCCATACGAGAGCGTCCATATCGACGCGAGGCCGGGCGGTTACCAGCGGCTCGTTATGGTGAGCGACGACGATCCGAGTATGCGCAGCGATATCGACACCACCCTCAGCGAGGTCGTCGAGAACGAGCTGCTGGTCGGCCACCAAGACGTCACGGGCGTTCCGGGCACGACGGGTTCAGTCCGGTTCCATTTGCGGCTGGAGTTTCACGCCGAGCCGGGCGGGAAGACGCGGCTCGAGCTGCGTCAGGGCCTGTACACCGAGCAGATGGCCAGCGACTCCAAGCTTGGCTGGGAGAGCTCGTTCACCAAGCTGGACTCGCTGCTGCGGCGATCGCAGTAGCCGATGAACGACCTTCCCAAGGTCGTGTTCTCCAAGACACTCACCAGAGCGGAGTGGCCAGACTCAACGATCGCGAGCGGCAGCGGCATCGGCATGAACGAGGCCGACGACCTCGGCACATAGCGATCCGACGACTGCTTACGAGGAGAGTGTGTCATGCGACTCACGGTGACCTCCCATCTGACACTTGATGGGGTCATGCAGAGCAACGGGAAACCCGAACCGGAGCTGAATGACGGCTTTGAGCAGGGCGGTTGGCAGGTGCCATACTTCGACCAAGACGTGGACCGGCTCACAGCAGACTGGATCGCCGCAGCCGACGCCTTCCTGCTGGGGCGCAGGACCTACGAGCTCTTCGCGAATTACTGGTCGCAGGTCACTGACCCCGGCGATCCGCGGGCAATCCGGCTGAACGCCCTGCCCAAGTATGTCGTGTCCACCACCTTGGACCGAGTGCAGTGGAACAACTCGATGCTGCTGCAGGGCGATTTGGCCGGGGAGGTTGCAAAGCTGAAGCGCCAGCTCGGCGGCGAACTGCAGGTCCATGGGAGCGCGGAACTGGTTCGGACGCTCATGAAGCACGGCCTCGTCGACGAGTACCGCCTGCTGATCCACCCCGTCGTCTTGGGCAACGGCAAGCGCCTTTTCGCCGACGGGACCACCCCGGCCGCTCTGGAGCTCATCGACACGAAGATCACCAGCCGTGGGGTCGTCGCCCAGATATACCAGCCGTCAGGTAAGCCGCAATACGCCTCGGCCGCCGCCGAGCAGGAGGGTGGCGTCGTCAAGGACTCGGTGAGTCGGCACGCCGCTACGAAGTCGGCCGGCCAACCTCACCAACTGCAACATCGGCCAGCTGACCGCGCTGGATTCGCCGGCTCAAACTGATGCAGTACCGGCCCGGCCTCATCGCAACCACCGGGCTCGACATACGCCCTTCTATAACCCCTGCCATCAGGAGTTTTTAGCCGATGCGCAAGCTGATCGAGTCAACCTTCGTCACCCTTGGCGGCGACGTCGGCGCGCCGCAGGACTGGGGGCCGCCGTACCTGTTCGGGCCGGAGCAGGATGCTTACTCCCGCGACCTGCTTTTCGGGGCCGACGCATTGCTGCTCGGCCGGAAGACCTACGAGGGCTTGTCGGCCGCCTACACCACGATGGCGGCCGGCGAGCCCGGCCCGATGGCCGACTTTATCAACGCGATGAATGCCATCCCGAAATACGTCGCCTCGACCACGCTGACTGAGGCCGGCTGGAACGCCACCCTGCTCGGGGGCGATGTGGCCAGGCAGGTCGCCGAGCTCAAGCGACGGCCCGGCCGCTACCTCCTTAAGTACGGAACGGGCTCGCTCGACCGGGCACTCATGGCCGACGGACTGATTGACGAATTCCGGATCTGGCTCGTGCCGGTGACAAACGCGCCTGCTCAGCGGCTGTTCGAACACGTCGACGGGGCCAGGCTGGTCCTGACCGGCACGCGGACATTCAGCAGCGGCGTCGTGGTGCTGACGTACGTTCCGGCTGAGCCAGCCGGCCAGAGCGGCTAGCCCGCCGCCTCAGTTAGTTCGCCAGGTCAGTCAATTCGGGAGCGTTATTCCCGGCGTGATGTCGTGGATCGGGCCACCATGCAGCGGCGGCCGGAACGGAGCCGGATGCAGCGCGACGGTGCCAAGCAAGATCCAGTGCAGTGAGTTCAGGCTGGCCAGTACCGGCCCGATCGGCTCTCCGCACAGGCCGGCAGGGAGGAGCGGGTGGATGACCTGCCCGGTGGCGCCGACCAGCACGAACCAGGGTCGCGAAATGGCAGGCACCATGCAGGCCGGCAGCGGGCCTCTCGGCAACGGTGTCGACGGCTCGCGCAGCGCTGCCAGGAGGCGCCCAAGACCGGCGATCGCGACTTGCCGACGCTGATCGATGCGGACTACACCGTGGTTGACCGAGGCCACCGTCACGCACTCGACAACGGCAACTGGCCGGAATCCGGCCGGGATAGGCTCGCCAGACTGAACATGACCGTCAGGCTGGACCGGGCTATGCTGCCCGACCGATACATACGGCTGGGCCGAATCGGGCAGCCGCACGAACGGAATGACGCCGGGGCACTGCACCCGCCTCGCAGCGGGCGGCACGGCAGCGGCGCTTGTGCCGACAGCCCGGCCCGACGCCCCGTCCGTACCCACCGAGTCGGCGGCTCCCGAGGCGGCGGCTCTTGAGCCGCCCTGGTCTGCCGCCGCGTGACCCGACCGGGGCGCTGCCGTGGACCCGCAGGCGGACACCGCTGCGATCACGGTTATAGCCAGGACGGCCGGTGCCGTCAGGAACGCCGATCGTGCTGGAAGTCTCATCTCGTCCCCAATCTCGGCCCTGCTCCCGTTGGACGGCGGAGCGAAGCGGCTGGTTCCTTCAATGAAGCGGCTGGTTCGGCCAATATCGAGGGTTCTGCGAGCATACGGCCTGCATATGGCGCTGACAGACCTGTGCGGTAGCGTCAGGGAGTGCCGAAGCTAACGGCCCGGATCCGGGTGCTACTGGTGTTCGTCTGCGCTCTGGTGCTGGTCGACACGATCTTTTTCACCGCGCTCACGCCGCTGCTGCCGCACTACACGCACGCCGCCCGGCTGTCCAAAGCTGGAGCAGGCATCTTGGTGTCGGCATATCCGCTTGGCACGCTGATCGGCGCGCTTCCGGGCGGCCTCCTCGTCTCCCGGCTCGGCGACCGCGCGGTTGCGTTGCTCGGGCTGACGCTGATGAGCATCTCGACCTTCGTCTTCGGCTGGGCGTCGGCGCCGGTCATCCTGGACTCTGCCCGGTTCGTTCAGGGGCTCGGCGGGGCCTGCACGTGGGCGGCCGGCCTGGCGTGGCTGGCCACCGCGGCTCCGCCCGGCCGTCGAGGCGAACTCATCGGCAGCGCGATGGCCGCCGCGGTGGGCGGGGCACTGCTCGGCCCGGTCGTCGGTGCCGTCGCCAGTCATGTCGGCACCGGTCCGGCGTTCTCCGCCGCGGCAGTGGCTGGCGGCGTGCTGATAATTGCGTCGTTCGCGCTGCCCGCGCCGAGCGCGTCCGAGCCCCAAGGCCTGGGCGCAGCCTGGCCTGCGCTGCGGAACCTGGACGTCAGCGCGGGCCTGTGGCTGACCATGCTGGCCGGCCTGGCGTTCGGCGTCATCGATGTGCTGGCCCCGCTGCGCCTAGGCCGGCTGGGTGTCGGGGCGACGCTGATCGGGATCACCTTCCTCGCCTCGGCTGCGATCGAGTCCAGCCTTGCCCCGGTGGCCGGACGGCTGTCCGATCGCCGCGGCCCGATCGTGCCGATCCGGATCTCGCTGGTGGCGGCGGTTGCCGTCAGTCTGCTGGCGCCGCTAGTGGCACCGGCGCCGTGGCTCATCGCCCTGCTCATCGTGGGGATGCCGGCCTACGGGACGTTGTTCACGCCCGCGATGACCCTGACCAGCGCGGGCGCGGACCAACTGGGACTCAATCAAGGCCTGGCGTTCGGGCTCGGCAACCTCGCCTGGGCCACCGGCCAGGGCGTCGCTGCCGCGGCTGCCGGCACGATCGCGCAGGCCACCACTGACTTTGTGCCTTATGCTCTGCTGGCCGCCATCTGCCTGGTCACGCTGATCAGCGTCGGACCGGCCCGTCGGCTACTTGGACGCCGGCTGCGGGCTGGCCGGCTGAGAGTGACGGAGCAGCAGCCGGACTGTGGTTAGCCATCGCCTAGCCGTTGCTGTGTCGGCTGCATGGGCTTCGTATGCGTTTGCACCCGGCCGCTTGGGTTCCGGCCGGCCCGGCTTAGCCTGGTGTTAGCGACTCTGCCTTGCACAGCAAGCCCGGGGAGCCGTTCGAGCAGCCTGGCCGCTCCTGGAGGTGCAGCGATGCCCGGCCGCAAGATGCTTCGTCGTGATCGCCTGACGGTAGCAGTCGGCCTGATCGCGCCGCTCGCGCTGGCCGCAGTACTCGTCCCGTTCCGGTCCAGTTTCGCTAACACCGACGCCGCGCTGGCGATGATCCTGATCGTCGTGGCAGTCGCGGCGGCCGGCAGCCGGCCGGCAGGGTTCGTCGCCTCGGTCTCAGCGGCAGCGTGGTTCGACTTCTTCCTGACGCGGCCGTACGAGCAGTTCGCCATCAACCGGGCCACCGACATCGAGACCACGGTGCTGCTCGTCGTCATCGGCGCCGCGGTCACTGAGATCGCGGTCTGGGGACGGCTGCAGCACACCGCGGCCAGCCGCCGGGCCGGCTATCTGGACGGCATCAACGACGCCGCGCGCGCCGTCGCAGCGGGCGACTCGCCGTCCGCGGTGGTCGACCGGATCGGTGCAGGCCTGATTCAGCTGCTCTCGCTACGCTCGTGCGAGTTTCAGTACGGCAGAGCGGGCATCGGCGGGCCCGCTCGGCTGGAGCACGACGGCACGGTCACCTTCTCCAGCCAGCCTTATGAGCCGCCCGGCGGCGAATGGCCGCCCGGCGTCGGGCTCGAACTGCTCGTGGAAAGCGGCGGCAGGCTGCGGGGGCGGTTCCTGATGCAGCCGGGTCAGCAATGGCCGGCGCGCGAACAACTGCTGGTCGCGGTCGCGCTGGCCGATCAGGCGGGGGCTGCGCTGGCTGCCAGTCACCCGGCGGGCACCTAGCCCCGATCGCGGGGACGACAGTTCTGCAAATCCGGCGTACGGAGCAGGTCCTTATCACCCGGTTAGCTGTTAGCCTCGGACCCAAACAGGCGTCTGGTCAGCTTCGCGGCGCACCTGAGAGGTGACGATGGGCCGGCTCGACGGCAAGGTAGCGCTGATCACCGGCGGCGCCAGGGGCATGGGGAAGTCGCACGCCCGGCACTTTGTCGCCGAGGGCGCGAAGGTCGTGCTCGGCGACGTCCTCGATGACAAGGGCAAGGAACTGGCGGCCGAGCTCGGCGACGACAACTGCCGCTATGTTCACCACGACGTGACGAGCGAGGCCGAATGGGCGGCCGCGGTGGCTGCCACTGCCGACGCCTTCGGCACCCTCAACGTACTGGTCAACAACGCCGGCATCCTGGCGCACAAAAAGATCGCCGACATGACGCTGGCCGAGTTCCGGCGAGTCATCGACGTGAACCTGATCGGTGAGTGGCTCGGCGTGAAGGCGGTCATCGAGCCGATGACTAAAGCGGGCGGCTCGATCATCAACATCTCGTCGGTGGAAGGCTTCACCGGCGCGGCTGGCATGTCTGCCTACAGCGCGAGCAAGTTCGGCATCCGCGGGATCACCAGATCGGCCGCGCAGGAGCTCGGCGCGCTCGGCATCCGGGTCAATTCCGTGCATCCGGGCGGCATCATGACAACCATGACGGCGACCGCGTTCGAGTCCTTTACCGACGTCAGCGATGGCGAGGGTTTCATGCGCTCCCTGCCGATTGCCCGGTTCGCGAAATCGTCCGAGGTATCGCCACTGGTTGTCTATCTCGCCTCAGACGAGTCCTCCTACTGCACCGGCAGCGAATTCGTGGTCGACGGCGGCATGCTGTCCGGGCCGGGTTACTGATCGGAGGAACGGGATAGTGACCAGCAGCACCAGGCTGGACGGTCGCGTCGCGATCGTCACCGGGGCCGGGAACGGGCTCGGACGGGCCGAAGCAGTCGCACTGGCCGCGGCCGGAGCGAGCGTCGTGCTGAACGACTTGCCCGGCGAGGCTATTGACGCCGTCGCGGCCGAGATCGCATCAGCCGGCGGCAGCGCGGCGGTCGGTGCGGGTGACATCGGCGAGTGGTCTACCGCGCAGGCGCTGCTCGAGACGGCGCTGCGCGAATTCGGCCGGCTGGACATCCTGGTCAACAACGCCGGCGTCCTTCGCGACCGGATGATTTTCTCCATGACGCCGCAGGAGTGGGACGTGGTGCTGCGCACTCACCTGCGCGGGCACTTCCTGACCAGCCGAGTGGCAACCGCGCACTGGCGGGAGCAGAGCAAGCAAGCGGGCAGCCCGGTGTACGGCCGCATCGTGAACACCTCCTCCGAGGCGTTCTTGCTCGGCTCATCCGGCCAGCCGAACTACTCGGCCGCCAAGGGCGGGATCACGGCGCTGACACTGACGATCGCCCGTAGCTGTGCACGGTACGGAGTGCGCGCCAACGCGATCTGCCCGCGGGCGAGGACCGCCATGACCGCCGACCTGATGGGCGCAGCACCGGCCGACGGGCCGGACCCGCTCGACCCGCACTACGTGGCGCCGCTGGTGACTTACCTGTCCAGCCCGGCAGCCGCGAACATCAACGGCGAGGTCTTCATCGTCCACGGCGGCGTCGCGGCGGTTATGGCGCCGCCAGCTGTCAAGACCACGTTCCTGGCCAAAGACCACGGGTCGGCCGACGGGATGTGGACGCTCGACGCCATCGCCAGTGCCCTGGCCGGATTCGAGACCGGGCCGGCGGACGCGGGGTTCTTGTGCGAGGACACGCTCGCACTTGCCACTGAGACGATCGGCTTCGGCGGGGAGCAGTAATGCCGAACCAACGCGACCGGGTACAGATGACGGCGGCCGAGGTCGCGGACATGCTGGCGGCGAATCGCAAGGTGCAGCTCGCGACGATCAACCCCGACGGCTACCCGCACCTGGTCACGATGTACTACACGCTCGTCGGCGGCAAGATCGCCTTCTGGACCTACCGCACCTCCCAGAAGGCACTGAACCTTGCCCGCGACCCGCGGATCAGCTGCCTGGTCGAGACCGGGGCCGCGTATTTTGACCTGCGCGGTGTCCAGATCCAGGGCACCGCCGCCGCGATCACCGACCCCGACGCCGTCTACCAGCTTGGCCTGGCCATCAGCAACGTGATGGGGAACGCCCGCGCCGGTGCCAGCGCCGCCGCCCCGGCCGCGGCTGGCGCCGCAGTCAACGACTACGTGGCGAACGCGGCGCGCAAGCGGCACGGATACATCGTCGAGCCGGTCAAAGTCATCTCCTGGGACCACTCAAAACTGGCTGTTCCAGCAGGTCAGGAGCCTTAGCCGCAGCCGATCGGGGTTATACCACGGCTGGGTCCTCTGCTGTGACGGGTTGGTCGCGTGGTACGTCGTGTCGATGGTGTAGCAGCAGCAGTAGGTAAAACACTGCAAAGCTGACGACTGACCAGTGTGCCCAGTCGTCAGCCAGGCCTGCCTTGTCGATCAGCGGAGTGCCCTGATAAGCGGTCAGGAAACGCACCGGATAGCCCTGCGCCAGCCCGAAGCACCGGCCGGGGAGCTGAGCGATGGTTGCTCCGATCGGCCCGCAGCCTGGTATCGCGGCCGAGCCCATGTTCCCGAGGGAAATAAGGGTCGCGACCAGTCCAGTGAGCAGCGCGGACAGAAACATCCAGACCGGGGGCCGCATCGAAACCAGCGCCGGGTCGGTTGACGGGTTTCGCCGGGTGCGCTGATACACAGCCGGGCTCGCGAGCAGCGCAACCTGCGCCGCGTAGATGGCGAGCAACGCGAGTATGCCGAGGTTCCACTGACGCGGGCCTATGAACGCGGCACCGGTAAACGAAGTCATGCTCACCAGGATCAGGACGAGCCTTGATAGCCACCCGCCACGTGAGACCCGCCACGCCAGAAATATTGCGAGCAAAAACCAGTGCAGCTGAGATTTTGCAGACGGCGATGAATGCGAGACAGCCAGCGCGATTACACCGAGAACGAGGTACAAGGCAAGCAGCTGGCCGGGACTGTCACGCCAGATCCGTGCCATGCCGCCCCCGCCTTGTTGATCCGGAATGAGTCTACAAGCGGTGCACCGGACCTCAAGGGGGCCCGAGATGCCAGGCTGTCGTCATGGACTACAAGCTCGAGCTCGTGATCATCCCGGTTACCGACGTCGGCCGGTGCCAGCGGTCCGCCGATGCCACCTGAAGGAGCAGAACCTTGGCAGCTGCTCGGCGGCTGACCACGGTTCCTCATCGGAATACCGATGAGTTCTCCCTGCGGCACTCGTTCTATCTGCAGGACGCCATCGAGAGAGGATGCTGACATGGATTTCAAGCTTGAGCTCGTAATTATTCCGGTTACCGATGTAGACAAGGCCAAGGGTTTTTACCTGGAGCGGGCGGGTTTCCGGCTCGATGTCGATCACCGGGCCGGCGAAGACTTCCGGATCGTGCAGCTGACGCCGCAGGGATCCGCCTGCTCGGTGACCTTGATGCGGAACCCGGACGCGGCAGGCTCGGTGCAGGGCTTGCACTTGGTCGTGGAGGATATCGACGCGGCCAGGGCCGAGCTCACCGGCCGCGGCGTCGAGGCGAGCGAGGTGTTCCATTTCGGACCGGAGGGCCAGACACCCGGCCCGGATCCGCAGCGCGCCAGCTATAACTCGTTCTTGTCGTTCAGCGATCCCGATGGCAACGGGTGGCTGGTTCAGGAGGTCAAGCCGGGCGATGCAGCGCATTGAGTTCCCACGTCCCAGCAGGCACTGCGCTAGCAGGCACCGCGCTGGCCGCTGCCGCGGCCGACGGCGATCAGGCCGCGTTCGGGGAGCTGGCCCGGTTGCACCGGCGGGAATTGCACGTGCACTGCTATCGGATGCTGGCCTCGTTCGATGACGCCGAGGATGCGGTGCAGGAGACACTGCTGCGTGCCTGGCGCGCACGTAGCGGCCTGAGCGGCGGGGGCCCCGAGTACAGGGCCTGGCTATATCGGATCGCCACCAACGTGTGCCTGGACATGCTGCGCGCGCGATCACGGCAGGCGACCGCACTGACGTCCTTTGCCGATGTGCCATGGCTGCAGCCATATCCGGACCGGCTTCTTGACGAGGTGGCACCCGCCGAGGGCCAGCCTGACGAGGTGGCGGTCAGCCGGGAGACGATCGAACTGGCGTTCCTCGCCGCACTGCAGGTATTGCCGCCACGGCAGCGAGCCGCACTGATTCTGCGAGATGTGCTGGGCTGGCCTGCCAGCGAGACCGCGGCGCTCTTGGAGACCACCGTCGCTGCTGCGAACAGCGCGGTCCAGCGTGCCAGGTCGATGCTGCGCGCGCAGTTGCCGGGACAGCGCACGGACTGGCGCGCTGTGCGGCCGACCGCCGCCGAGCGGCAGATCCTGCAGCAGTTCATCGACGCGCATGAGCGCTACGATCCGAAGGCGATCGCGGCCATCTCGGCCACTGACATCCGGGTAACGATGCCGCCGTACCCGCGCGTATTCGACGGGCTGGCCGGGATGGAGCCGCTGTTCGAGCGCGCATTCGGGCCGACTCGCGACGGCGACTGGCTGCTGCTCCCGGCGGCCGCTAACCGTACGGCCGCCGCAGGCAGCTACCTGCGGCGGCCGGGCGACTCGCTGGCCCGGCCGTTTAAGCTGGACGTGCTGCGGATCGACGGCGGCGTCATCACGGAGATTACGACGTTCGGTCCTGCCTCGTTCCCGGCGCTGGGCCTGCCGCCGGTCCACCCCGGCCCCGGGTAACGCAGCTGACTGCCCGACGTCACATCATCTCGTCGGTCGTCGGGATCAGCACTGTCTTGACCTCTGTGTAGGCCTCGATCGCCGTGCGCCCGCCCTCGCGGCCGATGCCGGACTGCCGATAGCCACCGAATGCGGCATGCGGCTCAAGGCCGTAACCGTTGATGCCGACGGTCCCTGCCCGTAGCGCCTTGGTCATCCGCAGCGCTCGCTTGATGTCGGATGTCCATACGGTCGCGGCGAGGCCGTACTCCGTCGTATTGGCGATCTTGATGGCCTCGTCTTCATCGGTGAACGGGATCACCGACAGCACCGGGCCGAAGATCTCCTCGCGCGCGATAGTCATCTCGTTGCTCACGTCGGTGAACAGCGTGGGCGCGACGAAGTTCCCGGCTGCCAGCTCACCGTCGCCGCGAGTGCCGCCGCAGACCAGCCGGGCGCCTTCCTGCTGCCCGGTGCCGATCAGGCCGAGTACGCGGTCCAGCTGGCGGCTGTTGATCAGCGGCGAGGAGGTCACCGCTGGGTCGAACGGACTGCCGTAATTGACCATCCCGGCGATCATCTCGGCCATGCCGTTGAATTCATCGACCTTGTCCCGGTGAACCAGCGCCCGGGTCTGTGCCAGGCAGACCTGACCGGACAAGCCGAGTGTCACGGTTCCCATGGTCAGCGCGGCCGCGGTGCCGGCGTCGCCGTCGGCGAACACCAGCGCCGGGCTCTTGCCGCCGAGTTCCAGGCTGACCCGCTTGAAGGTGCCCGCCGAGGCCTCGATGATCTTGCGGCCCACCGCCCGGCTGCCGGTGAAGGAGATCTTGTCGACCATCGGGTGATTGATCAGCGCGTCGCCGGTTGGATCGCCGGGCCCGGTGACCACGTTGAGCACGCCGGCCGGCAGTCCGGCCTCCTCGATCAGCCGTACCAGCCGCAGTACAGCGAATGTCGCGTACTCCGATGGCTTCAGGACGACTGTGCAGCCCGCCGCCAGGGCCGGGGCGAGTTTCTGGGCGGTCAGCAGCAATGGCGCGTTCCAGGGAACGATCGCGGCGACGACGCCGATCGGCTCGCGCAGGGTCATGACGAGGTGATCGCCACCCTGATAGGGCGGCAGCGTCTCGCCTGCCAGCTTGTCCACCCAGCCGGCGTGATGGTCGAACACATCCGCCACGAATGCGGCTGACATCCCGTACACGGCGCCGAAGCTCAGCGGCACGCTGTTGTCGAGCGCTTGCAACGAGAGCAATTTGTCGCCGTGGATCCGAACGAGGTCCGCGATGCGGCGCAGGACCCGGATTTTCTCGGTGGCACGGGACCGGGGCCAGGGCCCCTCATCGAACGCGGCGCGCGCGGCGCGCACTGCCTGGTCCACGTCAGCGGGACTGGCGACCGGGAACGAGGCCACATCCTCGCCGGTCGCTGGGTGGCTGTGCGTCCAGGTCTGCTCCGCCGAGCCGGGTCCCCAGGACCCGTCGATCAGCAATTCGCCGTCGGTAAGGCCGACCTCGTCCCGGTGCGTCTTGATCGAAGCAACCATCGCGTGCCCCTCTAACTGGAACAGGTTCTACTGCTCTCGGAGGCTATACCGGCGAAGCTGCCGAGCGATATAGCCGCCGGGGGAGATGCCCCGCCCGAAACTGCTCTGCTGGTGCCGGCACTCGTGCTAGGCGGGAACGTCCGCGTTCGCCGTGAGCGGTTGCGGCACTTCGGGCAGCACGGTCTCGAAGTACGATCGCGCTGCGGCGCTCGTGCCGACATCCCGGCCGGCTGCCTCAGACATGTACCAGCGGTGCTCGAGGATCTCGTGAAAGATCTCCGGCGGCGCTAGGCGCCCGCGGAGCCGGCCGGGGATGGAGCTGACAACGGGGTCGTAGACCTCCTCGAGCCAGCGGTGCGCGGCGATGATCTCGGATACCGGCTGGCCCTTCTTCTGTTCCAGGTAACCGCGGAAGCTGGCGATGTCGTTGAGCAGCCTTCGGGCCTGGTTGTCGTCGGCGGCGATCCCGGTCTTGCGGAACAGATCCCGGCTGTGCTGGCCGGACTCGGCGACCCTGGTCCGGATCCGCAGCCTGGTGCCCTCCGGCGCAGGTATCAGCTCCACCTCGTCCGCGTCGTAACCAAGCTCGTTGAGCCTGCGGAGCCGCTTGGCGATCCGGTGCCGCTGCTCGTCCGGCGGGATGATCTCCTCCCTGGTGAGCTCCAGCCAGAGTCGCTCGTACCGCTGCCGTAGCTCCTCGCTCACCTCCACCGGGTCAACGTCCGGCGGCAGCAGTTCGCCCGCCTCCAGGTCCATCAGTTCGCCGCACACCCGCTCGACGGCTATGTCCAGGTCAAAGGAGCGCTGGCCGTCGGTCAGCGACGGATGGCGCTCGCTGGTCTCGGCATCGACAAGGTATGCCTCGAACGAGCCCGCGTCGGCGCGGAACAGCGCATTGGACAACGAGCAGTCGCCCCAGAAAAAACCGGTCAGGTGCAGCCGCACCAGCAGTTCGACGAGCGCGTCGAGCAGTCTGTCGGTCGCAGGCCCGCCGCGCGGGCTGGAGAAGACGGCCCGGTAGGTGCTGGCGTACTCGAGAAACCTCGTCACGAGGATGGCGTCGGCGTCGGCATCGGGCCCGCAGTCAACCACGATGCCGTCCACCTGGACCGCCGGGATACTCTCATCCGCCAGCGCCCGAAGCAGCCGGTACTCGCGCCTGGCCAGGCTCTCACTGATCGACTTGAGCGCGAACAGCTTGCCGTCGTCGGCGACGAACCGGACCACATGCCGGGAGATGCCGCGCTGCCTGATCTCCACTAGCCGCTCGTCCTGCCAGTCCGCGAGTGGCTGGTCCCACGGCAGCGTTAGCAGTCCTGTCATGTCGCTGGCCGGAGGGCTGAATACGAAGCGCATGACTCATTCTCTACGGTCGTTGCGGTTGCCCACGAATGATTGCCCGGCATGGCAGTCATTTGGTACATTCACGGCCCATCTCACAATCTGGGGGCGCGGATGATCGGGATACCCGGCGCTACTAACGGTGATCAGGCGCTGGCCGCGCGGTTGCAGCCATACCTGCGGCCCGGCGAGGACCTGCTGTGGTGCGGCCGGCCCGATCCGGCCGTGTTCTTCACAGCGGCCGACGTGATTGCCATCCCG
>DASXIA010000546.1:0-4754 GCA_036488155.1 Streptosporangiaceae bacterium | reverse complement strand
CGCGAACCCGGAGATCAGAGCCGGCAACTGGCCAGGGTCATAGGTGATGGCCAGGCTCACCCACTGCTGATAGCCGAGGTAGGTAACGCTCCCGGCGCCGTCGGGCAGTTTCACCGACTGGCCCGCGCTGAGCGGGCGGGGCGCGACAGGAAGCTGTTTGAGGCCCTTGGTGTCCAGCGAGTAGACCGACTGCGACTGACCCGAGTTCATGCCCAGGTTGCCCTTGAACGCGACGAGGCTCACCCGCGGGTTCAGCGGACCGGGGAAGGCCGACTCAAGCTGGCCACCCGCGCCCTGCACGGCGCTCGGCAGGAACACGCCGGCGAAGCCGAGCTGGTACGGCCGCGCGTCCGGCACCTTGATGACGCCCTCGGAGGTCAGCGTCGTCTGCTGGACCGGGATGAACGGCACCGGGCCATCCCAGCGCACCTTGCCGGTGCCGTCAGTGACCTTGAAAACCGGGGCGTAACCATGCCCGATCAGGTACACGCTGACGTTGTCGACGACCAGCGGATGGTTGACCGTGAGCGTGTAGTGCTTGGCCGGGCTGCCGATCTGCGGCCGGTAGCTCAGCCCTGCGTAGTAGCCGAGGGGCTGGTCGAGCTGCGGGCCCGACGTCACGTACTTGGCCCGGAAGCTCTGCAGGTTGATCGAGAACGGCTGCAGATCACTGGGGCTGACCAGCCGCCCCGGACGGAACACGTCCAGGTCCGTGGGGGTGTTAGCGAACCCCTGACCGACGATCAGCAGCCGGTTGGCCTTGTAGCCGAAGATGCCGCCAACGCCGACCGAGAACAGCAGCGCCAGCAGCGCGATGTGGAACAGCAGATTGCCGACCTCGCGCAGGTAGCCCTTCTCGGCCGAGACCCAGCCATCGCCACGGTGCAGCCTGAATCTGCGGCCGCCGAGCAGGCCCGCTGCCGAGTCAAGCGCCGCCGCCGGCGTGAGGTCGGTGGTGTAGGAGGCGCTCGCTGGCAGCCTGGCCAGGTTGCTGGGCGCACGCGGCGGCTTCTGCCGTGCCGACCCGACGAGGCGGACCGTCCGCGGCAGCACACAGCCCGCGAGCGAGGCGAACAGCAGCAGGTAGATGGCGGCGAACCAGGGCGCCGAGAACACATTGAACAGCCCTAGCCCGTTGAAGATCGGCGCCAGCGACGGGTGTGACTGGTAGTACTGAGTGACCGCGGCCGGGTCGACGCCTTGCTGCGGCAGGACCGACCCCGGCACGCTGGCCAGGGCCAGCAGGAACAGCAGGATCAGCGCCGTTCGCATCGAGGTCAGCTGCCGCCAGAACCAGCGCAGCCAGCCAGCCGGCCCGAGCCGCAAGGCGCGCGGACGGCCGTCCCGCAGACCGCCGCCCCGCAAACCACCGCCCCGCAAACCGCCGGCGCGAACACCGCGTGCGCTGTTGTCCGGTTTCGTGGTGGCTTCAGCGCCCGCTGGGTCTGCAAGATCAGGCCCGGCGGCGCGGAGCTCTCCGTCCGCAGGCGCCGGTGTCATCGCATCGCCCTTAGCAGTCGTCATGACTTCAGGCCGGCCACCTTTACTACTAGGTCCTTGAGCTCGGTGTAGGTGGAAGCACCGAAAATCCGGGCGGCGATCCGCCCGTTGCGGTCGACGACCAGCGTGGTCGGGATAGCAGCAGGCGGAACTGTGGTGTGGAACTGCAGCGCGATCTGATCATTGGGGTCGTTCAGGCTCGGATAGCTGACGTTGAAATTCTGCATGAAGGCACTGGCGGCGGCCGGCTCGTCCCGGATGTCGATGCCAACGAAGCGAACGCCGTCGGGCTGAAGCTGGCGCGCCAGCGTGCCCAGCGCCGGGGCTTCGGAGCGGCACGGGTCGCACCAGGAGCCCCAGAAGTTGAGCACGACCGTCTTCCCCTTGTAAGAGTCCAGGCTCAGCCGCTGCCCGGTGAGCGTGGTCCCGGACACGGCCGGAACCGTCGGCCGGTGGCCGACCTGGTAGAACGTCGACTCGTAGCTGTGGCCGACGAAGCTCTGGCCGCTGCTCTGCGGCACGTTCGCGGCGATCTGGCCGCCGTCGCATCCCGCCGCCGCCAGGCTGACGACGGCCACCACGGCAGCACCGATCGCGATGCGTGCGGGAACGGGCAGCCAGGACACTCGGGTGATCTCCTACAGGCGGTAGTACCCGCCCATTGTGCCGGACTGCGCACCGGCTGGTGACGCCGGGCCGGCGTTTGCTATGGTTTTCAGCTTGCTCACGGCCAGCTTTCAGGCGCCTGCCACCTGCCGCCGGCCATCTCCGGAGGGTTCGGCGTACTGCACTGAGCTGATTTTGCCGTCGCTGAACGTCAGACTGGTCACACTGCCGAGCGCGCACTGACGGCGCCGCGGGTCGTGCCACATCGGGCGGCCCTCGACGAGCCGTCTGGTGACCCAGATCGGCAGCTGGTGACTGACGCAGACTGCCTCGTGCCCGTCCGCCTCGAGGGCCGCGTCCTTGACCGCGGCCAGCACGCGGGCGGCGACCTCGCGGTACGGCTCGCCCCACGACGGGCGGAACGGGTTGCGCAGGTAGATCCAGTGGCGCGGCTGCCGCAGCGCCCCGTCGCCGACGCCGAAACGCATCCCCTCGAAGTGATTCCACGGCTCGATCAGCCGCTCATCAACTTCGACAGGAAGCCCGAACTCGGCCGCGATCGGCTCGGCCGTCTCAAGCGCCCGCTGCAGCGGCGACGACCGCAACACCGTCACGTCCCGTCCGGCCAGGTAATCCGCGGCCGCCTTCGCCATCAGCCGGCCGGCCTCGGATAGCCCGAAACCCGGCAGGCGGCCGTACAGGACGCCCTCAGGGTTGTCCACCTCGCCATGCCGGACGAGATGGACGATAGCTGTCGTGCCCGCAGGGGGCATGCTCTGGTTTGCGCTCATCGCTGGCACAGACTACCCGGCAGCGAGCGCCGCCTTCTGAAGCTCGGCCCGGTCACGTTTGAGCTCGGCCCGGGTCAGCAGGCGGCAGGTGTCACAGCCATGGGTCGGGTACACCACTACGCCGCCAGTTGTGTGCCCCACCAGGCCAAGCATGGGGAAGATGCCTGCCCACACGGGCCCCGGCTTGTTACTGACATCCACCAGGATCGCGCCGACGTGGTCAGACTTGACGAATGCCTCGAACGCCGCGACGCGAGCTGGGGTGGCCTTCCTCCCGAGAACCGCTACCTGGTCAGGCAGGTCCGAGCGGTGGTTAATCCCCTCGTTGATATACCCGCCGGAGATCCGCAGGTAGAAGTCAGACTGAGCCTGCCAGAGCATGCCGGTGTTGCCGTCGTTGGACACGACCACGACGATCTCGCCGGGCGACAGCTGACGACGGTACTGCGCGGTGCTGATGAACGTTGGCACCTCGCTATGCGTCTTGACCTTGATCGGGAATGCGTCCAGCGCGATAAACACGAGCACGAGCACCGCAAGCGACCAGCGCGCCCACGGCACCCGCTTCGCCGGGCCGGCCAGCCACATCGCGGTGGCCACGGCCATGACCAGGAAGGCAAACACCATCAGCCGAAGCGGGAGGGCATTGCGCACGAGTGGCAGGTGGAACAGTCCCGACCACGGCAGCGTCACTACCGGGTGCCCATCCCGGTAGACGACGGGTCCGAGCGAGGCCACGATGACAATGATCAGCATGCAGGACAGGAACCGGACCAGTCTGCTCTGCCAGCGGGTGACCGCAAGCAAGACGACAAGCAACAGCAGGGGAACGCCCACGTAGCAGGCCGTCGATAGGTTGTTCGACGAGACGGCGCTCGCGGCCGCGTCGGCAAGCCACCTGATGCCGAAGGTCCGGCTGGGCTGAGGTATCACCAAGCTGGCCAGATCCGTGCCGGTTAGCGGCGTCTTCCTTGGCGGTTTGCTGCCCAGCGTGCCTGCGATGTAGGGCGCGACCAGCACGATCGCGGTCACGTAGGCAAGGCCGATGTACTTCCCCAGCCGGACGATCATCGGCCGGCCGGCCGACCCGGCGAGTGCGAAGCCGGCCAGCAGCGAGATCGCCAGGATCGCCGTCATGTCGGCGAACAGCTCCATGAACAGGTAGAACTGGACCGCCATCGTGACTGCCGCGAGGATCACGAACGCGCGGGTTGAGATGCGTCCTTGCCACCAGACCACGATGATGTAGCCCAAGATCGGCAGCAGCAAGCAGTAAGCCAGGTTGAGCTGGCCCCACGCGCTGTGGTAGATCTCGAAAGACGAGAAGCCGAAGACCGCGCCCCCCGCCAGCGCTGCCCAGAACTTCCCGGTCAGCCGCCGGCACAAGAGGAACGCTGCCCACGCCGACAATGGCGCCGCGACGGCCGCAAGCAAGTTGAAGGACACCACTGAGCCCGCGGCCAGGGTAAGCGGAGCGACGAGCAGAGCTAGCGGCGGCACAGTGGTGACCCAGACGAGAGAATGACCGGCCGGGGCCATGACCTCATGGGTATAGAGCGGGTTGAGGCCGTGCCCGATTGCATACGGCCACCAGCGCAGGCTCCACGCGAAAATGTTCGGGTCCTGGCTCTTCTGGTTGAGCTGCATCCACGTGAGGTGGCTGACGATCGGCCGGAAGCCGGTGGTCATCCAGATGACGAGGTAAATCAGGAACGCGATTCCGCCTTGCAGCACCGGCGACTTGAGCGGCCCAGGAGGCGCGGCCGGCGACTCTGTCCCAGGCTCGCTGGGCTGGGCGAGGGTGGCGTCTGCATGGTCTACGGGCCTGTTATGGGGATGACTCACGGCAGTCATGAC
>DASXIA010000465.1:0-1635 GCA_036488155.1 Streptosporangiaceae bacterium | reverse complement strand
AACAGATCCGCGACCGACGGGAACGGGAACGGCGACACCTTCGCTTGCTGCAGGCCAAGTTCGATGATGTTGGTGGCCAGCACGAACGGGCGGCGATCAACCACGAACTGCTGCACGTATGGCTGCTCGTTATGCCGCTCGTAGGCCGTGCGGTCGCGGTAGACCTCGTACAGGATGCGTTGCATGGGCGCTGACGGGACCGCATGCACGATGAAGGCCAGGGTGTCCGGTTCGCGGCTTCGCACTTGCTCAACGACCCGCTCGGTCAGTTGATCGAACTCTGCGACGCGATCTTCGATGAGCGTGTAGATCGCGATCTGGCCGAAGAACTGGGCCGTTCCGGTGTCCCCGGCAGCCCGTGGCGGCGCGGCCGCGATTCCATCCGGCCCGCCAGCATAGTCATCCTGCCGACGGCTGTCAGGGCGCCAGTCGGCGCCCCGGTAGCCAAGATCATGATCGCCAACTAGGGCATCAGCAGGCGCGGAGTTGCCGGACATGAAGTCCCCGGTGGCGAAGTCGCCGGTGGCAAAGTCCCCGGTAGCGTAGTCTCCCGCCGCGGAGTCAGGGGCCCCAAAGTCGCCGGGGACGAAATCACCGGTCGCATCCAGCGCCGGGTAACCCTCCCAGTGCTCGCCGTCGGCCTCGTCGCGCGACCGCCAGCTGCCGTCCCCGCGGCGGTCCGGTCGGCCGTCCTGCCAGCCGTAACCGTCGCTATCCTGATCGCCGCGCCAGCCTTGTGCGTCAGCCAGGCCAGGCTGCTCCGACCGGTAGAGTCCGCCATTGCGATACCCGTTCCGGCCGGCGTACTCCGAGTCGGCGGCATATCGGCCGAATTCGCCGTCCAGATCGCGGCTGCCGAAGCCGTCGGACGCGCCCCGGCCCGACGCCCGCGTCGCGCTCCCGCCGCGCAGCGCGGACAGCCGGACCCGGCTCGCACGGTCCGCAGCCAGCCAGCCGAGGACCACCGCGGCCACGCACAGCACGGGGAACACCGAACCCACCGGCAACTTGACCCCGGCGAGGTACGCAACCAGCTGCGCCAGGCACGGATAGGCCAGCGCAACAGCCGCCGCGCCGCCCATCAGCGCAGCGGGCAGCACCGCGTTCCAGCCCGGTTGGCCGGAGCGGGCCGCTACGGTACCGAAGGCGATGATGGCGACCAGCATCGTCAGCGGCCCGATCGCGAACATCAGCACGTAATCGGGCGCTACCTGGTAGACGATGGACGGGTCCGGCCAGGCTTTGGTGAAATTCGTCTGGGCGAGCTGGTCCAGGGACAGGATCACGATCGCCACAGCGCCGAGAGCCGGGAGGTACAGTCGCGCACAGAACCGCGCTGCAGTGCTCTTCGCCGCGACCTCTGACAAGGCCAGAACCAGTGCCAGCGGCGCGATAACCTGACCGCCGATCTCCATGGCCCGGAACATGGCCGCATCGAAACCGGTGAGGTAGCCCAGCACCTGGGAACCAAGGCTGATGAGCAGCCCGAGCAGCGCCACTGCCCAGGCGATCAGGTCGCCACGAGGCTGGCGGAAGCAGCGTGCGAGCAGCACGCCGCCACCGACCGCAGCCAGGATGGCGCCGAGGCCAGAGACGGTCAATGAAATCATTGCTGCCTATCGTGCACGACCCGGG
>DASXIA010000470.1:0-7711 GCA_036488155.1 Streptosporangiaceae bacterium | reverse complement strand
ACCCCAGATCGGTCGACCGCCGCCGACCTCCCGCCTGGAGCGCCGTCATTGGGCCCGCGTCTGCCATCGACTCCGGACCAGCCATCTTGCCCGCGCCCACCAGCCCGCGCCCGGCCATCACCAGGAGCCGGCCAGTCATCTCGCCCGCGCCCACCAGCCCGCGCCCGGCCATCACCAGGAGCCGGCCAGTCATCTTGCCCGCGCCCGCCTGCCCGCGCCCGGCCATCACCAGGAGCCGGCCAGTCATCTTGCCCGCGCCCGCCAACCTGTCCACGCCCGTCGCCGGATGCCGGCCAGCCACCCTGCCCGCGCCCGTCAACAGAAGCACGCGAGCTGCTCGCACCCCGCGCATCACCAGATGCCGGCAAGCCATCCGCTCCGCGCCCGCCAGCCCGCGCCCGGCCATCACCAGAAGCCGGCCAGTCATCTCGCCCAGGCCCTCCAGCAGAACGACGCGAGTTAGTCGTACCGCGGGCATCGCCAGATCCCGGCCAGCTACCTCCGCGTCCGCCAACTTGTCCGCGCCCGCCAACCTGCGCGCGTCCGTCACCAGGTCCCTGCCAGCCACCCGGTCCGCGCCCGTCACCCGGACCACGCGAGTTCCTCGTACCGCGCGCGTCACTAGGTTCAGGCCAGCTATCCGGTCCCGGCCTGCCGGACGGCGCCCCTCGGAACTCACCCCGGTCAGGGCGTCGAAGTCCGTAATGATCCGACCGGGAGCGCGAGTCCTGGGGTGCGCCGGGGTCTCGCTGGGCACCGGAACTTCTCTGGGCAGCCGAATCTCGGTGCGCAGCCCGATCTCCCTGCATGCGCGAATCGGGCTCGGCGCGCACGTCTGGCTGAACGCCAGGCCGGTCGGCTCGCACAGCATCCCGGCGGAAGTACTCGGCGGCTCCGTGACCCTGGCGTTCCCGGTGCGCTGCTGGGGGCTGCGGGGGCGGGGCGGGGCGGTCAGCCGGTCCGCGCGGCCCGCTCGGCTGTGCAGTCGGGCGCGCAGCGTCGCGGTCCGCTGCGGTGAGCGCGTCAGGCCGGACACGCTGACCGCGGAACTCAGCGAGCCAATCCTCTGCCGCGATATCGGGGCTATCGTCAGGCTGCTGGCGATCATCCCGCCTCCAGCGCACTGCTACCTCCGCCCCATCACTCGAAGCTTGCCAGCAACCCCGTACTGCTCGCGGTCAAGCTCCGGCCTACCGGCCAAGGGTCGCATGCACGCCTGGGCACCGCAACCCGCGTTTCGCTCTCAGCGCACTGGTTACAGGGCTCTGGCCTGGCATGTTTGTTTGCGCGAAGGCTCAGGCAAGCCGTCAGCCAGCTGACATTGCGCATGCCCCCGGACACAGCCCGGCGTGACCGCGACGTTGGTGCAAAGGGTTGCGCCTGCGTGCGCGTTCCCGCAGTTGAAAGGGTTTTCCACAGAGCCGCGAACGCCCTCCCGGAAAGTCGCAGTCTCAGCTGGTGCTGCGTTTCGCCCTGGCCGGGCTGCCGACGCATCAGCTTGCGGAAAAATGCCTGACCCGGGCCGGGAGGAGGGGTCGGCCCGGGCCTTCCGGCATGCGTCCGCGGCCGTCACGGCGGACGCGCCTCGTGCTGCAATGACATGAACGAGCGTTCACACAGCGATATAGTCGTACGCCGGTTGACCATCATTTGTCAAGAGTCCCATGACAACCAACCGAGCTGATCAGGCGTCGATTACAGACGAACTTGACTTCGAATCATGACTCTAGTCCGTGACCGGCGATTCTTGACTCGGGACTCTTGACTCCGATGGGCCCAACGGGATGAGCGCTCAATTCGAGCCCCCGCCTGACGACCGGCTGCCGATGGGCGGGACGGCACTCCAGTGCAGGCTCGGGGCGGCAGCTATCGACTTGTTCTACGCGCACGGCGCGCAGAGCACTACGGTCCGGCAGATCACCGGGGCTTGCGGCCTGACGCCCGGCGCGCTCTATAACCATTTCACTTCCAAGGAACACCTGCTGTACGTGCTCGTCCGGGATATCCACCTCGCGGTGGACAGCGAGATGGCATCGGCCATCGCGACCGCGGGGCCAGGGCCAGCGGATCAACTTGGCGCCACGGTCCGACTCCTGGTGGCTCACACTGCCGGGCACAAGAAACGGTCGCGCGTTGCCAACCGTGAGTTCACTGTGCTCACCGGGCCCCGACGGGAGGAAGTCCGGGCCATAAGGCGCTCGATACGCGACCGGCTCACCGGCGTCCTGATGGCCGGCTCGGAGCAGGGCACATTCGACCTCGCAGGCGGGAACGACCGCGCGGCCGCGACTCTCGCCTCCGCCACTATCAGCAACATGTGCGTGCACATCAGTGAGTGGATGCTCGAGAACTACCCGATTGGCACCCCGGACCTGCAGGATCGCTACGTCTTCATGGCCCTGCGAATAGCAGGCGCCGACACGCTCAACGGGCAAGCAGGGCGGCGAAGTCCTCGGGAGTGATGTTGCCGCCGGACAGCACGACTCCGGTGCGGCCGACCGCACCCGCCATGCCGGACAACAGTGCTGCCAGAGCAACCGCACCGCTCGGTTCCACGACGATCTTGAGCCGGGCGAAGCAGAACCGCATAGCGTCGATGATCGCTTCCTCCGAGACTGTCACGACGTCATCCAGCGTGCGCGAGTTGACGGCGAAGGTCAGCTCACCCGGCTCACTCGCCCGCAGTCCGTCGGCGATCGTTGCCGGTTCGGGAATCCTGACCTTGCGCCCGGCTCGCAGCGACCGACTGGTGTCATCCGCGGCGTGCGGTTCTACCCCGATCACCGCCACGCCCGGAATCAGCGTCTTGACTGCAGTGGAAACGCCCGCTGCCAGTCCGCCGCCTCCCACCGGTACCAGGACCTGCTTCAGTTCCGGTGCCTGCTCGGCAAGTTCGAGGCCAGTCGTTCCCTGGCCGGCCATGATGTCGTAGTCATCGAACGGCCGGATCAATGTCATCGAGCGCGTGGCGGCGATCTCCTCTGCTACCTGCTCTCTGCTCTCGGTTGCCGGATCGTACCGACGCAACTGTGCGCCGTATCCCTCGATGGCGGCTAGCTTCGCCGCGGAGCCGTTGGCCGGGACCACGATCACCGCATCAACGCCGAGCAACTGTGCCGCCAGCGCCACAGCGGCGCCATGGTTACCGGACGAGAACGCGACGACCCCCGCCTCCTTCTCAGCCGGACTCAGCAGGCTCAGCCGGTTATAGGCGCCGCGGAACTTGAACGAGCCGCTGCGCTGGAACTGCTCAGGCTTCAGCAGCACCTTGGTAGCGCAAAGCTTGTCAAGCGTGCTCGAGGTCACCAGCGGCGTGCGGCGCGCCACGCCATCGAGCCGGGCCGCCGCGGCCTTAATCCGGTCAAAACTCAGTCCCTCGTCCGACATTCCTGCCTCTCTCGCCGTCAGCCGCATTGCCTGGGCACACGACCTGAAGCGGCCGTGGCCCCGATCTGCCTGTCTAGCACGCCGCAGCGCGTGCCTAGTGACAGGCTGGCATCCGGCCGTCCTGATGGTGGAGCGGCACCAGCGCCAGGAGGTTTGCTGATGGAGATTCCCAAGCCGACCGAGGCCGACAAGGAGTTCTTCAGGTCCGTACTGCCCGAGGATCCCGACGTCGAGGTTAAGCCGATGTTCGGCAACCTCGGAGCCTTCGTGCACGGGAACATGTTCGCCGGCCTCTTCGGCCCGGCGATCGGCGTACGGCTGGCTGAGAGCGACCGCGCCGAGCTCGCGGCCGTCGACGGTTCCGGGCCGTTCGGGCCAGCCGAGCGGCCGATGGGCGGTTACCTCAGCTTGCCCTCGGCCTGGCGGGACAGCCCGGACCTGGCGGCCGCCTGGGTAAGCCGTGCACTGGCCTTCGTCTCAACGATGCCGCCGAAGAAGGCGAAGCCTAAAGCGGCGAAGCCAACGGCAGACCGCTAGCCCTGACCGCCCTGCAGGGCTCGCAAGCTGCCAGATCAGTCACGCCGCGCAAGGCGGGCGGCGAGCAGCGGCCCGAAGTACGGCGCTGAGCGCCATCCCTAAATCGTCACCAGCGCTGCCGCCTCGAGACCGCAGATCAGCGACAGGACGATCAGTGCCATACAGGACGAAGGTCCGGCGCGGCGGCCTGCCACAATGGAGTCGATGAGCGTTCTCGCGCACGACGCGGCCGGGCGCGGCCGCCGTGCCGCGCGTCTCGTTCCGGCACCAGCGGCACATCTGGCAAGTGGCCAGACACTCGGGCGTGCACCGGCCGGACGGCCGCTAGTCCGTGATCGCGAGCCAGGACGGGTACGCCACGAGCCGACTCAGGAGAAGCTGCTCAGGACCTTCCGCGTATTGCAGCACTGGTGAGCACTGCGAGCGAGGTCAGCTTCAGTCGCGGGGCGTTCGTGGCGGCGCTTGGCGTATTCCTGCTTATCGGAGCTCTCGACGCTGCTTACGGGCCGCTGCTGCGAATCATCTCGCTACGGTTCGAGGTCAGCCTGCCCACCTCTGGCACCGTGCTCAGCGTCTACTTCGCCGGCGCCCTCGCCGGCGTCTTGGGCGCACTGGCATGCCTCCGGCGCCTGAGCGGGCGGGACGTCCTGATCGGCGCCCTGGCGGCTCTCGCTGTCGGGTGCGCCGGGGTCGTCGCATCTCGCGCATGGCCGGCGTTCCTTGGCTCCGTCCTCCTGACAGGTACCGGCTTTGGCGGGCTTGACTTCACCCTCAACAGGCTGCTGGCTGCTACTGAGTCACGGCACCGGGTCGCCCGGCTGAACACCGTAAACGCTGCCTTCGGAGCGGGCGCGGTCGCCGGGCCGTTTGTCGTCAGCACGCTCAAGGGCGAGACCTTGACGTATGGCTTTGCCACCGCGGCTGCGCTGGCGTGCCTGCTGGCGGTCGGTCAGCGCGGCGTCCGTGCGGCAGCGCCACCGCGCGTTGCCGACGAGCCACCGTCAGCCAGCGGCAGAACCCGTTCGGTTAAGCGAACGCTGGAACGCGGCACGCTGGTCCGGCTTGGGCTTGTCTATCTCTGTTATGTCGGCGCCGAGTCGGGAACCGCAGGCTGGATCGTTGCGCACCTCAGCGCTCTCGGTTACTCCGCGCGGCTAGCTACTGCGGTGACGTCGGGGTTCTGGCTCGCGATGACCATCGGCCGACTTTGCGCGGCTCCGCTTGGCAGCGTCGTCGCTCTCCGGCACATCGTCCTCGCGGCAACTGCGCTGCTCGCGCTCTGCCTCGCTGTTGCCACGATTCCGGTGCTGGCCCCGGCTGCGTACGTCGGTGCGGGCCTTGCAGCTGCCCCGATCTTCCCGATGGGACTTGCCTGGGCCGCGGAGACATGGCCAGGCGACCACCGAACGGCATCATGGGCGCTGACCGCATCGATGCTAGGCGGGGTCGTCGGCCCGGCAATCATCGCAGGTGCGGTGTCCGCGACCGATGTAACCGTCGTGCCGGCCGCCCTGAGCATCTTCGCTGCGCTCACCTTCGTGACCTTGCTGTCCATTCGCGGGCGCAGTGTGGAAACTGTACCGTCCTGAATCCGAGCGACAGGGAAATAATTCTGAGTGCGCGCACCAACGTTGAATCACTATCTCGCCAGACAGCGCGCGTTCGGCCTGTTCGCTGTCGTCATAGCGGCGATATTCTGGGGGTTGACAGGCATCTTTGTCAACAAAGCTGCCTCCGGACCAATAATTTTGACTTTCTACCGCATGTGGATAGCGGCGGCACTGACATTTGCTGTCTCAGTTCTTGCCCGGCGCCGTCTCACCTGGACGGCCATTCGAATAGCAGCACCCGCGGGCTTCTTCTTGTCTGCAGACATAACATTGTCGTCCTATGCGTTCCGCCTCACCAGCGTTGCGATTGCGTCTATCGTGGGGGCACTTACTCCCGTACTTGTCCTGCTACTTTCGCGGCGAGTTCTAGGGGAATCGGCGGGCTGGCAAGATGCTCTGCTCATAGCCGTCGCGACGGTCGGCGTTGCAATCGTGGTCATCGGGCCAGCGCAGTCTGGCGGAAACCATCTGACCGGCGATGTATGTGCTGTGCTTGGCACGCTGGCCTTCGTTGGGTACTGGCTCGCGGCGAAACGCGTCAGGATCAACGTTGATGGCCTGCAGTACACCTCCGCAGTATGGCTCGTCGCTGCGGTGGCGATAACTCCTGTCACGCTCATTTCAGGTGCGTCACTACGTCTGATGACCTCATCTGACTGGATCTGGGTCATGCTTCTGGTGCTAGTGCCAGGTGGCGGCCACGTGCTGTTGATTTGGGCGCACAAGGTCGTCAAGGCAACCGTCTCGGCCATGATCAGTCAAGGCAACATCCTTGTGGCTGCCATTGCCGCCAGCATGTTCCTTCATCAGCAAGCGACATGGACCGAAGCGGGCGGCGGTCTGGTTGCGGTCATAGCTACCGGGGCCATTGCCGTACGTGAAGCTCGCAGAACGCCATTGCCAGAAACCGCCGAGACAGTCGCCGCAGCGAGGGTCCCGGCTGAGCTGACTGCAGACGCCGCGGATGTCGGTTAGCGCTCGATGACGTCAGCCAGGATCCGTGCCGCGCGTCGCAGCGCGGGCGCCTCCTCGCCGGAATAGCTCAGCCGCAAGTACGGCCCTGGCGCCTCGCTCGGGAAACAGGCCCGGCCCGGGTATACCGCAAGCCCGCGCGCTAGCGCCGCCTCCGTCACTTCCTCATCGCTAACCTGCTCAGGCAACCGCACCCACACGTGCACGCCGCCGGACGGAATCAGCTCGACGCGGCACGATGGCAACTGCTCCGCGACTGCGGTGACGAGCGCATCCCGGCGCTCCCGCAACTGACGCCGCACATGGGCCAGATGCCGCGGCCAGCCCGGCGCAGTCAGCACGTCGACCGCGATCTGCTGGAGGACCGGCGCGACGAACAAGTCGTCGCTGATCCGGCCGCGGCGCAGCCTGGCGAGCACCGGCCCGCGCGCGGCAAGCCCGGACACTCGCAACCCGGCCGCGATCGGCTTGGACACCGAGCGCAGGTAGAGCACGTGCCCGTCGTCGTCCTCGCTGATCAGCGGCGGAGGCGACGGCGCGCCTAGATCGAAATCACGCATCCAGTCGTCTTCGAGCAGGAACGCCCCTGCCCGCGCGACCGCCGTCAGCACCGGCTCGCGGCGCTCCGGGGCTAGCAGCGAGCCAGACGGATTGGCATAGCGCGGCTGCAGGTACGCCAGCCGGGCGCCGGTCCTGGCAAACGCATTGGCCAGTGCGTCCGGCAGTACGCCGTCGGCATCGCCAGGAACCGGCACCAGCACCAGCCCGGCTGCCCGTGCGGCCGCCAGCGCGCCCACATACGTCGGTGACTCGACGATCAGCGGATCGCCCGGCTCACACAGATGACGGAACACAGCCGACAGCGACGACTGACCGCCAGAAGTGATGAGCACGTTCGACGCGGCAAGGCCGCCGCCTGCCTCGCCGGCAAGGTAGCTTCGCAGTTCCGGCAGGCCTTGGCCGGGCAGCCGGCCCCACGCCTGCGGCCGCCGGGACGCACGCGACGCCGCCGCGGCCAGCAGGCCGAGCGGCTGCAGCCGGTCATCGGGAAAGCCGCTGGCCAGCCCGATCGCATCCGGCGGCAGCGGGTCGACAAGCCACTCCAGGTCCGCTCCGAGGCCCGCCCGGCTGCCGAGCGCCAGGGTCTGCCAGGACAAGTCCGCCGGCGGCCGGGCCGCCCGCCGCGGCGCCGTGAACGTGCCGCT
>DASXIA010000462.1:0-33826 GCA_036488155.1 Streptosporangiaceae bacterium | reverse complement strand
AGTCGAAGTTGCCCGCGACGCCGGTGCGGTCACCGCTCTCCCGGTGGCGCTGAGCTCGAAGGCGTGCGCTGACTTGCACGCCGGGCGCGTCAGCGACGCCGAGGCCCTCGAAGACGAGGGGCAGGCGATCTCTGAGGCAATGGGCAGCGCCGTGATCACTTACACCGACTTGGTTCTCGCTGCCTGGCATGGCGAGGAAGCCCCGGCGCTCGACCTGATCGAGGCCGCCATGAAGGATGCCATCGCACGCGGCGAGGGGCGATGCCTCAGCGTGGCCGAGTACGCGACGGCAGTGTTGTACAACGGCCTCGGTCGCTACGAAGCGGCCCTGACAGCTGCCCAGCGTGCTTGCCGGTACGACGACCTGGGCTTCTTCAACTGGTCGCTTTCCGAGCTCATTGAGGCAGCCGCCCGTAGCGGCGACCAGGAGGCCGGCGCGCGAGCACTAGAAACGCTGGCCGAGCGGACGCAGGCTGCCGGTACCGACTGGGCGCTGGGAGTCGAAGCGTTCTCCCGAGCGCTGCTCAGTGACGGGAAGGCCGCTGACGACCTGTACCGGGAGGCGATTGAGCGGCTCGCGCGCACCCGCGTCGTTATTCAGCTGGCCCGCGCTTACCTGCTCCACGGCGAGTGGCTGCGCCGTGAGAACCGTCGTCAGGAAGCGCGCGATGCGCTCCACCAGGCGCACGAGATCTTCAGCCGGACAAGAGCTCTCGGTTTCGGCGGCCGCGCTCGCCGCGAGCTCCTGGCCACCGGGGAGACCGTCCGCAAGCGCACGGTCGACAAACTCGCCGATCTGACCGCGCAGGAAGCTCAGGTCGTCGACCTGGCCAAGGAAGGCCTAACAAATCCCGAGATAGCAGCTCAGATGTTCATCAGCCCGCGCACGGTGGAGTGGCATCTGGGCAATGTCTTCAGCAAACTCGGCATCACCTCGCGCAGAGACCTGCGCTGAGCAGGCGCTCGTGCCAGGGACCGCGGACCCCGGGGACCGAACACGGGTATTCCCCGGGGCCGACGCAACATGCCCCGCGCGAGAGTTAGGAACGCAAGTATTGCGCGCACGTGAATGTCGGGGGGAGAACGCCTTCATGAGCGCCACTAGTAAGGCTTGGCAGTCGGCAGATGCATCGCAACTGCCGCCCGGATCAGACGATTGCGAGTGGGTATCAGACCTTTTGCGCAGCGCCGCCGACACCGAAGGGGTCCGGCAGGCCATCATGGGCACGCTCAGCGTTGCTGATCTCTGGTGCATCTGGCGCGGCACCAAGCTTGGTGCCACAGCTCGCGACAGGCGCTCGCACAAGTCCGCCCGCCTGGAGCTGGAGCGGCGCGGCCTGCTCGACGTGGCGGGGCACCCCGTGGCCGCAGGTGATTGGAGGGAATGCCCGGATTCAGCCTGAGCTGGCGACCGTCAACAGCGGCCCGGACATCAATCACTGGCGAGGGTGGCGGCTAGCGCGCGCCGGTCGGCGTCCCCTTTGGCCGTACGGGGGAACTGGTCGAGGAAATAGATCTTCACGGGGATCTCGAAGGCACTCAGCAGGCTCCGGCAGTGCTGCTGCAGTTCGGTCTGGGTCGCCCGGCGGCCGGGCTGGAGGATGACAGCCGCGTTGACCTGCTCGCCATATTTCGCGTCGGGTGCCGGAAATGCCAGGGCCTCCTGGACGGCGGGATCGGACAGCAACGCGGCTTCGACGGACAGCGGAGCGATCTTCTCGCCACCGCGGTTGATCATGTCTTTGATGCGCCCGCTGAGGAACAGGTAGCCGGCCGAATCGACGTGGCCTAGATCGCCTGTGCGGAACCATCCGCCCCTGAAGGCCTCGGTTGTAGCGTGCGGGTCGTTCAGGTACCCGCTGGTGAGGGCGGGACCGCGGACGCAGACCTCGCCGGTCTCGCCTGCGGCGGCGGCGGCGCCCCCGGTAGTGCTGATGCGGATGTCCAGGCCGGTTGCCATGCCGACGGATGCTGCCTTGGAGATGCCGTCGGCGGGCAGCGGATTGGAGGCTGCCTGATGCGCCGTCTCGGTCATTCCGTAGGCGGGGATCATCGGGGCGCCGAAGTGCTCCTGTGTGCTGGTGAGCACTTCTTGCGCAAGTGGCGCGCTGGAACTGCGGATGAAGCGCAGCGCCGGGGGAGTGTCTGCGGGGTAGTCCGTACCCGCCCGGGCCAGCAGGATCTGGTGAACCGTGGGCACGGCGGTGTACCAGGTGACCCGCGAGCTTGCTATCTCGTCCCAGAACAGATGCGCGGAAAACCGTCCGGTGGACGGCAAGTAGGCTGCGCCGTTGCTGGCTAGCGTGGCGAGCAACCCGGCGACGAGGCCGTGGCCGTGGAACAGCGGCATAATCACCAGCGTGGCGTCGTCGGGCCCGAGGTGATAGGTCGACACGATGCCGGCTACGGACGCGCCGAGGTTGCCGTGCGTGAGCGGCACGATCTTGGGCGTTCCGGTACTTCCCGTAGTGAACAAGAGGAGGGCAAGATCTGTTGCTTCGGGGGAGCGAGCACTTCGGCTGCGCGCCGCTGAAGCCGCCTGGCCCCGGCCGTCGCGGATGCCGGCGAGGGTCACGTCGTTACCAGCGGCGTCAATCTCGACCATGAATGCGCTGGGGGCGCCGGGATCAGCGGGATAGAAGTCGCGCAGCCGCCTGGGTAGTACCACGGCGCTGGCATTCACCGCGGTCAGCCGGGCTTCCACCTCGGCAGCGATGAGCTGCGGATCTATCGGGACGACCGCCGCGCCGGCGCTCCACGCACCGAGCAGCGTGATGACGAATTCGGGTGAGTTGTCGCAGTACAGTCCGATCGGGCCAGTGCGCGCGATGCCGCTTTCAGCTAGCTGCCCGGCGAGCGCGCGCACCAACTCGTGTAGCTGCCGGTAGGACACTCGCATGCGGCCGTCGGCGGTCCCGGTCGCGATCCTGTCAGGGGTGCGGCGGATGCTGTTGTCGATCCACTCGGCGATAGAGACGGCAATTCCGGCATGCCGCGCAGTGCTCCCGGCCGCGGGCATGACCATCCCGTTCACCGCATCCGTTACCGGTCCGCCGGGGCCGCCTGCTGATCCGATGGGGCTGACCGCGGCCGAGGCGCGCTCGCGGGCTGGCGGCGGCTGTCTGCTCTGCCAGCCTCTGCGGGACCGAACTCCGCGCGCAATGCGTCACCACGGTTGTTCAGCTCCGGCGAGGGGATGGTGGTGCCGAGCGAGTTGTAGGCGCCAAATTTGATGGGGTTACCAGGGACCTGGAATCCTCCGACGTCCTTGACCATGCCGCGCACCTTGATCTGCTCGAGCTTGCGGGTGTCGTCGACGTTGAGGACCAGGCTGACGGGGATGCCTGCGTCCTCGAGCCGCTCCTGCCAGGCAGCTGCCGCGTCAGTCTTGAGCACCGCTTCCATGATTGCCTTGAGCTCGGCCTGGTTGGTGGTCCTGTCCACGTTGGCAGCGAACCGCGGGTCGGTAACCAGCTCGGGCTTGCCGAGCGTGCTGGCCAGGATTCCGAAGAGATGGTCGTTGCCCACGCAGATCGCGATGAGCTGGTCAGCGCAGCTGAACGTATCGAAAGGCGCCATGGAGGGATGGCGGTTCCCGAGGCGCTGCGGGCGTTCACGCATACCGAGTGCATCCATGAGGCCTTGCTCCAGCATGGCGAACGTGGCATCAAGCATCGCCACGTCAACCGTCGTTCCCTTCCCGGTGCGCTCCCTGGCAGCCAGTGCGGTCATGACGCCGCAGTAGCCGAAGACGCCGCCCAGGATGTCGGAGATGGACGTGCCGACCCGGGTGGGACCACCATCGGGCTCGCCGGTAGCGTCCATGATTCCGGATATCGCCTGGATAACGGTGTCATAGGCGGCTTGCATGTGCAGCGGTCCGTACTGGCCGAACCCGGAGATCGAGCACACGATCAGCCGCGGGTTTTCCCGGACCAGCCTGGCCGGGTCAAGGCCGAGCCTGGCCATGACGCCGGGGCGGAAGTTCTCTACGACAACGTCCGCCCGGGCGATCATCGATTCGGCCAGTGCGAGGTCGTCAGGATTCTTGAGATCGAGGGCGATGCTTTCCTTGCCGACGTTGGCAAACCGGTAGTACTCCGATGTGCCGTCGCTGGCGAACGGGCCCATCTGGCGGGTGTCGTCGCCGGTGCCCGGCCGCTCGATCTTGATGACACGCGCGCCGGCGTCGGCGAGCATGCGCGTGCATGTCGGCCCCGCCAGGACCCGGGTGAAGTCGATCACCGTGATGTGCTTGAGGGCATGCGGTTTAGTCGGGTCGAGGTGCTCGGCGGGAGTAGCTGCTGCGTGGGTGGTCTTTTCCGTGGTCATGACGCCCCCGGCGCTCCAGTGGTAGCTAGTAGCGAACTCTCGGGGTTCATGCTGGTCAGGTGGCCGCTCTCGGTGCCCGCGGCCGGATCAATGACGGCGTTGATCAGAGCTGGCCGGCCGGATTTCAGGGCGGCACGAAGGGCGTGGCCGAGCTCGTCTGTGCTGTCGGCCTGATAGCCGGTGCCGCCGAACGCCGCGATGAGCTTGTCATAGCGGCTGGAATGCAGCAGGACTGTGGGCGCAGGGTCAGCCGAGCGCGTATTCACCTCGTCGCCCTTGTAGATGCCGCCGTTGTTGAAGACCACCGTGACGACTGGCAACTGGTAGCGGCAGATGGTTTCGACCTCCATGCCGCTGAACCCGAATGCGCTGTCACCTTCGACCGCTACGACCTGCTTGCCCGATTCAACCGCCGCCGCGATGGCGTAGCCCATGCCGATGCCCATGACGCCCCAGGTACCGGAGTCCAGGCGGTGCCGGGGTTCGTACATCGGCAGGATGTCGCGGGCGGAATCCAGCGTGTTGGCGCCTTCGCTGACCAGGTAGACATTGCGGTGATCGTCGAGCACGTCGCGGATAGCGCGCAACGCGGTGGCGAAGTTCATCGGGCTCACTTCCGCGGTGAGGCGGGCGTGCATCTTCGCCGCGTTCTGGGCAGCCCGGTCCCTGATCGCCTCCCGCCAGGCGGCCGGCGCGGTTACCTGGCCGGGCTGCAGCGCGCGGTTGAACGCAGCCATGGCCGCGGCTATGTCGCCGACCACCGGGGCTTGGATCGGCCGGTTGCTGTCGATCTCGACCGGGTCGGCGTCGACCTGGATGAACCTGGCAGCCGCTGACCAGCGCGGTGGCTGCCCGTGCGCGAGCAGCCAGTTAAGCCGCGCGCCGACGAGCATCACCACGTCGGCCTGGCCGAGTACCAGAGACCGGGCAGCTGCTGCCGACTGGGGATGATCGTCGGGGAGCAGGCCCTTGGCCATCGACATCGGCAGGAACGGGATCCCGGTGGCCTCGACGAACGCCCGGATGTCGTGGTCGGCCCGCGCGTAGGCGGCGCCCTTGCCGAGGACGATGAGCGGACGCTCCGCGCGGGCGAGAAGGTCGAGTGCCCGGTCGACAGCTTCAGGTGCGGGGATCTGCGCCGGGGCGGGGTCGATCGCCTGTACCAGAGATGCCCGGCCGGCCTCGGCCGGTACCGTGGCCCGCAGTGTCGCAGCCGGCAGGTCCAGGTAAACGCCGCCAGGCCGGCCGGCCGTGGCGGCACGGATAGCCCGGGCCACCGCAAGGCCAATATCTTGCGGCCGGTCAACCCTGAAGGCCGCCTTTGCGAACGGCTTGGCCGCGTTGAGCTGGTCAAGCTCCTCGTAGTCGCCTTGCTGCAGGTCGATGATGTTTCGCTCGCTGGAACCGCTGATCTGGATCATCGGGAAGCAGTTGGTGGTCGCGTTGGCGAGGGCAACCATGCCGTTGAGGAAGCCGGGCGCCGACACCGTCAGGCAGACGCCGGGACGGGCGGTCAGGAAGCCCGCAGCCGCTGCTGCGTGCCCGGCGGCCTGCTCCTGTCGGAACCCGATATAGCGGACTCCCTTGGCCTGTGCGACCCTGGCGAGGTCGGTCACCGGGATGCCGACCACACCGTAGATCGTGTCGACCCCGTTAGCCCGCAGGGCGTCGATCGTCAGTGCGAAGCCGTCGGTCAGCGCTCCGTCGGTGTGCGCAGCTACGTCGGTTGCGGTGTGTGCCATGGATAGCTCCGTTCTGACCCCCGCTTGGATACCCGGTTCTGCCATCGGGCGAACTCTCGCGGCACCCGGCGTAACGCGGGTTCGCCGGCCTGGAGTTGTGCAGGCGGGCTGCCGCCGAGCAGGGTGATCAGTCCGGCGAGGAGGGCGTCGAGTTCGCGGCCGACGGCGGCGATCCGCGGATCGTGGTAGCTGGCGAACAGCGCGCCGGGCTGGTCAACGGCGAGTTGGGTGTCGCCGTCGGGATCGGCGTAGAGCAGGGTTCGCAGGGGTGCGTGCAGCATGGCCGACGGGTCGTGGCGGAACATGCGCTCGGCGATGGTGTGGTTACCCATCAGGTACTGGGTGGCCTTCCATGGCGAGGGCGATCCGGCCATGACGGCGGTGATGTCGTTGCGGTAGTAGCGCATGAATCCGTGCGGGGCGTTGATCTCGGCCAGTTCCAGCGTGGCGGGCCAGGAGGCCAGCTGGAAAAACCGGGCCATGTCGGCCTCCGGGACGAGGGTCTCGTAGTGTGCGCGGGCAGCGTCATAAGTGCGGGGAAGCGCGACAACGAGCCGCCGGGACGGATGGTCGATCGCAGCACTGCGCGCGGTCATAGGAGGGCCAGTTCGTCACCGGAGCGGACCAGCTCGACATCGTGGATGTCGAGGGTGATGGAGGGCAGGTTGAGGTTGACCGTATTGTCGGGGTTGCGGCGGAAGACCCGGCGCCGGGTCGCCACGACCAGGCCATCGAAGGTCTTGTAGCGGCTGGTGTAGTGGCCGACGAGGGTGCTGCCGGTGACTTCGGTGATGTAATCCATGCGCCGTTGCAGTCCGGCCGCGTCAAAGTAAAACACCTGGTCAGGATTGTGCGTGGCGACCTGCGACGGGAAGCGCACCTGCAGGCGCCGCCACTGTTGCCCGGCCTCACGCCATGGCTCGGCTTCGCGGGCCTGCACACCCGGGTAGCCGAACAGGAACGGCGTGGTGAAGTAGTTCCAGCACGCGTAGCCCAGGAAGTAGCCGAGGTGCAGCGCGTCCCAGGCGCTGCCCCGCAGCATGCCCTTGAACGCCGCGCGCGGCTGAGTGAGGGTCTGGACTGGTTCGCCGTCGAGGGTCTGCATGGTGACCCTGTCGGCAGCGCCGTCGAACACCATCTTCTGGTCGGGGCGGGTGAATGGGGTGAACACGATATATTCGGCGGCCGTGTCCAGGGTCAGGACCTGGTCGAAGGTCTTGCCCGGAGGCCAGCCCTTGATCGCCCAGATCGGCCCGCCGATCGAGATGTCGATCTTCAGGCCGCGCAGAGTGCTCCATAGCCGGCGGCCGCCGGCTGTTTCGATGGCCAGGTCGAGAAGCTCCTCAGTCATGGGTAGTCGAGAAGCTCCTCAGTCATGGGTAAGCGTCGTGGCTCCGGAGGTCTGCTCGAAACTGTCAGTACTCTCCTCTTACCCAGACTGCGCCTCGCCCTGTCGATCCCCGCGGCGTGTGCTTACCCGGCGGTGTCGGGGGGATGAGCACTAGATCGCCAATATGACACTCGCGATGGCGGAGGGCTGACATGAAGCCGAACGGGCAAGGCTCTGCTCCGGTGCTGGTGCTCGGGGCCACCGGTGGCCAGGGCGGCGCTGTCGCCGCGGCCCTCCTGCGTGCCGGACAGCCAGTGCGCGCCCTGGTCCGGGATCCGCAGTCATCGTCGGCGCGCAAGCTCGGCGCGGCTGGCGCTCAGCTGGTCGCGGGTGACTTTGCTGACCGAGACGGGCTCGCGGCGGCCATGCGCGGGGCCGCGGCCGCGTTCACACTGACAACGCCGTTCGAGTCCGGCCCGGCCGCCGAGCTAACGCAGGGCAATGCGATCATCGGGGCCGCGGTCGCAGCCGGGTTGCCGCAGCTGGTCTTCTCTTCAGTCGCCGGAGCCACCGCGCACACCGGAATTCCGCATTTCGAGAGCAAGGCCCAGGTGGAGCAGGCGCTCGCGGCTAGCGGCCTGCCGCACACCGTGGTGGCGCCTACCTACTTCTACGACAACGCCCTCGGCGGTTACCAGGACCTGCTGGCCGGCGTGCTGGAGCTCCCGCTCCAGGCGGACCATCCCCTCCAGCAGCTCGACCGTTCCGACCTGGGCGCATTCGTCGCCATGGTGCTCGCTGACCCGGCTGCCTATACCGGCCGCCGGTTCGAGCTGGCGAGCGACGCGCCCACGCCGGCGCACATGAGACAGGCACTGTCGGACGCGCTTGGCCGGCCGGTCGAGTTCCGCGAGACACCACTAGCCGACGTGCGGCGTCGCAGCTCGGACATGGGAGTCATGTGGGACTTTCTTCGCGGGCCCGGTTACCAGGCTGACATCGCCGCGCTGCGTCGCGACTACCCCGCGGTCGGCTGGACCTCGTTCACCGAGTGGGCCCAGCGCACGCTCCGGCAACGGGCGCACGCGGCGCCTGGCGGAGTCTGACCGACAATCAGGCGGGAACGGGCACGTATCGTCCCCGGTTTCGTCGGGCCGCGGTGCTTGCGGCCACTGATAGTGCGAGCGGCTGTGCTCCCCGCCGTAATCCCCGCCGGAACCCCCGCCGGCGAGAAGCACAGCCGCAAGTACGAGACACTTACTGGTAAGGAACTCGCTATGGCTGATGAGAAAGTCCGGGTACGCCGGGTCTATGACAATCCGGAGCCAGCCGACGGTACACGGGTCCTTGTCGACCGGCTCTGGCCGCGCGGCCTGACGAAGTCCAAAGCGGCGCTCGATGACTGGTGCAAGGACGTCGCGCCGTCGGACGAACTCCGCAAGTGGTACGGCCACGATCCCGGCCGGTTCGCCGAATTCTCCCGCCGCTATCGGCGGGAACTCGAAGATCCGGGGCGGACAGAAGCGCTGGCACACCTGCGGTCGCTGTCGCATGGCCGGCAGCACCTGACGCTGCTCACAGCGACCAGAGACCCTGCCGCCAGCGAGGCCGCGGTACTGGCAGGGCTGCTCCGGACCTGACCTGGCCAAGACCAGCGCTGCGCACCGGTGCCGGCTTGCCGGCGCTGTCAATCTCCGACATCGTCTTCCGCAGCGATCTGAGCGACGCTTCGCGCATCGCGAGAGCTTCGATCTCCTGCCGGATTCGGCTGTTCTCCGACGGCTCGGCGTCCCTGGCCTGGTCCGCCCCGTCGAGGACCTCGATCCCGAAGCGAGACACTCGCTCAGCTTCGTCCAGTGTGGTTTTGATGAGCGCGAGTTCAGTCCCGGTCATCGTGACCTCGTACCCGCCCCCGGTAAGCTGCCTCACCCGTGCCACTTGAGTAACCTCCAAGTTGAAATGGCTCCCTGCTCTGGTGCTATCCATGTTGCCTTCGCGACGCGTCGCCGGCATCGCGGCAAGCCCCCGTCCTGAGGTACGGATATCTGGAGCCGGGCATACCTGCTAGCCGGAAGCGGACGAGACCGGGACGGCAGACCAGAGCTGTGGGAGTAGCTGAGCTGGCCGCCGTCAGCGAGCCTCCAGGAACGTCACAACCGCCAGGACACGGCGATGGTCGTCCTCGGCTTCTGGCAGGTTCAGCTTGGTGAGGATGCTCCGGACGTGCTTTTCCACGGTTCCCTCGGTCACCCAGAGGCGCTTGGCGATGCCGCTGTTGGACCGCCCCTCGGCCATCTGGGAAAGCACTTCGATTTCCCGCGCGCTGAGCACCGCCAGGGGGTCGTCGCGACGGCGAGCCGTCACCAGTTCCTGGACCAGCGCGGGATCTACGACTGAGGCACCCTCGGCGACGCGATGGACGGTGTCGAGGAAGTCCTCCACGTTGGTGATGCGGCTCTTGAGCAGGTAGCCGATCGCGCGGCCGCTAGCCAGCAGTTCCATCGCGTGCTCGACATCGGCGTACGCCGACAGCAACAAAATGGCGATCTCGGGCCGCTCGGCACGGATCACCTTCGCAGCCTCGAGCCCTTCGGTCGTGTTGCTGGGCGGCATCCGGATGTCGGCGACCACCAGGTCGGGCACGGTTTCGCGGACCAGCGCGAGAAGCTGCGGGCTGTCACTTGCCTGGCCGACAACGGCAAGACCGGAACGCTCGAACAAGCTGGCCAGGCCCTCGCGAAGCAAGACGTCGTCCTCGGCCAGAACGACACGCAGCCCGGCCGTGGCCGGCTTGTCAGAGTTCGATCCGGGCTGTGCGAGCTCGGCGCCGCTAGTCATTTCTTGAAACTATCTGCTGGTACGAACGCGGCACTCTCGCGGGGCGGGCAAGTACGCGGCAGTCGCCCGGCGCGGTTGTAAGCGGATCAGTGATTCTTCCCGGCCAGGTGGCCGCCCGCAGTGGCGCGGCCGCTAGTCGCGACGATCTGGCGTATCGCATCCGATGACAAATCCGACTTCGGCAAGAAGCCCGCCGCGGGACTGGCGGCGATGAGCTCCACGACGTCGAGCGGCGAGTACGCAGAGATCAAGATGACCACGGGCGCATGTGCACAGCCCGGCTGCGCCAGCAGCCGGGCAAGATCGAGACCGCACTCATCACCGAGCGCCATGTCGACGAGGACGACGTCCGGCCGTAGTTCGGCGACAAGCTGCATCGCCTCGGCGGATGTGCCGGCGACGCCAAGGACGCGCTCACCCTGCCGCTCGAGGTGAACGCGTGCGCAATCAGCGAATGACCGGTTGTCATCCACTACCACTAGACCGAATCCCACCCCTCCAGCATTGCAGTACCCGCCCGCGCCGCGCATTGCGGCTAGCTGGAAGCTAGGCCGGAACTCCAGATCGCCTGGTCAGGCGGCAAGGGGCAGATCGGCATCCAGGCTCGTGCCTGCGCCGGCCGGGCTGCTGACGGCGATTGTGCCGCCGAGCGCTTCGACGCGGTCCTTCAGGCCCGTCAGCCCAGACCCCAGCGCCGGGTCGGCGCCACCTTTGCCATCGTCGAGTACGTGCAGGTGCAGGTGGTTACTGGCGATCTCGGCGCCGATCTCGACGACTGAGGCGTTTGAGTGCTTAGCCGCATTGGTAAGGGCTTCGGAGATCACGTAATACGCGGCGACTTCAACCGGTTCCGGCAGCCGCTCGATGGCCTGTACGTCGAGTTTGATCGGGACGCTGCAGCGACGAGCGAGGGTTTTCAGAGCTGGACCGAGGCCACCGTCAGACAGAACGCTGGGGTGGATGCCGCGGGCAAGCTCACGCAGGTCATCCAGGACACTGGCCAGCCCGTCAGCCACACTCGCCAGCTCGTCGCCGAGGAGACCGGACGTGGGTGTCACTGCCGCCTGAGCGGCTCGAACCGCGAGAGTGAGCGATACCAGGCGCTGCTGAGCGCCGTCGTGCAGGTCGCGTTCGATCTGGCGGCGCGCTTCGTCAGCGGCGGCAAGCACGCGCGCCCGCGACGCCGTCAGCTCGGCCAGATTCTCGGCATTGGACACTGCAGTCGCGACTAGGTCGGTGAAGGAGCGGATGCGTGCCTCGGCGTCCGCCGACAACGCGCGCTGATCGACCGAAGCGGCGACCACAGCGCCCCAGAGGCGGCCCTGGACCATGATCGGCGCCCCGACTGCAGAGTGGAATCCAGCCTGGGCGAGGCGTTCCACTCGCGCACCGGAGACACCGTCATAGTGGTCCAGCCGGGCCGGGCTGGAAGTCTCCGAGATGATCGTGACAAGGTTTTTCCCGCCGAGAGGTTCCCGATCGCCGACTGGCACGCTGGCCTTGGCACCTCGCCCCCAGCTGGCGACGACAATCGACGTGCCGTCGGACTCGTAGCGGACCATCGATGTGATCTCCACCCGGAGGAGCTGACCGGCCTCCTCAGTGACCGCTGTGAACACCGCCTCCGGCGGCGCGCCGCCTGCCACCAGAGTCGCCACTCGCCGCAGCGCCATCTGCTCCTCGGCAAGGCGGCTAAGGCTGGCGCGGCTCTCGGCGTTGGAGATTGCTGTCCCGAGCAAGTCCGCGAAGGAGGCCAGGCGCCCTTCGGTGCGCCGTGGCAGCCCCCTTTTCAGGGTCGAGCCGGTGAGCAGCACGCCCCAGGTGCGGCCGGTGGCCATGATCGGCACGCTGGCCGCCGACCTGATGCCGTATGCGCGCGCGTCCTCCGCTAGCGGCCTGTAGGTACCGGAAATGTCGGCTACCCGGACCCGGCGGCGGGCCGGGGTGAATGATCGCGCGAAGCCCAGGACGGCGGACCACCGGCCGCTAGCCGGGAACTGCCCGGCGGTCCGGCTCCATGCGGCGACGGCGGCAAGCTCGCCGGACTCATAACGACTCATTCGGACGTAGTCGGCGCCCACCAGCCGGCCCGCTTCCTCGGTGGCCACTGCGAACAACTGGCCCGCCGGGACCGAATGCGCTACCAGGGTCGCGACGCGCCGCAATGCCGCCTGCTCGGCACCGAAGTCAGCCAGCTTGGCTATCAGCAGCGAGACCGCTACCCCGGCAGTCGCGAAGCAGGCCAACGTGGCCGAGTTGGGCCCAATGCCGACGCCCTGATACACCAACGGAGGCGCGAGGAAGAATCGCGCGAGGACGTAGAGCACCACCGTGGTGAGGGCCGGGCGTATGCCGCCCGCGACCGCGATGGCGATGACCAGCACAAGCGTGGCAAACACGAGCGCTACGTCTAGAAGCCCGCCTTGTACCAGAGTCCAGTGCAGTAGCCGCGTCGCCAGCACTAGCAGCGCAGGGCCGAGAAAGGCCACAATCCACGCGGCCAGCCGGAGCGCAGGCGGCCGCTGTCTCACCCACGCGCTGGTGAAACCGTCCAGCACGCTCACCACATCGAGGCTAATCGATGGGCGCAACCAGCCCGGGTGGCATCAATACACGTCGACGTACTGCACTTCGATGGCGTTGTTGCCGTAGCCCAGGCGGTTCCACGGCGGTACTTCGGGCTGGATGTGTCCGGCCGCATCGGTCGCGCGGGCCCGCAAACTGTGACGGCCGACCGTGGCCGACCGCCATTCGAACGACCAGTCCTGCCAGTGATAGGGGCCGCGCGGCGGCTCGAGTTCGGCCGCGTACCACTCGCCTTCGCCAGTGAGGCTGACATCGACGTTCGTGACGGGGCCGGCTCCCGACCATGCCTTGCCGCGCACCCGGTACGTGCCGGCCTGAATGGCCGAGCCGGGAGCGGGGTCGGTGATCCGGGCACGCACGTGCATCCGCGTCACCGGCTCACTGAATCCGTCGTGATGGTACATATAGTGATGGGTCTGGAATTCCCCCTCATACGGGGCGGTGATCACATTGATCCACCGGAGCCACTTCACTGACGCCATTCCGTACCAGCCCGGCACGACGAGCCGGAACGGAGCGCCGTGCTCGGTGCTGAGCGGCTCGCCGTTCATCTCGTAGGCGATCAGTATGTCGGCTGCCGGGTCGCTCGCGTGACTGACCGCCAGTGACCGCACGTAGGCGATGTCCTCGTGATGGCCATAGCGGCCATGGTCAGCGCCCTGGAAAGCAACCTCGACACCGTCCGGTGATGGCGAGGCCTGCCGAAGGACCAGATGGAGCGGCACGCCCCGCCACCGGGCCGTCGATACGGCAAACCGGCCCCACGGCTCCCCGGCGGGCAGCGGAGTCTGCCCGAGCCGCCCGTTGCCGGCGCACTCGAGAGTGACCGTCCGCTCACTGGCCGGCAGGGCGCGTAGGTCGGCGAGGGTCAAGGTCATCGGGTTGCCAACCGCGCCGCCAAGGGTGAGGCTTCCGTCGTGGGCGGGAAACGGAAAGTTGCTCCGGACGTAGTGCAGCGCAGTCGGAGTTACCTCACCGGCAAGAGCAGCCAGCGGAGCCTCTGCGTTGAACGGCACCGGCGAGATCATCGTCAGAGCGCCGCGGACGTCCGTAATGCTCGCTGACATCGCCATGATCCTTCCATTGGCTATCGCTTGCGGATCAAGATCAACTCCGGCCGCACTGCGACTCGACTGGCTTGATTCATACCCTGCGATAGCGGAAGATCTGCAGGCGCTGGCAAACGGGCTTCATGGCCGGGATCGTCGGCCGGTTACCTCAGCTGTCAGTGGCAGCGGCCTCCGGCTGCTTTTCGACAAGTTCGCCCTCGATGGCTATCTGGATCTCGTCGCTGACGACGAACTTGCCGTCAAGGACCATGTTGAAGTTCAGGCCGAAGTCTTTGCGGTTGATCTTGCTGGTCGCACCGTAGGCGATCCGGTGACCCATCATCGGGTCGTTGAACTCCCCGTATCTGCGTAGCTGCAAATCCACCGGCCTAGTGTTGCCCTTCACGGTCAGGTCGCCAGTGACCGTGTAGCTATCTGGTCCGGTGGCCTCGACGCTGGTGCTCATGAACGTGATGATCGGGTACTGCTGCACCTCCAGGAAGTTCGAAGACCGCAAGTCATTGTCCCTGGCGTCGTTGTTCGTGCGAATGCTGTCAGTCCGGATGATCACTTCGACCGACGACGATTCCGGGTGGTCCGGGTCAATGTCGCCGGTAGCGCTGACGTCCGCGAAGTGACCGCGAACAGTCATCATCCCCAGGTGCTTGGCGGAGAATTCAACCTGCGTGTGGTAGGGGTCTAACTGCCAGTCGCTCATCGGAGCCTCCTTACTAGCTGACCTGCCTCGCGGCGCATCGGACCGCCACGCCAATCAGCAGCCTAACGCCGCTAGGCAGACCCGCAGGAGCTGCCGGGCGAGCCGGGGGTGGGTGTGCCGGAGTGGTGCCGTCGTAGACTGAACGCGTAGCCCGGCCGCAATGAGGCGGCAAAGACAACGGACGGCTGCAGTTCGGTCGCCCCGCACCGACCCGCGGCGGACATGGTTAGTCCGCCGGCCCGGACCTGGAGGGGTCGTAATGACTGTCCTGCATGCTGGTTCCCTTAACGCCGTCGATCAGGCCGAACCGCTGAGTGTCGATGCCGCTTACGAGCGGTCGCGGCGGGCGGCGCTGGTCGAGTCGGAGATCGGCCCGGTCGGGCTGGAGATCGAGTCCCACCTGGTCGATTTTGAGTCGGTGGGCGAATCCGTCCCCTGGGACCGGGTCGGCTCGATGCTGACAGTTCTCGACTCTGCCCCGCGGAAGAGCAAAGTCTCTCTGGAGCCGGGCGGGCAGCTGGAGCTGTCTGGCCTGCCAGAGCCCGCCATAGAATCCGCCATAGATCAGCTGCGTCACGACATGATGGGGACCCGGCTGGCCCTGGAGGAGCTTCGCCTGGGCATGGCTTACGCCGGGGCCGACCCGCTCAGGCCGTCTCGGCGGGTCAACCCTCGACCTCGTTATGAGGCCATGGAGCAGCACTTCGCCGCCACTGGCAGGGCAGCGCAAGGCGCGGTAATGATGAACTCCACCGCGGCGATGCAGGTTAATCTGCAGGCCGGGCCACGGGGCGAGTGGGCAGAACGGGTGGCCAGGGCATACCGGCTCGGGCCGACCCTGGTGGCGATCTCGGCAAGCTCACCCTGGCTGCACGGCCGCGATACCGGTTGGAAGTCGGCGCGCCAGCGGGCCTGGAACGGGCTCGACCCGCGATCGTGCGGGCCGGTGCCCGGCTGCGTAGCGCCGGACGCGGCGGCGGCCGGCAACCTCGACCCCGCCTCAGCGTGGGCACGCTACGCGCTGGCAGCTCCCGTCGCCTTCGTCCGCGCCCCAAAAGATCAGGCACAGGCCGTGCGAACCCCGGTCCCGTTCGAGCGGTGGGCCAGCGGCGCCATCCGCCTGGGTGGCCGGCTCCCGACGGCAGCTGATCTTGATGTCCACCTGACCACGCTGTTCCCGCCCGTTCGGCTACGTGGTTACCTCGAGCTCCGGTATCTCGACATGACTGCTCCGCGCTGGTGGCCCGCTATCGCGGCGGTTGCCACGACGCTGATGGACGACCCGGTCGCAGCTGACCAGATGACGGAGGCGACCGAGCGCGCGGGCGCACTCTGGACGACTGCCGCCCGCGAGGGGCTGCGTAACAGCGTGCTAGCGGAGTCTGCTCGCCGCTGCGTAGGGATCGCCGCCGAGCGAGTCCCGGCTGCCCTCGGGCCCGCAGTCGCGGACCTGGCTGAACTCGTTGACGCTGGCTGCAGCCCTGGTGACCTGCTGGCCCAGCGCATCGCCGAGATCGGACCGCACGCCGCACTCGAGGAGCTGGCTCATGCATGAGAACGTGGTAAATGACCTGGAGCGGGCACGCACGCGCACCCTCCAGCTGACCGACCTGGACGAGCCGGAGCTGCTGGCTCAGCATGACCCGCTGATGAGCCCGCTTGTCTGGGACCTCGCGCACATCGGCCAGCAGGAGGAGCTGTGGCTGCTCCGCTCCGGAGACCCAGCCCGGCCGGGAATGCTCGCACCGGACGTGGACTCGCTCTACGACGCGTTCAAGCACAAGCGAGCCGATCGCCCCGCGCTGCCGCTGCTGCCGCCAGTCGAGGCCAGGGCGTTCAACCATGAGGTGCGCGGCCGGGTACTCGACCTGCTGGACCGGACCCCCGAAGAGGACCTGTTCACTGCGGGCATGGTCGTCCAGCACGAGGAGCAGCACGACGAGACCATGTACGCGACCCTGCAACTGCGCCAGGGACCGCCGGTCCTGCTCGCGCGCCAGCCGCTGCCGCAGGGTCGTCCCATTGCAGGCGAGCGTGTGTTCGTCCCGGGCGGTCCCTTCATGCTGGGAGTGGACGCGGCTACCGAGCCGTTCTCGCTCGACAATGAGCGTCCAGCCCACCTGGTAGACGTGTCGCCGTTCTGGATCGGACGGGCGCCGGTGACCAATCGGGAGTGGCGCGACTTTATCGCCGACGGTGGTTATCACCGGCCTGAACTGTGGTCTGTCCGAGGCTGGTCGCACCGGAGCGAGGCCAGCCTGGAGCGGCCGAATTTCTGGACCGTCGAAGGCACCCGCCGCCGCTTCGGCATCGAGGAGGACGTCCCGCCTGACGAGCCGGTCCAGCACATCTGCTACTTCGAGGCCGAGGCATTCGCGGCCTGGTCCGGGGGGCGTCTGCCCACCGAGACCGAGTGGGAGAAGGCCTGCGCCTGGGACCCGGCTCGCCGGGCTCGGCGCAGCTGGCCGTGGGGTTCATCGGCACCCACCGCCGAGCTGGCCAACCTGGGCGGTGCGGGGCTGCGCCCGGCTCCGGTCGGCGCCTACCCGGCGGGCTCGTCCGCTTACGGCGCCGAGCAGATGATCGGCGACGTGTGGGAATGGACATCGTCGGACTTCACGCCGTGGCCGGGATTCACGCCGATGATCTACCGCGCCTACAGCGAGCCCTTTTTCGGCGGGGACTTCAAGGTGCTGCGCGGCGGGTCGTGGGCGGTGGCTCCGTCCACGATCCGGCCCTCGTTCCGCAACTGGGACTACCCGATCAGGCGGCAGATCTTCACCGGCGTCCGGCTGGCCTGGGACGCCTGAGTGGTGCCGTCACCTCGCCAGCCAGACCCGGAGGTATGACTGATGCCAGCTGAAAACCGAGTCCAGGCTCGCCCTGCCCGGTACCTCGATGAACTGCGCGCAGACGTGCGGACCGGTCTGACCGCGAGCCCGAAGACGCTGCCGCCCAAGTACTTTTACGACGCCCGCGGCAGCCAGCTGTTCGATGAAATCACCCGGTTGCCGGAGTACTACCTGACCCGGGCAGAGACGTCGATCCTGGAGCGGCACGCCGGAGAGATCGCCGGGCTATCCCGGTGCGAGTCGCTCATTGAGCTCGGCAGCGGCACCTCTGCCAAGACTCGCCTGTTGCTGCGCGCGCTGCTGGAGGCCGGAACTATCAATGAGTTCGTGCCGTTCGATCTCGACCCGAGCGTGCTCACCGAGGCTAGCGGCAAGCTGGCCGCCGAGTACCCGGACCTGCGTGTGGCTCCCGTCGTCGGTGACTTCGAGCACGACCTCGGCACCGTCCCGGCCGGCGGGCGGCGCATGATGGTGTTCCTCGGCTCGACCATCGGCAACCTGGAGCCGGCCGCGCGGGCTCGATTCCTCGGCCAGGTCGCTGCCGCCCTGCGCCCGGGCGACACCTTCCTCCTCGGCACTGACCTGGTCAAAGACGTCGGCCGGTTGCTCCGCGCCTACGACGACGCGGCCGGCGTTACGGCCGAGTTCAACCGCAACATCCTCCGGGTGGTCAACCGCGACCTGGACGCCAACTTCGCAGTCGATGAGTTCCGGCACGAGGCAGTCTGGGACCCGGTGAATGAATGGATCGAGATGCGCTTGTCGGCAGCCCGCGAGCAGCGCGTGACGATCGGCGATCTCGGGATGACCGTCTCGTTCGCTGCCGGTGAAGAACTACGGACAGAGATATCTGCCAAATTCCGCCGCGACAACATTGAGGCCGAACTCGCCGCGGCCGGAATGAAGACGGTGGGGTTCTGGACTGACACTGGCGGCGACTTCGGCCTGACGCTTGCCCAGTCGCCCCTGTGAGGTGCGCACTCTGAGGTGACCTCGGCGGGTACCCATGGACCCGTTGACGAATGAGATGAACGTTTGTTTAATTCTCTCATGGGCCGTACCGCAGGCGTTACCGCAGCCGACACACGTGAACGGCTGCTGCGGGCCGCAGCCGCCGTGTTCGCCGAACGCGGGTACGACGGCACGAGGGTGGCGGATATCGCCGCTGCTGCGGGCGTGAGTAACGGCGCCTTGTACGCGCACTTCGACTCAAAGGCGGAACTGCTCGTCCACGCGCTGCGCACGCACGGGCGACGGCAGCTGGCAGAGCTGTTCGCCGCCGATCCAGACCGCTCCATCACGGAGTTGCTGCTAGTTATCGGCCGATCGCTGCCCCGGCCCCGGAATGGCGGCGACTTGATCGTCGAAGCGCTGGTCGCGGCACGTCGCGACGAGGACGTTGCCCAGCCGATGCGCGATTACATGGGCGAGCGCGCCGACTGGCTGGCCGGGCTCATGCGCATCGCCCAGGCCGGCGGCGAGCTGGACTCCGCGCTCTCACCGGACGCGCTGGCCCACTTCTGCCTGCTGCTAGCGATGGGCAGCGCCCTCGTCACTCCGGACATGCATGCGGTCGGCGACGGGGAGTGGATGGAGTTGCTCAGCCGGGTCGTGAGCGCGCTTGCCCCGACCGATTGCACGGCGGGAACGCCCGATTACCGCGCCGCGGAGCTAGGCACGGCCCAGCCAGGGAGAGCGAAGTGAAGGTTCAGATCAATTCGCAGCTCTGCCAGGGGCATGGGCGCTGCTATGACCTGGCGCCCGGCCTGTTCGGCGACGACGACGAAGGTTACGGACAGGTGCTGGGCGACGGCATCGTGCCGGCGGGTGACGAGCACGACGCTCGTCTTGCCGTGGCGAACTGTCCCGAACGAGCCATCGAGCTCATCGAGGAGAGCTGACATGACCGTCGACGAGCGCTTCAGCCGGGACTTCCGCGAAGCAAGGGGGGAAGAGCCAGTTGGCACCCGCAACCCGGTCGTGACGGGGCCGGTGAGCGACTGGGCGACGGACTTCTCCCATCTGGAGCCCGAGTGGGCTGCCGATCCCTACCGGATCCAGGATGACCTGCGCGAGCGTTGCCCGATCGCGCACACCGACCGGTTCGGCGGTGGCTGGCTGCCGACGCGCTACGCGGATGTCGCGGAGATCGCCTATGACACCGAGCGCTTCTCGTCACGCTCGATCATCATGAGCAACTTCCGGCCGCCGCGAGAGGTAGCGCCGATCGGTGGCTCGCCGCCTATCTCTTCCGACCCCCCGTTCCATCACGACGCGCGCAAGCTGCTGCTGCCCGCGTTCACCAAGACTGCCGTCGCACGGCAGGAACCGGGCACCAGGGCGCTGTGTCACTCGCTGATTGACGCCTTCAGCGGGCAAGACGTTGTCGACGCGGCGCGGGATTACGCACAGCACATCCCGATGCGCGTCATCGCGGACATGCTTGGCTTCCCGGCCGAGGACGGACCCAAGTTCCGCCAGTTCGTCGAGAACACGCTCGAAGGTGTGAACCTGCCACCGGACGAGCGCATCGCGCGGATGTCCGCGTTGTTTGACTACCTGCTCGAGCAGATCCACGACCACCTCGACCACCCGCGGGATGACCTCACTAGCTTCCTGATCAACGCTGAGCTTTACGGCCGCAAGCTCGAGCCGTCGCACGTCGCGGGCACCATGGCGCTGCTGCTGATCGCGGGCATCGACACGACCTGGAGCGCGATCGGCGCCTCGCTGTGGCACCTGGCCTCAAAGGCCGCTGACCGGGAGCGGCTCGTCGCGGAGCCCGCACTGCTGCCGGCCGCGATGGAGGAGTTCCTGCGTGCCTACGCGCCGGTCACCATGGCGCGGCTGGTGAAGAGCGACATGCAGTGGAATGGCGCGACGATGAAGGCCGACGACTGGATCCTGCTGTCGTTCCCGGCCGCGAACCGGGATCCGGCTCAGTTTGACCAGGCGGCCGACGTCGTCATCGACCGCCAGGTCAACCGGCACGCCGCGTTCGGGCTCGGCATCCACCGGTGCGTCGGCTCTCACCTGGCACGGATGGAGCTCCGGGTCGCGCTGGAAGTCTGGCTCGCCAGGATCCCGGATTTCACGCTGGCAGACCCGTCGGCGGTGACCTGGTCGACTGGCCAGATCCGCGGTCCCAGAACGCTCCCGCTCCGGCTCAGCTGACGTGGGTACGCCGGCGGGCGAGATGTGCTCTGCGGGCTTGGCGCAGGTCGCCGACAGCTGACGGTCGCCCGCCGGCGGCCGAGATGTGCTCTGCGGGCTTGGCACAGGTCCCTTACGGCTGACGCCTCGCTGGCCCGAGGCGCGTACCGGGATCAGCTCACGCGGGCCACGCTTACGCCCGCTGCCGCACCTCCCGTCCTCCGGCTACTCTGCGACTACGCTGCGGCTGCGGCGTAGGCCCTGTCACCGGAGCCATTGTCTGCAGCCGCCCCGCTGGTGGATAATTCCTGCCTCGCGGTCAACCTGTGACTCTGGCGGGTGGCCGCGGGTGCGCGTTGTCTTGATTGCTGTTCGGAGCCACGTCGTGCTTTTCGCAAGAGTCGGAGCAGGCGGGCTGCAGCCCCGCGAGCGTGACACGAACCAGCCTGTCGCGTGCTGCCTTGGACGCTAGGCCGGATGCGGCGCTGAGCGCGTGCAGGCAGTAGGCCGCGAGTTCACCGGGCGGGATGTCATTGCGGGCGTCGCCGTCGGCTACGGCCTCGCGGATGAGGTCGGTTAGGAACTCGTTCAGGTGTGCATGGGCGTGCGCGATGTGCTCGCCTCGGTGCAGCGCGGCAGCCATGTCACTGCCGTGGCCTTGGCGTCCGGACAAGCCCGCGTATGCCGTGAGGACGGCGTGCAACCGCGCGGCCGCACCATCTGTGCGGTCAGCTATCTCGGTGAGGTGCCGCAGGTGCGCGGCGACCTGGCGCTCGTGCCAGGCGACCAGGACTGAGTCCAGGTCTGGAAAGTACTTGTACAGCGTCGCGCGGCCGATGCCGCTCTGCTGGGCGATCTGCGACATGGTCATGCCGGTCAGGCCGTGCTCAGCTACCAAGGCGCCGGCCGCATCCAGGGTGGCCTCACGCACCGCGTCGCGGTGCGCTGCGATCGTCTCGGTCCAGATTCTCGGCACCTGATAAGCGTAACACCCTGACTAGCAAGCGACATAGAGAGTTGACAGCGACACTATGTATCGAAAAACTTGCTGTCGGAGGCGTTGGCTCCCGCATCGTGCAAGGAGACCCCGATGACAGACCTGCCGTCCCATCCAGAAATCGCTCAGCCCAGGCCCGCCGCTGACTCCGCTGGCGGACCGGGGGGCTGGGTGGCTCCGGCCGGCCCGGATCTAATTCATCCTGAGAGGAACCCAAGAGCCATGATCACCGCGACTGCCAGAGTGCCGACCGATCGGGCGAGCCGTTACCTCGCGCAGCTCTGCAGGCATGCTGGGCGGCTGAGTCACCTCACCCGCCAGGAACCTCACGGGCACCCGCCCGCAGACGCGCCCCTCGAATCGCGCGCTGAACCGTCAGGAAGTGCGGGGAGCATTGATTTCCCGTGGGGACGCTGCACCCTCCAGGCGACCGACGACAGCCTGATCATCCGCGCTGAAGCCGGCCGTCATGAGCAGCTGGACCGCATCAAGGAAGCCGTGGCCGCCCGCCTGCAGCGGATCGGCCGCCGCGACGGACTCACCGTCATCTGGCAACAGGCCTCGCATCTCTCGAATCCAGACGCTCAGGCGGATGACGAACCGATTCTGGAGGCGCGCGATGGCGCATCGATCGTCAACTCCCTGCTCACGCCCGCCGGCCGCAGTGACCCGTTCCCGCTCTACGCCGCAGCGCACGCGCTCGGCCCGGTTTCAGTGATAGCCGAGGGCTGGTATCTGGTTGTCGGCTACGCGGCGGTCAGCGAGCTGCTGCGCGACCCTGGGTTCGGCATGCCCGACCCGGGGCAGCAGCGTCGGGATGACGCTGATCCAGCCGGTGCCAAAGCTCTTCGCTCGCTGAGTCGCTCGATCCTGCGCACGAACGCGCCGGACCATGGCCGGATGCGGTCGCTGATATCGCAGGTGTTCACGCCCAGGCGGGTCGCGGGCCTCCAGCCAGCAATCGAGCAAGCGGCAGACCGCCTCCTAGATGACCTGGCCGAGTCCGGCGCCGGGGGAGCGTCCGTCGACTTCATGGATGCATTCGCTTTCCAGCTGCCGGTCACCGTGATATGTGAGCTGCTCGGGGTCCCGGATCACGACCGCGCCAGATTCCGCCCGCTGGCAGCCGACCTTACCGAGGCGCTGGAGTTGTCCACGAGCCTCTCCGCGGCGGCGGATGCCGCGGCAGTCGAGCTAGCGGACTATTTCACCCAGCTGATCGCTCAACGGCGAGCGGTGCCGCGTGATGACCTGATCGGCGCCCTGGTGGCCATCCGGGACGCGAACGACGGCCGCCTCTCCGAGCAGGAACTGCTCGCCAACCTGATCACGCTCCTGGTCGCGGGCTTCGAGACGACAACAAATCTGCTGGGAAACGGACTGGCGATGCTACTGAGGCATCCCGGCCTGGCCGCTGAACTAGCGGGCGAGACTGTGGCCATGGCCGGGTTCATCGACGAAGTGCTCCGTTACGACTCACCAGTCCAGGCCACCACCCGCATCGCCCGGACCGACGGTCTCAAGGTCGCTGGCCAGCCAGTCGCCGCAGGCAGCCAGGTACTCGTTCTCATCGGCGCTGCAAACCGTGATCCCCGCCGCTATCCGAACCCGGATCATTTCGATGCCGCCCGCACCGACAGCAGACCGCTGAGCTTCGGTGCGGGCGCCCATGTCTGCATCGGCAATGCCCTAGCCCGGCTGGAGGGCGCTGTGGCCTTCCGCCGACTGCTCGCCCGCTTCCCGGACCTGTCAGTCGCGCCAGGCGAACAGGCGCAGCGCCGTGACCGCCTGGTCCTTCGCGGCTACCAGACGCTGCCAATAGCGCTGAACAGCAAGGCTGGATGACGGGCGTGGATGTCGCAGGGCGGTCATTACGCGGACCCGTTACCAGCCCGCTCGTACTGACGTGGGCTGACGTGCACCGTGATTGCGGCGGCGTGCACGGTGCCGGACGTCCGGAACTGCAGGAACAGCCGCCAATTGCCGGATCGGGATAGTTCGGCATGGAACGGCAGGGTAGGCCCGCCATGATCTCCGCCGACCATGGTCGCGGGGTGCAGATGGGCGAACGCCAGGTCTGCTTCGTGGAACGCGGTCAGGTGCGCGTAGGTGTCCAAGTACGGTTGCAGGTTCGTGACCGGCGCGTCGTCCTTTGTGATCGTCACCGTCAGGGCAGAGGCCCGGTTCGCCGTCAGCTGTCCGTTCACCGTGACGGTGTAGCCGTCGATCGTGGTGGAAGGCGAGGGCGCGGGCACCGCGGTAGCAACGGCCCGGCCGGATACGGTGATGGTGCGGCTGAGGACAAACTCCCGTCCCTTGCCCGGGCCGGTGTTCGGGACAAAGGACGCATACAGCCGCCAAGTGCCTGGCTGCAGTGCGGGCATTGTGGCGGTCCAGGTGCCATCGCTCGCGAGCGTGGGGTGCAGGTGCTGATAGCCAGTCAAGTCCGAGCGGATGGCGTAGAAGTGCAGCCGCCGGGTCTGCTCGACAGCGAAGTCGGTGACCGGTCTGCCGTCCGGGCCGGTGATGGTGAACCGGTAGTCAGTGATCTTGCCTGCGGGCAGCGTGGCTATGCCGGATGCCATCTGGTAGCCGTTGTGTCCGGCGGCTAGCCCGTCCGTGGTGCTCATCCCTGGCATTCCGCTCAGCAGCGTCGCGGGAGCCGAAGTTGACGGCACGGGATGGTTGCCCGGCGGCAGGCCGTTCGTGGTCGTGAAGCCGAAACCCGCCAGCACTACGGTGAGCCCGGCCGCCGCGCAGGCTGCGGCGACCGTCCGGCGGCACGAGGACCGGCGAGAGGGATCTGTCATCGAGGAATGTCCTTCCGGGGGATCACGCGCGGCAGGCAGCATGCACTGCGGCGGATGCGCCAGGACCCGTAGTCACTAGCGGTCCGGCGGCGCCCGTGCCGGTTCGGGAGCCGGAGCCTGCTTGCCGATGACCAGCGCGGCCGCCGAGGCGTCGGACGGGTTCGCTGCTGTCCGTTAGGGGCCTGTGCCGCGCGCCGAGGTGGCCCATTACAGGGTTAACATCGTCAATTCGGGCGAACCCGCCCGTGCAACGCGCGGGCCCCTCCGTTACGCTCCGTCACCGGGCTACTGTACCCGCTAGGGGTATCGACTTAGCCCGAAGTGTCGTCAAGCGCCTGACACGCCACCTACGAAGCGATGGCACCAAGGCTTTTAGCGAGCATGTGCGCGCCGCGGTCAGAGTCGCACAACCAGGCTGATAGTGGCGGCTGGGCGCCTCGCTAGCACGCTTACGCCTGCTGCCGCACCTCGCGTCTGCCCGCTACTCTGCACGGGTGTCTGCTGCACAGTTGTTTACTGAGCGGTACGGGACGCAGCCGCAGGGCGTGTGGCGGGCTCCCGGCCGGGTCAACCTGATCGGCGAGCACACCGACTACAACGACGGCTTCGCGTTGCCGTTCGCGATCGGCCCCGGCATTTGCGTGGCAGCTGCTACCCGCAGCGACGGCATCCTTGCGCTGACATCGCGCCAGTTCGGTGAGGCCGTTGTACAGGTGCCGGTCGAGTCGCTCACGCCGGGGACGCCCGGCGGCTGGGCGGCGTATCCCGCGGGAATGGCCTGGGCGCTGCTCGCAGCCGGTCATCGCATCGGCGGTGCCAGCCTGGCGATCGATGCTGACCTCGCGGCGGGCGCGGGCCTGTCCTCATCCGCGGCGCTGGAGTGCGCGGCCGGGCTCGCGCTTGCCGATCTGTACCAGCGCGCAGTGCCGCGGGCGGAGCTTGCCGCCCTCGGCCGCCGCGCGGAGAACGACTTCGTCGGCGCTCCCACCGGCCTGATGGATCAGCTGGCCGTTCTGCTTGGCCAGGCAGGTCAGGCGCTGCTGCTCGACTGCCGGACCGGGACGGGGACATCGGTTCCGCTGGATACCGCCGCGGCCGGGCTCGGCCTGCTTGTCGTCGACACGCGCGCCCGCCACGAGCTGACCGGCGGCGGGTACGGCAGTCGCCGCCAGGCGTGCGAGGACGCGGCCCGCGCGATGGGCGTTGCGTCGCTGCGCGATGTGACCGATGCGAGCGCGCTCAGTCAGCTCAGCGACCGGTTGCTGATCCGCCGCGCCAGGCACGTCGTCACCGAGAACCGCCGTGTCCTCGATACCGCCGAGCTACTGCGGGCTGGCCGCCTCGACCGCATCGGCCCGCTGCTGACCGCCTCGCATTCGTCCCTTCGCGATGACTTCGAGGTGTCCTGGCCGGAGGCCGACGCCGCGGTGGAGACTGCGCTCGAGGCCGGCGCCGTCGGCGCCCGGATGACGGGCGGCGGATTCGGCGGCTCGGTGATCGCCCTGGTGCCTGCTGCAGAAGCCGGTCCCGTGACCGATGCAGTGACAGCGACTTTTGCCAAGCACGACTGGCGCCGTCCTGCGATCACGCTGGCCGAGCCGTCGCGCGGAGCATGCAGGCTCTCCTGACCGACAGCGACGGCGCTGGCTTGGCGGGCGTCGCGTGGCCGACGGCAAGCGGTGACTAACGCGTCTCGGGCACGACTAGGCCAGCTGACAGCTGACGAGTGCCAAGCCCGCAGAGCGGGCAGCGCAAGCCAGCGCATACAGCGCTTGGCTCAGCCGAGCTCGCGCAGCCGGCTGGCTGCGGTCTCCGGTACTACGTCATTGGCGAACGCGCCCATGCCGGACTCCGATCCGGCCAGGTACTTCAGCTTGCCGGGTGCCCGCCGCACCGTAAATAGCTCCAGGTGCAGTGCGAAATCGCTGCGATCACCCCGCACGGGTGCCTGATGCCATGCCGAGATGTACGGAGCGGGCTGGCCGAAAAGCCGGTCGAACCGGCGCAGCAGGTCGAGGTACAGCTCGCAGAACTCGGCGCGGGCCGCGTCGCTCAGCGCGGGCAAGTCGGGCACCCGGTGACGCGGATACACGTGCACCTCGTACGGCCAGCGTGCCGCGTGCGGCACCAGCGCGACCCAATGCGTGCCGGTCAGCACGATCCGGGCGGAGCCCGCCAGCTCAGCGGTCAGGAGGTCGTCAAACAGGTTGCGCCCGGTTTCGCGGGTGTAGCTGGCGCACGATTGCAGCATCCGGGCGGTGCGCGGGGTGACGTAGGGGAGAGCGTAGATCTGGCCGTGCGGGTGCGAGAGCGTTACCCCGATCTCCGCTCCCCGGTTCTCGAAGCAGTACACCTGTGTCACGTCGGGGTGCCGGGCGAGGTCCGCAGAACGGTCCACCCATGCCGCCATGACCGTCGCCGCCTGAGCTTCGCTGAGGTCGGCGAACGAAGCCTGATGGCGCGGGGTGAAGCAGACGACCTCGCACCGGCCAGCTGCCGGACGCTCGCACAGCAGTCCGTCGCGGCTTGACGGCTGGGCGAGAGTAGCGGGCGTTCCCGTCGGTTGGCTGGTAAAAGCAGGGAAGCGGTTCTCGAAAACGACAACCTCGTAGTCCGGCGCCGGGATCTCCGTGAGGTGGCCAGTCGTGGAGGGGCACAACGGGCACTGCGATTCGAGCGGCTGGAAGGTCCGGTCCTGGCGGTGGCTGGCGACGATCACCCACTCGTTGAGCAACCAGTCAAACCTGGCTTCCGACTGGTAAACCGCCGGTGCCAGCTCGCGCCGGTCGGGGTAGTCAGCGGGACGGGCGGGGATCGCGCCGAAATACATCAGCGTCCGGCCGTCGGCGAGGGTGACGGTGGTCTTCCGCGCCGTCACACCTGCTCCTGTCCGCAATCCACGGTTCAATATCCCAGGCGGATGCCTGGCGACGAGCGCCTGAGCATCGAGTCCGAGATTATCCCCGACCAGATGTTTCCTGCCAGAAACGGCCCGACGCGGTTCAGCGGGTTCCTCCACATGTCGGCAGGCTCCGGGTCGAAGTTATTCTCGCTGGATCGAGATAGGTCTTGACCTGCATCTCTAGATCGGGCAACATCAAGATATGTCTCGAAGCCTCGTAACCGGAGGCTCTTGCCGAACCGATCAGTTACCCGGCCGCGGCGGGCCGCCGGTCACGAGGAGACGAAGTGATGAGCAGCGCGGCCGAGGCCGAGGACTCCGAAGAATGCCCGGCCGCCGTGCCGGTGCCGCTGAGGCGGAACGCCGGGTTCCGGATGCTGTGGATCGGTCAGGTGGTCTCTGACACCGGAACGAACGCCGCGTTAATCGCCTATCCGCTGCTGATCCTGGCGCTCACCCACTCGGCGGCCCTGGCAGGCGTCGTCGGGACGGTGCGGCTCGTGGTCCAGATCGTGCTCGGCCTGCCCGGCGGAGCGCTGACGGACCGGTTCGACCGCCGGCGCACGATGATCACATGTGACACCATCAGGTCGGTCGTGCTGGCTCTGCTGGTTGCCCTCGTGGTGCTGCACGTGGTGACCTGGCCGGTGGTGCTGGTCGTGTCTGTCATCGACGGCGCTGCGAATGTGCTGTTCGATCCCTCCGCCACGGCGGCGCTCCCCGTCATCGTCGCCGACTCGCAGCTCGAGCAGTCGTGGGCGGCCACCGAGGCACGCAGCTACGGAGCCAGCCTGGTCGGCCCGGCGCTCGGCGGATTCCTGTTCGGGCTGGGCAGCGCAGTCCCGTTCCTCGCCGATTCCTTCTCATACCTGGCGTCGGCGGTGACCGTGAGCCGGATCCGCGGCCGATTCCGGCCCGAGCGATCAGGGGAGCCGAAGTCGATATGGCACGAGATCGCAGAAGGGCTTCGTCTGGTATGGCGCCAGCCGTTGCTGCGCGCCGTGGTGATCATGGCTCCGCTCGTCAACTTCGCTTTCAACGGCGTCATCTTCACCATCACGGTGGAGTTGCGACAGCATGGCACTGCGCCTGGCGTCATCGGGCTCGCACAGGCCGGCATCGCCGCGGGCGGACTGGCCGGCGCGATCGCCGCGCCGCAGCTGCAGCGGCGGTTGCCGCTCTCGCAGCTGGTGATCGTGATGACCGTCGCCGCCACCGCACTGTTCGTCGTGGCCGCGTTTGTCCTGCCGTCGCCGCTGGTCGCGATCCCAGTGGCGATCACACTGCTGCTGGCGCCAACCGCGAACGCGGCGCTGTTCGCAGCGATGCTCCGGAGCACGCCAGAGGCTATGCGCGGCCGCGTCAACAGCACGGTGATCATGATGGCCACCGGGCTTGCCGCGCTCTCGCCGCTGACCGCGGGGCTGATCGTGCAGCACGTGTCCGGTCAGTGGGCGCTAGGCGCATTTGCCGTGACCATCGGCGTAGCGGCGATCATGTGCATAGCGCTGCCGTGGCTGAGGGACGTCGAGACCGCCGAAGCAAGTGCCGCGCCGCAGCATTAACGCATTGGGAAACTCGGCGGTAAACCGCGCCGCGCTTACCGTCGCTCACTGCAGGGGGCTCCGACCGTCGAATGCGCCAAACTCAAGCGAAGTGTGCTGCTTGCCGACATGGGTAACGGGCCGGTGCTAGTTGGGGAGGTTGCTTGCCTCCGGGCTTGTCAGGCTGCTCCTGCGCAAGTTTGGCCCCTGCGGAGCGGGTAGCGAGCCCGCAGGGTTAGCCGCCCATCGTTAGCGCGCTGCAGCCGGCTGCCTAAGGGGCGGCGGCAACGAAGGCCGTCTGTGGCCGGCGAGTTCGATGGCCGGCAGAGCTTACGAAAGAACGCGGAGGAACGATGCGCACCACCATCAGCAGGCAGTACAGCAGCTCAGCAAGCCGGGCCGGCGATGCGGTCGGGAAGGCCGTCAGCCTGTGGACCAGGGGTGTCCGGCAGGTCACGAACCGCACGCGCGTGAGTGCGAAGCTGCCGCAGGTCGACCTCGTGCCGCCAGTTGAGCGTTACTTCGACTTCGTCCAGAGAACGGTAGAAACCAATCGCGGCCGCACGGTCCGGTGGGCGAAGTCGGCTACCGCGCTATCAGATGCCGTGCGGCAGCGGGCCGAGTCAGCCGGGAACGTCGTGCGAGGCGGCGCCGAGTCCGTCGGTGTCCTCATGCACAGCAAGGCGGGTGCGGTCGCGCAGATCGCTCGTGAGGAATCCGCCAGGGCCGCGAAGGTCGCCCGGCAGCAGGCCGAAGAGACACAGCGGACCGACCAGGAACGGGTTCGTGAGGCGCGCCTGATCGAACGCGACCGGAGCGGGCAGGTTCACCAGCGCGCGCGCCAGCGATACCAGGGCATGACCAAATCTGAGCTGAGCGACCTGCTCGAGAAGCGTAATCTGCCCAAGACCGGCAGCCGCGATGAGCTCGTCGACCGGCTCGCTGAGGCGGACGCCAGGTAACGTCTGCTCGCTGGATCAGCCGATCATCCGGTGTTCCCCGTGGTGCCCGCTCCCGGCAGGCGCGGGCGCGACCCGCTATTTTGCTCGGCCCTGCGGTTTGATCATGGGGCAGAGCTGGGCGTATTCGCGGTCGTCGAGGACCAGTCTGAGCGGACCCTCCTGTGGCGGTGATGCGGCCTGGCCGGCGATCGTGATTGGAGGGAGTGAGACATGGAGCGGATGAGCACTCTTGATGCCGGGTTCTTCTTCGCCGAGCACGCCCATGCGCCGATGCATCTCGGGGCGCTCGCGGTATTCGAGGGTCCGGCTCCTTCTGACCAGGAGCTTGCTGGCCTTTATGGCGCCAAGCTGTCGCGGGTGCGGCGCTGCCGCCAGGTGGTGCGGACCGCGCCGCTGCACATGTTCCGGCCGGCCTGGGCCGATGATGAGCACTTCGAGATCGGCTATCACCTCCGCCGCGCTGCGGTGCCCGGGCCGGGCCGCGCCGCCCAGCTGCACCGGCTGGCCGGCCAGATCTATGCCCAGCCCCTCGACCTGAGCCGGCCACTATGGGAGGCGTGGCTGCTGGACGGAATAGAAGCGGGGCGCTGGGCGATCTTGTCCAAGGTGCACCACTGCATGGTGGATGGCATCGGCGGCGCGGCGCTGATGGCCGAGCTGTTCGATCTGAGTCCCGATGCCGGGCCGCCGGCCCAGCCTGAGGTCTGGCAGCCCCAGCCCTGGCCTTCGCTGTCCGGCACCCTGGCCAGCGGACTGCGCGATTCCGTCACCTGCCCGCTGCAGGCGCTGGCCGGCGTGCCAGCGCTGATGCGGCAGCGCCTGCCGGCGGGGCCGGACATCGCGGCGTTCACCGGCGGCCTGGCCAGAAGCGCCCGGCGGCTCGCTGTGCCCTCGGCGAGCTGCCTGAACGGGCCGATCGGCCCCGGCCGCCGATGGGCCTGGACCACTGCCAGCCTGAACACGGTGCGGGAGATCCGCGCCGAATTCGGGGGCACGGTCAATGACATCGTGCTGGCAGCGATCACCGGTGGCTTCCGGGACCTTTTGCTGACGCGGCGCGAACTTACCGACGGGCTCGTCGTTCGCTCCCTGGTGCCGATTTCGATCCGCTGCGCCGACGAAGACGGGGCGGCCACCAACCGCCTGTCGGCGGTGCTCGGCAACCTGCCGGTGGCGGAATCCGACCCTGTCCGCCGCCTGCAACTGGTCAGCGAACAGATGGACCACATCAAGCGCACCCGCCAGGCCGCAGGCCCGGAACTGCTCACTCAGATGCTCGCCGCCGCCCCGCCTGCCTTACTCAACGCCGGAACCCGGGCCGCCTTCCGGATCCGCCAGCCCCTCGTCCAAACCGTCACCACCAATGTCCCTGGCCCCCAGTTCCCCCTGTACATTCTCGGCCGGAAACTGCTGCAAGCACACCCGTATGTCCCGATCGGCGACAACGTCAAGATCGCGATCGCGGTCTTGTCCTACCTCGGCCAGCTCTCCTTCGGCATCACCGCAGAATCGAGCGCCGCACCCGATCTCGACATCCTCGCCAAGGGCATCCGCCACGGCCTGGCAGAACTACACCCTCAACCGCACCCGGAACGGGCCGGGACACGGCCGCAATAAGCCGGCGCGACGCGCTTGGGTCGTTCGCGGACCGGCTCGCGCTAGCATTCCAGGCCGAGCTTGCCGCGTTCCCTGAGGTTGTTGCGGGGGAGCGGTCGGCGCCGTCCGCTGTCGAGGACGCTGTCGAAGCCAGCTGGGTCGCTGAGGCCGCGGCGGTTTCGCTGCGGGAGCGGCGCGCGGTGCAAGTGGCAGAGCTACGGTCAGGTCGCTAGCGGCGCAGGTGCTGCCAGCGGCCAGCGATGTCTGGCCGGCCAAGGATCTCCGGTCCGCCGGTCGCGGTGCGGTTCGTCAGCCAGAGGAGCAGGTCAGAGCGGGTACCGCGAATTGCCGTGTCGGCCGTGGCGTGCTGCGGGGTAGCCGCACCGGAAGCGTCGAGGTCGATCCACCACTCCACCGGGCCGTCGGTGGCATGCAGGTGCAGCGTGCCCTTGAGATCCGCGCCGGCGTCGTGCGCCAGCAGGCCGGGCAGGAACTCAATGATGAACTCTTCGATACCTGCGGCCGCGACGTCTCCATCCAGGGGCGCAGCCGGCGAGCCGCTATCCGCTGCGACCGCGTGCTCGGCGTCGAAGCGGTGGATTGCCACCTCGACGGCCAGGCGCCGGTCCCACCAGGCCACCCGCTGGTCTCCGGTGCTCGAGAACGTCCACGTCGGGGACTGCGGGTCGGCCGAGCCGAGGACTTTCAGGGCGTGATCCAGGTTGCCGAGGTACCAGCCCGGCAGCTCGGCTGACTCGGCTGGTGCCGGCGCAAGGTCCAGCCGGCTGACGCGTTCTCGGCAGGTGACGACGATGGCCATCCAGTTGAAGATGCCGCCCTGATGCCGTACCAGCTCGGCGAGGTCCCAGCCGGGGCAGTGCGGCACGGCCGCGTCCCACCGGGTGCGGGCGGCCGCGAGCAGCGAACGGGCATCCACCGTGGCGCAATCAAGCAGGGCGCCAGGTTCCATAGCGCCTAAGTCTGGCATGCCCGCACAAGGGGCCGGCTAGGAGACGCTCGCGCCGATGAGGTGGCCGATGCCGAACGTTATCAGCGCCGCGGCACCGCCGAGCAGCAACTGGCGCAGTCCCGACCGGACGGCCGAGCGGCCGTTCAGTATGCCGATGCCCGAGCCCACAGCCACCAGGGCAGCTGCAGCCAGGACAATCGCGGCGACGAGCGCTGCGGTGCCGCCGCCGGCGAAGTAGGGCAGAAGCACAACAAGTGCGCCAGCGGCGAACGTCAGCAGGCTGGAGACGGCCGCGGATACCGGCGATCCGAGCTGACCGGGATCCAGCCCGAGTTCTTCGCGGGCGAGGGTGTCGAGTGCGACCTGCCGGTCGGCCATGATCCGGTCGGCCATCCGCGTCGCATCTGAGCGCGGGAGCCCTTTTGCCCGGTAGAGCAGGACGAGCTCGTCGTGCTCCTCTTCTGGCTTTTCCTCGAGCTCCTGCGCCTCAAGGTCGATCTCGCGCTCGTACATCTCCCGCTGGCTGGCCATCGACACGTACTCGCCCGCCGCCATCGAGAAAGATCCGGACAGCAGGCCCGCAGTACCGGCAAGCAAGATCACCGTGTGCGAGGCCCCGGAGCCTGCCACGCCCATGACCAGCGCGGTGTTAGACACCAGCCCGTCGCTCACGCCGAATACGCCGGCCCGCAACGTTCCAGACCGGTCGCCGCGGTGCCACGGCTCCCGCCTCGCGATCTGCTGCTGCGGGCTCGGGCGGCCGCCCTCGATCAGCTTGGCGATCGTGCGCGCATGACCGTGCTCATCGGCCGCCATCCCCGGGTCCGCGTCTGGATCGCTGTCGTACCTGCCCGCATCGGCTCGCTCTGTCCGCTCGATCAGCGGCAGCACCGCGCCAGGCGACAGCCTGCGTGCTGCGGCCGACAATAGCCGCGTGCGCACGCTCGGCCGGCCTGCCGGCGGTACGGTCCCGCCGGCACCGCGGATCTTCTCTTCCCAGTGCGCCGCGTGCCGCCGCTCGACCTCCGCGAGCTCCTCGAAGATAGCCCGCCGCTCGCCGGTCTCGGTGGCGGCGATGCGGGAGTACAAGACCGCCGCATCGCGCTCGCTGTAAAGCAGGTCGCGCCAGTGCTTCACGCGCCCGCCGTTGTCGTCACCGACCATCTCGCCCCCTCGATGAGCCTTCGAGTTCGATAGTGTCAGTCGGCTGCGGCGTGCACGCCTCGCGGGCCGGCTCGGAGCCGGGCTCAGGCCGGCCGGCCTGCGCTCGCTGCCGTCGGCAAAAGGACGCCCGGGTTGAGCAGGCCGATCGGATCGAAGGCGGCCTTGACCGCGCGCATGACATCGATCTCGGCCTGGCTGCGGGACAGGCGGAGCCAGCTTGCCTTTGCCCGGCCGATGCCGTGCTCCGAGCTGATTGACCCGCCCAGGCTCGCCACCAGCGC
>DASXIA010000446.1:0-7205 GCA_036488155.1 Streptosporangiaceae bacterium | reverse complement strand
CTTCGTGGCGGCCGCCCGTGCCCGGGCCGCAGAGACACGCGCTGGCGGGCATCTCGAGTTCACCGCGCATGACGTCCTGGATCTCCCGTTCCCGGCCGGGCCTGCCGATCTGATCTACTGCCGCCTGCTGCTGGCACATCTGGCCGACCCTGCCGGCACCGTGCGGCGCTGGGCGAGCCAGCTGACCGGTGACGGCCTGGTTGTCGTGGACGAGATCGAGTGGATCGAGACCAGCCATCCGCTGCTACGTGCCCATCTGCGGCTCGCCGAGCTGATGGTTGCGGCGAGCGGCGCGCGGATGTGCGCCGGACCGCTGTTGGCCCCCCTGTCCGGTGACCGCGGTCTGCGGACCCGCCTCACCAGGATCAGCGAGGTGCCGGTGCCGACCGCGACAGCCGCGCGGATGTTCTTGATGAACCTTGCCGCGACTGGCGACCGCCCGGTGACGCTCGGGCTGTGCAGCGCTTCGGAGCTCGCGAGCCTCAGATCAGGCCTAGCTGAGCTGACGGACTCGACCGCCACAGGCCAGATCACCTGGGGCATGCGGCAGGCCGCTTACTCCCCAACACAAGCCGGAGCTACAGCCAGCCGTTCTGGTCCGCAATCCTGACGGCCTCGGCCCGGTTGCGCGTCCCGGTTTTGGCGATCGCGGACGACAGGTAGTTGCGTACGGTTCCCTCGGACAGGCACAGTCTCGCGGCGATCTCGGCAACAGTCGCGCCGGGCCGGGCTGCGACGAGCACGTCTCGTTCCCTGGCGGTCAGCGGGGAGGTGCCGGTAGCGAGCGACGCGGCGGCCAGCGCGGGGTCGACCACGCGCTCGCCCGCAGCCACCCGGCGGATAGCGGCCGCGAGCGCTTCCGGGGCCGAGTCCTTGACCACGAAGCCGTAGGCGCCGGACTCCATCGCGCGTCGCAGGTAACCCGGCCGCCCGAACGTGGTCAGGATCACCGACCGGCAGCTCGGGACCTCCTGAGCCAACACCGCAGCCGCGGCCAGCCCGTCGATACCCGGCATCTCGATGTCGAGCAACGCGACATCCGCCCGGTGCGTGCTGGCGGCGCCGACCACCTCGTCGCCGCGGCCGACCGACGCAACGACCTCGAAGTCATCCTCCAGATCGAGCACCACGCCGAGCGCGGCGCGGAGCAGCTCCTGGTCGTCTGCCAGCAGCAGCCGGATCGTCACGTGCCACCGTCAGCGGCCGCTGAAACCCGCAAGCGCCATCCGCTGGGATGCGCCGGCCCGGCCTCTACGCAACCGCCCGCCGCTACGACCCGCTCCCGCAGACCGCGCAGGCCGTTGCCGGCCGACGCGGCGGCGCCGACGCCGTCGTCGGTAATCTCCACGCCAGATCGCGACAGCCGGACGGCGCAGCTGCCGGCTCGCGAATGCCGGACAACGTTGGTCAATCCTTCGCGCACTGCCCAGCCAAGCAGTTCCTGGTGCGCGGGATCGACGATGTCAGTGGCGGTGGGAAGGTCGGCGGCGACCCCAGCGGCTCGCAGCAGCTCTCGGCCGCGAGCCAGCTCGCCCGCCAGCGTCACGTCCCGGTAGCCGGACACCGCAGACCGTACCTCCGCGAGCGCCCGCCGGCATAGCTCCTCGACTTCGGCGATCTGTCCGACAGCGCGCGCGGGGTCAGCCGCTCCGAGCCGACGGGCAAGGCCGGCCTTCACGGTGATCGTGGTGAGCGAGTGCCCCAGCAGGTCATGCAGGTCGCGGGCGATGCGGATGCGCTCGTTCTCAGCTGCCAGCCGGGCAACCTCGGCTCGCGCCTCGGCAAGCGCTGTATTGCCGCGCACCACCTGGAGTACGGCGCAGGTGACGACGGCCACCACCGGGATCGCTAGCGGCGTGAAGTTGGCAATGGAGTCTGTGAAGCTGACGTGCCAGGACGGGATCGCGACCGGGAGAAGTAGCGCCGCGAGCGCCATGGCCACAACGTACGGCCACGACCGCACACCGAGCCGGGCAGCGATGATCATGGTGAGGTAAATGCAGAAGCAGAATGCCGCAGCGCGCGCGAACGGCAGCTCCGCGAGGAACAGCGCGGCCAGAACGGCATACCCGGTCCAGAAACCGCGTGTGCTGGCACCCCGGAGCAGAACCGGTGATAGCAGCAGGCACACCGCGAAGGCAGCAATGACAACGTAGCCGATGATGGCTCCGGCGCCGCGCGAGTTCTGGTCCACCGCCGCGACTACGTAGATCAGGTACAGCAGTGGCACCGCGACCCAGAAGAACCGGTCCCTGGGCCGAGTCCACCTGCGCTGGTTCGCAACCCACTCCGCCTCAGCCGGGGTTGCGAACTCCGTATAGCTGCCCATGTCTGTGGAGCGTACTTGCTCGCGCACGGCTCACACCCGGCTCGCGGCACGACGGTAGGCAAGCGCTGCGGCCGGTATCAGCACGGCGGTCCACACAGCGACGACTATCCAGGCCTGCGCAGGCCAGCCGCCCCCGCCCAGCGTTATCTTCCCGGCCTGCACCAGCCAGTAGGACGGCAAGCACTTAAGGACATCGAACAGCGGGCCCGATGTCGCGAGCTGGAACCCGAACACGCCGCCGAGCAGCGCGAACAGCACGACCACGCCGCCCAGCCCGGCCGCCAGCGCGTCGACCGGCAGCAGGTAGCCCAGAATGAACCCCATGACCACGAACGGAACCAGGCCCGCCACGAGCAGACCGGTCAGCTCTAGCCATTGAGCCGCGCTCAGGCGCACGCCGAGCGAGGCCCCGGCAAGGTAGAGCAGGGCCAGGGTGGGCAGCGCCAGCAGGTAGGCGGCAGCCACCTTCGCGGCGAAGTCCGTCCGCGCGCGCAGCGGGGTGATTTGCAACTGCCGGAGCCAGCCCCTGGACCTGTCCCGCGCGATCCGCGCACCCGGTGCCACGACGGCGTACATCGCCCCGTACACCGCCATCGCGGTCATGAAGTACAACGGGAAGGCGGTGCCGTCGAAAGTGGCGTGGCGTTGGCCGGACGCGACCGAGTAGAACAGCACCAGCGGCAACGCGAGGGTGATCGCGTAGAACACCCGGTTGCGCAGCGTCCGGAGGATTTCGTAGCGGAAGTGAATCATCGGACTGCCTCCGTAGTCTGGCGACCGGCGTCGGCGTCAGCCGCGGTCAGTTCCAGGAATGCCTCTTCCAGGCTCCCGCCGGTCACCTCGATGTCCCGCGTACCCGGGAAGGCGGCGAGTAGGGCACCCAGGGCGGCGTCCGCGTCCGTGCAGGACAGCAGGACCGCTTCGCCGTGCCGCTGCGCGCTGCGTACCCCCGGCAGCGCGCTGAGCGCCTCGACATCGACATCCGGCAGTGTGGCGCGGATGCTCCGCGCTCCCGCCTGCGCCTTGATCTCCGTGGCCGGGCCGTCTGCCACGATCTCGCCGCGGGCGATCAGCACGATCCGGTCGGCGTATGCGTCAGCCTCTTCCAGGTAGTGAGTGGCGAACACCACGGTCTTGCCGCGCTCGGCTACCGCTCGCATCGCCTTCCAGAAATCGCGTCTGCCTTCGACATCGATGCCAGCCGTCGGTTCGTCCAGCAGCAGCAGGTCCGGGTCACCGACCAAAGCGGCGGCGAACCGTACCCGCTGGGCCTGTCCTCCTGACAGCTTCGTCGTCCACCGCTCTGCGAAGTCGGAAGCTCCGGTGACCCGCAGCACCTCCTCCACGGCCAGCGGATGCGGGTAATAAGACGCCATCATCCTGACGAGCTCCCGTACCTTCAGGTGATCGAGCGGCGACCCGGTCTGCAGCATCGCGCCCACCCAGCCGTCCCGGACCGCCGCCGCCGGCGGCACGCCGAAGATCGACGCCGTGCCCTCATCGGGCCGGGTGAGGCCGAGCATCATGTCGATTGTGGTCGTCTTGCCCGCGCCGTTCGGGCCGAGCAACGCCACCGTCTCGCCGGGCGCGATCACTAGGTCCATGTGACGGACCGCGCGCACCGGCCCGTAGGACTTCGCAAGCCCGGAGAGCACCACCCCGAAGCCAGTATCTGTAGCAGCAGTCATGAAACGATGGTGGCGCGCGGCGGCATTCGCGATGTAGTGCCGCGAGTCACCGGACGCCGATGACAAATGTCAAAACCCGCAGATCCGCCCGGCCATCGGCATCGGGATCCCGCTGGCTGGATCCGTGCGGGGGCCCGCGACTGTGCCGCTGCTGGTTACCGATCCCGCAAGTTCCGCACCGGCCACCTCACTCCAGGAACGGTTTCAAACTTCCCATCGACAGTGACGAGCTCGGCGTTCAGCGACTCCGCCAGTGCTACGTACGCGGCGTCATAGGGCCACGCGTTCTCCCGTAGCTGCCAGATCCGGGGCAGCAGGGCCACATGACCGTACCTCTGAATATTCATGCGGCCGAGCAAATCAGTGCCCGTCCGGCTTCGTCGGCAGCAGTGCTGCTTCGCGTGGCCGGGCCATGCTCCGACGGCCCGAGGCCGCACCGTTCGGCTCGCCGGAGCTGCTGTCACACTGCTTTACCACGCTCAGCTCTACCCGCTGTCAGCGCCGTTCTGGAATCGGATGGGCTACCGTCCGCTGTGGACGTCGTGGGAGATTTGGCCGGCCCACAGATTGAGCAACCGAACAGCGGTGGACGCGGCCTCGAGCGTTCGCTCAGTCGGTTCGTCGGCGCTCGCAACGACGGTGCTGGCGGCTTCACCGCTAGTGGCTGCCGAAATCAAGTGACATGATCTTGACCACGCCGTGCGGGTCACCGCGGGCGCCGTCGGTAGCTGCCGGGTTGAACTGGTAGTCGATGCGCCCGGCACCCGTGATCTCGTAGTGGATCGTCTTCGAGTACCCCGGCCACTTCGGCGCGTTGTGCTTGCCCTTCATCACGCTGGAAGTGCCGATCTTGGGCGGCTGGCCGGGGGTTGTGGCCACGTGATCCCAGAACTGCTGGGCGTTAGCCAGTCCAACCCGGTCTGTTAGTTCATTCCAGGCCGCTAGATACTTGTGGTGCACCAGAACCCGAAACGCCGGCCTGACAGCAGGTGGTCCGCCGGGACGGCGGGCAGCCACGTGCGGGCGATAGGCACCGGGAGCCGGGTTACTCTTCCGGCCGGGTGATTTCGGCATAGTCATCATCCCCCGGCCCGGTCAGGATCTCCCGCGCGAGCGGGTCCGACAGCGCACGCGCGGTGGTGCGCCACTCCTGTAGGCAGGTCTCGACCGGCGCGGCGTCTCGGGTCGCCTCGGATATTGCCAGCGCGTCGCGCAGCTCGTCGAAAAACTCTGCCCGGTCGTCCTCATCGAACACCGCTAGCCATGCCAGCTGGCCCAGCTCCGCCGGGCGCGCCTGCCCCCGGTCCAGCGCCGCCGCCGCAACCAGCGCCGCCACTGCCGTACGAGCCACCTCTGTGATCGCCTCCAGTTGGGACAGCGGCACCATCGTCAGCGCGAACCCGTCCGTGTCCCGTAGCAGTGCACCGCCGCCACGCGCCGCTCCGAGGAATTCCCGGCGCTTCGCGCCGGCCAGGTCACTCGCTTGGAACACCGTACTGATCGTCACTCACACGCCTCCATTGCAAGATCCTACGTACGATACTACTAGGATCGTCGGATGCGGAGTGTCCCCGATGTGAGTCGTCACAAGGAAACAGGTGCTTGGAACAGTTGACCTCGCCTGGAACGGCCCGATCCGGACACCTTCGCTCGAAGTCGTGAATGTCGCTGGGGACTTAGCTGTCGGACGTGACCGCATCCAATCGGTGCCGAACCTCCGACGTGTTCACGCCGATAGCGCCCAGCAGCACCGCCGCAGGATCTGGTGGCTGGAGAGTGAGGATCTGGGCTAGCACCTGCTGGGCCGTCACATGGAGCTTGCGGCGGTTGGGCTTGACCGCTTCCTCAAGCACTTTCTTTGCCGCGGGCGTCATGCGGAAGTGATCTTTTGTCGCGACGTCCCTGAGCCTCGGCTTCTTGGGGACGGCGCGCATCGGCAGTGCGGGAGCGTCGGTGCCTGAGACCATGCCCAGGGCACCCAGGGCTTCCTGATCGAGTGACTCATGGGCCTGGCGAGCTTGCTGCAGGGTCACGCCCAAGGCGACTTCGACCGAGGGATCCTCCAGCAAGGCGAGCAAGATGTGATCGGTGCCAGTTCGGCGATCACCCCGGCGACGAGCCTCCTCACTGGCCTGCAAATAGATGGCCCACGCGTGATGCACCTCTGGCGCAGCGGATTCGGTGGTCATGATCACTCCTTGCTGTATTTGGTGTGCACGGACTGGCGAGTGACGCCCAAAGCGTCTCCGATCTGCTGCCACGACCAGCCCTTTTCCCGGGCCGACGCGACCTGGTTCGCTTCGACCCTCTCAGCCAGGCGATGTAGCGCCAACGAGGCACGAAGCCCAATTGCCGGGTCATCCGACGAGAGACACACGCCGAGCTCTTCGATGTCCACGCCTGTCAGTTTGGACTGACATCCTTGATGTGTCAATCTAAACTGACAGGGCAGATCGCCACACCGGAGTGCCCCAGATGGCCGGGTGATGGACACACTTTTTCGGGCTCTGACGACCGGATGCGCCCCCGAGCATCCTGCCCACGGACCAGTCCGACGACTCCGGCGTCCGAGGGTGTCCCAAAACGCGCGGACAATATTCCGGTTGAGGGTGTCACCTACCGCCGGCTCGGTGTTCCCTTATTCGCGGTCGGAGAACCGGACTGCGAACTTCGGCGAGCGCGCCAGAGCGACCAGTCTCGAACGCACACGCGCACGGAGCAACGCAGTGCCTCTGGATACATTTCGCCGGCTCCGTGCGCGCCTCCACCATGGATGGCAATTACGCGAAGTAGTCGCGGTGGGCGCCGCCGAACAGGTTGGTGGGGCCGGTGGTGTCTAGTTTCAGGACATCGAGGACGGTGTCTCAAGTCATCGAGGACAGCTGGCACTCGGCTGAGATCCGGCACCGCACCGTGACCCTCAGAATCGGCGGCAAGCGCTACCACATCGGCGTCGGCCGCACCCACGCCCGAACCCGCGTCCTGCTGCTCGTCCAAGACCTGGACATCCGCATCATCGACGCCGCCACCGGCGAACTCCTCCGCCAGCTCACCCTCGACACCAGCCGCAACTACCAGCCCACCCGGCAGCCGCCCCGAACAACCCCGTAAACGATCAAGCTCCGAACCCCGATCGTGGGTTCGGAGCCATTCCGATGTCTTGCGACATCACATGGTGGGGCCGGTGG
>DASXIA010000452.1:0-6920 GCA_036488155.1 Streptosporangiaceae bacterium | reverse complement strand
GCGCCGGAGACCCCGACGCCGCCGCTGGCACGAGCCCGGCGCACGTCAATCCAGCCAGGCTAGCCGCGAGAAGTAAGGTCAATCGGCCGAAGCTCATCACTCATCGCCGCCCTCCGTAAAGTTCATCTGCTATGACGCGTGCCGATCTGCGTTGGAGCACAGGACAAGGGACTGAAGTTGTTGCAGCGGGGGCCATCGCAAAATCAAGGCTGGCGTCGCGGCGCGGTTTGGGCAGCATGCGGCCCGCCCGCCTGCATGGTCGGCCACTGTCGGCACCCACCGGTACGACGCACTTTTGATTCCGCACGCGTGGGCCTGCCTCGGCCGGTGACGATTGCTGTCTGCCACGTGCGGCTCGACAATGGGGCAATGACCTTGATCGTCACGACAATCGGGGCGGTATCGACAACTCTTGTGGGCGTTCTTGTGGGCGATGACTTCGGCGTGGTGAACAAGCCGGTCGATCATCGCGGCCCCGCGCAGCGCGCCCCGCCAGCTCGCGAGCCGGCGGGGCGCCGGATCACGGCTAGCGCAGGCTGACGGTCACGCCTCCGGAGAACGGGGAGTCGTGCAGCTCGGCCTTTACGGCCTTGTCACCAGTGGGCAGGTCGAAGGCGATCCGGCCGTGGACAGTGTTGCCAGGGTTGATGTCCTCCAGCCACGTGCTGGTCTGGCCGCTTACGCCTCCGAGGTCGATGTCGGCTGAGGTGTCGGCGCTGAACCGCCGCCCGGATGAGTCGTAGATGTACTGCGAACCGTCGTCAAGGGTCTGGGCTTCGGAACCGATATTGGTTACGCGTATGTGCAGGATCAGATACCGGCCCTGAGCCGTGTCCCCTAGCCCATCCGCAGTGTCGCCGACGCTTTTGGCGTGCGAGATCCCCTCATTGAGCAGATCAAGCGAGACCTGCGCGCCGACGGCTTCGAGGAACTCCCGCAGCTCAGCCGGCGCGGCGATCGCCTAGGCGGAATGGAACAAGAGCAATCGGCCGCCTGAATGAAGCACTCGCGCGCTCCTCACGGCACCGGATCGTACCGCCGGCCGGCACACCAGGTCTGAGTCAAGTCACCGCGCGCACCTCGCGGCTCCACGACCGCGAGACACCCCGCGACAGGCCAGCGCCGCAGCGCGAACATCGGGTATAATTAGGCATAATTGTCACAATAGTGAAAAATCTTGAAACGACAAGCGGCAGGTGAGCACGCTTTGCCAAACATCACCGAGCGGGCCGGCCCGTGAGCTTCTGGATCGACACCAGAACCGTGCACATGAGCATCGGCGGGTGGCGGATCGCGGCCGCGCCGTCCCGCCTGTCCGCCTGTCACCCGTCGACCTGGCCAGACTGCGGCAGGCCTGCGCACGCCCGGCAGGACCGCCGCCACCAGGCCCGGCGCCGGGAGCACTGGCCGCGACCAGTCGCGTGGAAGTCCAGCGGGCTGGTTCCGGGCTGGCTATTGGGCGGTATTCGATCGATCTTGACCGTTGACGCCGATCAGCTCTATATCGTCGTTAGGCACCAGCAGGTAGGCAAGTGGCGGGTCACGTCGCGATCGGCGCCGTGCATATTTTGAAGGATCGGCGAGGAATTCGGGCCTTTCGAGTCGCCAGAGCCCGAGTACGTCGGCATTGGTGCGATCCTCCTTGCTTATTGTGCCAGTGACTATCGATCCGGAGCGTAGCCAGAGAGTGATCTTGACCGTCTTCTCGTTGTTGAGGGCGTCAATCCAGTTATTTTTTGTCTTTTCCATCGACGCATCCGCAGGAGTTCCCGGAGTGTTGGTCATGACACCGTCCTTCGTTTGTTCTGGAGCGGGCGAACGTTCGTCGGCCCCGGTTGGACCGGGCACGCGGACGCTGCCGGGCCCTGGGTTGTCAAAATAGAGTTGTCGGACCAGGACGATCACTTGAGTCGCTGCTGCCAGGCCGATGAGCCCCAGCAGGGCGGTTATGAGCAGCCCGAGATTGCTCAGGTTGTCCTGTATCTGACCAAGGAGGCTTTGCTGGCCGGGCGATCTGAGCAGCCGGCGCAGCAGGGTGAGCGTGTCCTCGGGCACGGTCGGGGTCTGGCCCAGAACGACACCGCCGGTTACCGGCGTGCCTTGGTCTCGTAGCTGCTGTTCTAGGACGGGATCTGCCTCGAGGTAGGGCTGCACGACCACAAAGGAGACTTGCTCTCCGTGTGCCGCTGCCAAATGAGCGGCCAGGGCGAGGCCGATCGCGACGTCGGGCAGGTGCCTGGGCGTTATGGCCGCTGCGAAGACGACGAATCGTCTCAGCTTTTGCCGTGGCCGAACCATGGGAAGGTTGCGAGTTAGAAATCGCTGGGACGGAACGTTAAGGAGGGACAATCCCTTCACGTCGACGTTCGCGCAGCTAGCCAACTCGTGTTGATTGAGGGGAGCGGGGCGGCCATAGCGGTGCGTGTTGGCGATCCTCACCCAGTGGCGCTCGATAACTGTCAGCCGCAGCTGTCGGAGTCGACTCGGCCGGGTGATTAACAGCGGCGCGTCATTGGCCATGGCACAGCGAGCTGCATCCAGCATGATGTCCTGGCCCGCGTTAGCGGGGATCTCCACGACGGTCTTAGGCGGGTACGGCCAAAACCGGGCAGCATCAACCGCGGTCTGCACGCTGTTCAAGCCACCGACACGAGTGAAGGCCGCGGCCACCGGAGCGGGCGGCGCGGTGACGGTTTCCGAGAGCGAGTACGCCCCGATTCCGACGACGGCTAGGGCGGCGATAACAGCAGCCAGATTGAGGCCGAGCTGAAGCTTCTTCGCTCTATCTGACCGGCGTGCCCGTCGCGACTGATCGTCGCCCTTTCTCAATGCCACAAAGTGGCGGTTAGCGCCATCGCATCACCCCTGCAAAACAGTGTGACGCCGTCAAGGTTCGCAGGCGAGGTTTTCGGACATTGGACGTCATCGCACTCAACCACAGTCGATAGCCTCACCCTCGATAGCGAGACCATTTCCATCGTCCCGCCCATCTCCGCGGTACGAGGTCAGAGCAAGTGCGCGCTTCCCGGCCCGGTGCCGGCGGATCCTTGGTTGCAGCTGATGGAGTCATCAGATGTCCGCGCGTCCCTCGTAGCAGGCCCGCCCCGAGAGTCCGCACATGCCGCGATGAGGCACGGCGTCTCCGAAACACGAGCCAGAACTGGCTGCACTGCGCACGGCGGACGGTCCATGCGGCGCGATTACAGGGCGCGCAGAGTATCGGCGTTAGGCGCTGCTCACATCAGAACACGACACGCACCGTCAGCGGCAGATCCGTTCGGCACACCACAGTGTCGGCTCGCGACGGGTGGCAGAATGCGCCTGTGTCGATCTCAGCGGAGGGCTTTCCTAAGGCTCGCATCGTCACGGCGTTGCTGCGGGACGGCAACCGGATACTGCTATGTCACCGGTCTCCCCGGCACCGCTGGTATCCCGACGTCTGGGACCTGCCTGGTGGTCATGTGGAGCCTGGGGAACTGCCTGGCGCCGCACTCGCTCGAGAGCTCCGAGAGGAGTTGGGCATCGATATCGCGGCGCATCGCAGGCAGCTGTGCTCGTGGATGCAGGGAGTGGCGAACGCACGGCCGCAGCTTCGGTTCCCACCTACCTGCTGTGCGGCGGGTCGCCGACCATTCCGGGGTTCTAGAACGAGAACCGCGGCCCGAGCGATGGCGTAGTGCTCATCGCCTCGTGCCAACACACCACCGGCATTGCCAACGTGGCGTGCTCGACCCTCATCATGGGAGACAATCACCTGATGCTGGGCTGGGAATCGTCTGCTGAGTCAACGGTCGCCAGCTGGCTCCGCTGGCCACCTGAAAGGATTCGATGCATACTCCCGCACTGCTTACCGGGGTCCGGGCCAGCGAGATCCGGACCCCCCGGCTGCGCCATCATGTCCTGCACAGCGGCGACAGCGATGGGCCCGTCGTCGTGTTCGTGCACGGCAACCTGTCGACGGGCAGGTTCTTCGAGCAGGCCCTGGCCGCTCTCCCGGCTGGTTACCGTGGCATCGCCCCGGACCTGCGGGGCTTCGGCCATTCGGAAGCGGCCCCGGTGGATGCGACCCGCGGCCTGCGCGACTTCGCCGATGACCTGGCCGAGTTGCTGGCCAGCCCGGAGGCTGGCGGCGTGGATCGGGTTCACCTCGTTGGCTGGTCGCTCGGCGGCGGCGTGGTCATGCAGTACGCGATCGACCACCCGGCTGCCGTCGCGTCCGTGACGTTGCTGGCGTCCGTGTCCCCGTATGGATTTGGCGGCACGCGCGATGCGGCAGGGACCCTGTGCCACGAGGACGGGGCTGGCTCCGGTGCGGGCGGCGTGCCGCCCGGGCTGGTCGAGGCGCTCACCGCGGGTGACAGCGGCGCGGACAATGCCTTCGCCCCGCGCGCGACGGCGCGATCGCTCTACGTCAAGCCGCCGTTCGAGCTGCCGCCCGACCAGGAGGACCTGCTGGTGGCCGAGATCCTGCTCACCGCGGTCGGGGATGACAACTATCCGGGTGACTCACGGCCCTCGCCAAACTGGCCCATGGTGGCACCCGGCAAGCGCGGCGTGAACAATGCGATCGCGCCGTTGTACTGCAACCTGTCGGAGTTCGCGCAGGTGGCCGCCCAGGTACCGGTGCTGTGGGTGCGCGGGGACAGCGACGCGATCGTCTCCGATCAGTCGATGGTGGACTTCGGGCAGCTGGGCAAGATCGGCGCCGTGCCGGGCTGGCCCGGGGACGATTTCCCGCCGCAGCCAATGATCGCCCAGCTCCGGGCCGTGCTCGAGCGCGCCAGCGGCAACGTGACCGAGGAAGTGCTCGCCAACTGCGGCCACTCCCCCCACCTCGAGCAGCCGGACAAGTTCCGCGACCTGCTCGCGCGGTTCGTAGCGGCGAGCTCCTGACCGCCACGGCGCCGCCCGTGGCGGGCCCGCGGGCGATCGTCACCGGCGACGCCAGCGGCATCGGTGAAGCCCGCGCCTGCCGGCTGGCTGCGGCGGGAGCGCGGGTGACGGTGGCCGACCGGGCTCAGCCTCAGCAAGCCAGGCAGCCGATCGGTCGCGCCGTACACGGTTCGCCGTCTGCCGGTGAACCTGGTGCTAAGCCAAGCGGTCGGCCTCCACCTGCACTCCACCTGCGCACGACATCGCGCTGAACACAGCCCAGGCCGCCACCGGCTGCTGGCCGCCGACGGCCTGGTCGAGATCCGGCCGCGCCGCTGCGGGCCGAACTCACCGAGCTGCGCGCCGCGCTGCGAGAGAGCAGGCAGGACCTGGCTGCGGCTGAGGAGAAAGTCGCCGGCTTGCTGTCGCGCCTGGCTCAGGACGAACCATCTGGATGACGATCCGGCCGCCTTCTGAGGGCGCCGGCGAAGGCTGGTGTCACAGTCATTTTCGCTCACGGCTCTAGGCTCGGTTCGCGGCCTGTCAGGAGCCAGGCAGCGCCAGTGCGGCCGCGCATCCTGCACCAGGCCATGGAGATGACGAGGTCAAGGTTCGGCCGCAGTTGACACTGGAAGCCGCAGACCGTATCCGTCGATGAGCTGTAGGCGAGGGTCTCCAGCAGGATCTCGCGAACGGGCGGGCAATGCAGCCACGGCATCTGGCGCGTGGAAGGCGCGAACGGGATAGGGCGGCCTACCTGTTTGGGCGCGAGGCCTGTCCGGCCCCGACCCTAGGTCGGACAACCCCAGGTCCGATCGTCTCCGCGCTGCCTTGCCGAATTGAGCCGTACTAGATCTAGACCCGGCGGTCACTCGCTAGGGATCGGTGCCTATAGAGGATGACGCAGCAGAGCAGGTCAGCGGGCGGCAGGCGCTGCGCTGGCCGCTAGGGTGCTTGACGCCACAAACGGTGGGCCGGGCTGCGGCTATCAAGGACGCATGACCGCTGCGGCCGGTGCCGCCTTCCCTGGCCTGGATTTCTGCGTCGCTCGTGTGGCCGGGCCTGGCGCGGGCACCGTAACTAGATGCGTGATGAAATCAGCCGCCGGGGATGCCCGCCATGTCAGGGACGCTAGACGGCAAGGTTGCCCGTATCACCGGCGGCGGTACCGGCTTCGGTCTGGCCACGGCCAGGGAGTTCGCCCAAGAGGGCGCCGAGGTTTACATCACCGGCCGCCGCAAGCGTGAACTCGACGCAGCGGCGGCAGCCACGGGTCGCCTTGAAGAGGTCGCCAAGACCGTCACGTCCCTCGCCTCAGACGACGCGAGCTACATCACGGGCGACGAGGTCTTCGTCGACGGCGGCGCCGGGCAGGTCTGACTTCGGGTGTTATGACGTCCTCAGCGGATACTCGCCCCAGCCCAGTCAGGCATGACCTGGAAGCCCGCCCCGTCTACCACTGCAAAGCGCGAGTCCATCGACGCTCACCTGAGCATCGTCTTCTCGCGCTCGCGATCACGAGCTTCATCGAGGACCGCACTGGCCGATCCATCAAGCGCTTCGTCCGCATCGGGAAGCCACTACCGCACTACCAGATCCGGGCCAGGCCGGTCCGGCCAGGATGAGACGCAGCTAGCGCGGCGGACGGCGGACAACATGAGCAGCGAGGAGCACCCGCATGGCTGAACGCACCCCGCCCCCCTCCGTGGACCTGCCAGCGCTGAAAAAGCGCCTTGGCCGGACTGGCGTCTGGCTGGTATCGCTGGCCACTGCCTCGGCGGACCAGGAGCGGCACGCCGTGGCCGCCATCGAGGAACTCGGCTACGGCGCCTTGTGGGTCAGCGAGATCAACACTGGAAAGGAGGCGCTCACCCACGCGGCTCTCCTGCTGTCCGCCAGCCGGCGCCTGATGATCGCCACCGGGGTCGCCAGCATCTACGGACGCGACGCGACTGCCGCGGCATCCGGCGCCAACGCCCTTGCCGAAGCGTGGCAAGGCCGTTTCGTGCTGGGCCTGGGTGTCAGCCACCTGCCGATGGTCAGCGGCC
>DASXIA010000365.1:0-6203 GCA_036488155.1 Streptosporangiaceae bacterium | reverse complement strand
CGCCCGACAGCCAGCGCGGTCAGTGTGCCGAGCAACGACAGCCCAGCCGACGCGGTCAGGGCAGGGCGGACGCCAGAGATCACGCCCGCTGCTGAGCCGAGGTGCCCGCTCGCCGAGAAGATGGCGCTGACGATCGCTACGCCGAACACCGAGCCGAACCGTTGCAGCGTGTTCTGCACGCCGGATGCCGTGCCCATGTCGGCGGGCGGCACCGCGCCCAGCGCGGCCGTTGGCGTTGTCGGGATGGCCATCGAAATGCCAACCCCGGCGATCACGAGCGGAAGCACCAGCTCGGTATAACGTGCACCGGACGTCACTTCCAGCGCGGTCCAGCCGAGTCCGACCGCCTGCATCGCCATGCCAACCGACATCAGCGGCATGCTCCCGATCCGGTCGCCCAGCCGCCCGGCCACTGGCGCGACCAGCAGCGGCGTCGCGGTCCAGGGCAGCAGCCGCAGGCCGGTGGCAAGCGGCGAGTAGCCGAGCCCGAGCTGAAAAAACTGTGACATCAGGAACGCTGCCGAGGTGATCGCCGCCATGCTCATGAAACCTGTGGCGTTAGCCGCCGTGAAGGCACGAACCCGGAGTAGCCGCAGCGGCAGCATCGGAGCGGGAACGCGCGCTTCCCACCACATGAAGCCCGCGATCAGCAGTGTGCCAACACTCAGTGCCGCGATCACCTGTGCGCTGCCCCAGCCGGTGTCAGTTGTGCGGACCAGCCCCCAGGCCAGGGCGACCGTGCCGACCGCGACCAGACTCACTCCGCCGACGTCCAGGCGACCAGTCTGACCACGGCTTTCGGGCAGGAACGCAGCGGACAAGATCGCGGCGAGAATGCCGATCGGCACGTTGATCCAGAAGATCCAGTGCCAGCTCAGGCCCTGAACGACCGCGCCGCCTACCAGCGGACCGCCTGCGACAGCAAGTCCTCCGATAGCTCCCCAGATGCCGACGATTGAGCCGCGGCGTTGCGGCGGGAATGCGGCCGCGAGAATGGTGAGCCCCAGCGGCGTCACCAGTGCGGCGCCGAGGCCCTGAACGGCGCGGGCAGCAATGAGGGCGTTGGCATCGGGGGCCAGTGCGCAGGCAGCCGACGCGATCGTGAATATCAGCAGGCCGGTCACGTACATCCGGCGGCGGCCTAGCCGATCGCCGAGTGCCGCCGCGGTAATGATGCCGGCCGCGAAGGGCAGCGTGTAGGCGTTGACGGTCCACTCCAGCGTTGCGACGCTGCCACCGAGCCCGGCGTGGATAGCGGGCAGAGCGGTCACTACGACGAGCGCGTCGAGCGCGGTCATGAAAAATGCCACCGACGTCAGCACCAGCGCCCAGCTCCTGGCGCGGCCAGCTACGGGAGCGGCCGTGGGTCTGGTGAGCTGCATGTTCCCACCTCCGGGGCCGGGCAGCGGCACCGGTCGGCGCCCCGGACTACCCAGCTCACCTCTCCTACGGAGGCTGACGCCAGATATCGACACCTGGTCCCCGTGATCGATGTTGATTTTGGGGGCCTATAGCACCCCTAGATTCACATCGATCAAGGAAGCGGCTATCACTCGTTTCGGGCGTTGATGCGGCGCTGCAACCGAGCCAGTAGCTGATCGCGGAGCGGGCCGTTGTCCGTCGTGTCGACAGCGCGTGTCCACGCTGCTGTGGCGGCGTCGAACTGGCCCGCCCGGTCAAGCAGGTCGGCGTGCGCGGCATGCATTGGCCCGTAACCGTCGAGTTGTCCTGACTTGAGAACCGGGGCAAGCACGGCAAGGCCCGCGAGGGGACCGTCCGCCATGCCGACGGCGACCGCCCGGTTGACGTCGATAACAGGCGAGGGCGCCCGGCGCGCGAGTTCGCCGTAGAGTGCGGCGATCTGCGGCCAGTCGGTCCGCTCGAACGACGGGGCAGCCGCGTGCACGGCCGCGACCGCAGCCTGCAGCTGGTAAGGACCGGGTGACCGAAGCAGCATGGCACGGTCGAGCACTGCGGTGCCGTCTGCGATCATCGCCTGGTCCCAGGCTGACCGGTCCTGGTCGGCTAGCAGCACTGGCTGGCCAGAAGAGTCAACGCGGGCGGCGGCGTGCGAATGAGTAAGAAGCATCAGAGCAAGGAGCCCTGCGCTCTCGCTGTCAGCGGGGACGAGCCGGTGTAGTACCCGGCCAAGCCAGATAGCCTCAGCGCAGAGGTCAACCCGGAGCAACTCATCGCCCCCGGTCGCCGCGTAGCCCTCGTTGAACACCAGGTAGATGGCGGCCTGGACAGCGGCCAGCCGGTCAGCGAGCGCGGCGGCCGGCGGAACGTCGAACCTGATCCTGGCTTCGCGGATCTTGCGCTTGGCCCGGACCAGTCGCTGAGCGAGCGTGGCTTCGGGGATCAAGAAGGCCGCCGCGATCTCTCGCGTGCTCAGGCCTGCGACGTAGCGCAACGTCAGGGCGACCCGAACGTCGGGTGCGAGCGCCGGATGACAGCAGGCGAACATCAGCCCGAGGCGGTCGTCCTCCATACTCGCCTCCCCGATGTCAGTGAAGGACTGGTCCGCTGAAGCCGGATCGGCGAGCGGAGCCAGGCCACCCTGGGCGACGTGCTGCCGCTCCCGAAGCTGATCAATCGCCTTCCGCCATGCGGTCACTGTCAGCCAGGCTCCCGGCTTGGGCGGGATGCCATCGCGCGGCCAGGTTCTGGCGGCTGCGATGAAAGCCTCCGACACCGCGTCCTCGGCCGCTTGCAGGTCGCCGAGCCGCCGGGCCACAGTCGCGACGACGGCCGACCACTCGTCCCGGTAGGCATGCTCGAGCGCAGCGACCGTGGCGTCGGCCTGGCCCGGCGAGCCAGCTACTTCAGGCCCGCCTGCCACGCCTGCCCTTCCATGACCGGGCGGACCTCGACCGTCCCGTACCGCATGACCGGCATTTTCGCCGCCCAGTCGAGCGCGGTGTCTAGGTCAGGGACATCGACCAGATAGAAGCCGCCCAGGTGCTCCTTCGTCTCCATGAACGGTCCGTCCGTCAGCAGGCGCTTCCCATCGCGCAAACTCACGCCCGTTGCCGTATCGGGCCGGTTCAGCTGTTCTGCCGCGATCAGCGCACCGGACTCCCTGAGCGCAACGGTGTAGTCGAGCCAGCTGTCGATGACGCCTTCGCCTTGCTGCGGTTCGCCCGCTTCGGCCGGGTCGGGCATCGAATAGATCAGCAGTGCGTACTTCATCGGGTCCTCCTGTGCGTTCCGGGGGCAAGCCTGCCACGGCTTTCGGGGACAAGCCTGCCGGGACTCTCCTGGCTATCCAACGGAGGCTGGAGGGCAGGATCGACACTCGGCGCGAGATTCTTTCCGCCGAGTAACCGTTCGGGTGTCAGCCTGCTTGCTGAGCAGCCAGTTCTTCCGGGCGGAGCCCCCTGAGCACGTCGAACTCGTTGCCTTCGGGATCGGCCAGTACTACCCAGGTGGTGTCGGCGCCCTGCCCGACGTCAACCCGGCGTGCTCCGAGCGCTTCGAGCCTGGCCACCTCCGCAGCCTGGTCCTTCGGGCGCAGGTCAAGGTGCAAGCGGTTCTTCACCGCCTTGCCTTCCTGCAATCTGACAGTCTCCAAAACAGATCCCTGGTCATAGAGCTCTGGCCAGGGAACGCGGGATCGAATAATGGCTGGTCCTCGACGGGCGGGCATGAGATGCTGCCGCTGACGTCCCGTCAGCTGAGCCTGCGGAAGGAGGTGCGGATCGATGTCTGATGACCCGTTCGCGCCTCCGGCCAGCGTCTGACGTCCGCGGCTGAGGCGCCCCGCGACGAAAGCGGAGCACCGTTATGTACGCGAGCATTCTCAACATAACCTTCGACTGTGCCGATGCGATGGCACAGGCCTTGTTCTGGGCGGCGGTGACCGGCTGGACCGCAGAGGAACGCGACGCCACGCCCGGCCATGTCGAGTACGCGGTCGTGCCGACAGGCGAGAGCACGCCCCGGCTGTACTTCACGACCGTTCCCGAGCCGCGGACGGCGAAGAATCGGATCCACCTTGACCTGATCCCGCCTGGCGACTATCCGGAAGCGGAACTGGCCAGGCTGCTGGGTCTCGGCGCTACCGTGACCGACAGCCAGCCGCCCGGTGTGGGCTGGCTCATCCTCGCCGATCCCGAGGGGAACGAGTTCTGCCTGGAAGGCGCGGGGGCCGCGACATCCTAGCCCTGGGCGTCCGCCCTGGGTAAGTCCCCTTTGCCCGCCTGAAAGAAATGCCTTTGACCTGGGAGGATTGGTCCTCGGCGAGAGTCATGTCCGTACCCAGGTCGAAGGCACTTTTCAGGAAATGAATAGCGCGCATGGTGCTGCCTACGGGTGGTTGGCATGAGCGGCAAGGACGCTGACGCCGAGTTCACCGACGAGGCAATGCGGAGCATCCGTGCGCTGCTCCCGACGCCAGCCGACGCTAGGCCGCCGAGTCCCTGCGCCCGACCGACCGACTGAGCGCCATCATTACCTCCCGATTCGCCGCCCTGCCCGAGCAGGCGCAAGCCGCACTGCTCGCACGACGGTGGCAAGACCTCGATGGGCCGGTCGCCCGTCAGCCTGCTTGCTGAGCAGCCAGTTCTTCCGGGCGGAGCGCCCTGAGCACGTCGAACTCGTTGCCTTCGGGATCGGCCAGTACCACCCAGGTGGTGTCGGCGCCCTGCCCGACGTCAACCCGGTGCGCGCCAAGCGCTTCGAGCCTGGCCACCTCCGCAGCCTGGTCCTTCGGGCGCAGGTCAAGGTGCAAGCGGTTCTTCACCGCCTTGCCTTCCGGCACCGTGAGAAACAATATGTCCGGTGCGACGCCGTCCTCCGGGCTGCCGTCCGGCGGCTCGATGCACACTTGGTCCTCTTCGTCGAAGGTCCGGCGCCAGCCCAGGGCCGCCTCCCAGAACGTGGCAATCTTTCTCGGCTCGGCAGCGTCCACGCACAGGCACTGAATGCGAATGTCCATGCGCCGACTGTGGCGTGCCGTCGAGAGCCTGTCCATCGGATAATCGCCGCGTCACGGCTAGCACGCAGTCCACTAGGTTGGGCTAATGGCCCTGCCTTCTCCTCCGCGTCCTGCCAGTCAGCTAATGGCCGGAGCGCCGCCGTTCCCGCCTGAATCGCTGGTAACGCTCGGGAACTGGCAGGAACCACCGTTCAACCGGTGGGCGTTCCAGCACATCCGGGAGCTCATCCCGACTGCGCGGATCAGCCGCGGCGACGGGCGGCCCCGCCCGCTGCCGCGGGCCGAGCGCGACCTGTCCGAGCTGCGGTTCCGCTCGGGCGATCGCGAACTGACGGTCCGGGAGATGCTGGCCGAGACGTATACCGACGGGTTCCTGGTGCTGCATCGCGGCCGGATCGTCACCGAGCAGTACTTCAACGGCATGGGCCCGGACACGCCGCACTTGCTGATGTCGGTGTCGAAGTCCGTGGTCTCGTCGGTTGCCGGCGTCCTGGCAGGCACCGGGCAGCTTGATGTGTCCGCGCAGGTCGAGAAAGTCGTGCCCGAGCTGGCGGGCACTTCGTTCCAGGGCGCGACCGTGCAGCACCTGCTTGATATGCGAGCGGGCACGCACTTCGACGAGACGTACGAGAACCCGGAGTCGGACGTCCGGACTTATGAACGGGTCTACCTGTGGCGGCCGGACGGGCCTGAGGCGCGCCCGGCCGACGCCCTGCAGTACTACGCCACGCTCTATAACGACGGCGAGCACGGCGGCCCGTTCCGGTATCGCTCGATACTCACCGACGTGCTCGGCTGGGTGCTGGAGCGGGCAGCCGGCGAGCGACTGCACGACCTGATCGCCGGCCTGATATGGCAGCCGATGGGAGCGGAGTTCGATGCCGAGGTCACCGTCGACGCGCATGGCAACGCGATGGCGGACGGCGGAATCTGTGCCACGCTGCGCGACCTCGGCCGGTTCGGGCTGCTGTTCGCTGCCGGTGGTCGCGCGGCGCGCCGCTACCAGGTCGTGCCGGCCCCCTGGATCAGCGACACGATCGCTGGAGCGCCCGACGGCGCCGAGGCGTTCACCGCGGCGGGCGACGCGCCCGGATTCCCGGCTGGCGCGCATTACCGGAACTGTTGGTGGGTGCGCGAGCCGTCGGTGCCGTTCTTCTACGCATCCGGCATCAACGGCCAGAACGTCTTCGTGCACGTCCCGACCGGGACCGTCGTGGTCAAACTGTCCACCTGGCCGACCGCACTTAGCTCGAAGCTCCGGATG
>DASXIA010000362.1:0-18053 GCA_036488155.1 Streptosporangiaceae bacterium | reverse complement strand
GGCCTGGATCTGCCGCGGCGACGGCACTCCGAAGTCCTGCGGCGCGTGGCCAGGGATGTGCACCCAGCCCAACGGGCCGCCAAGCTGGGCTACCGCGTCCGGACCGCGGGTTGCCGCCTTGGTCTGCTGAAAGGGCCGGTTCGTGACGCCGTGCAAGGCCAGTGCCAGGCTCAGGACGGTGGTGGCCCCGGTGATGGCAAGCAGCATGAGGACGGCCTGCGCCGGCCGGCGGCGCAGATCGCGAGCCACCAGGCGACTGATGATCAGCAACTGGCCGGCCATCAGGCTGCCTCGGCTTGGAGCACTTCGGCAATCGGGCGGCGGGCACCAGCCCACGCCGGGGCCGCCGTCAGCGCCGCCACCCCGGCTACGGTAAGCAGCACGACGGCAATGAGCCACCAGACCGGCGGTGTGCCCGAATATCCGCCCTGATTCGCTGCTGCGAAGAGGCCGATACCTCCGGGAATCCCAGCCAGGGCGCCCGCAAGCGCGGGCAGCACCTGCGCTGCCGACAACCCGGCAGCGACCTGCTGGCAGCTCGCGCCGACTCCCCGCGTCACCGCCGAGTTGTGCCTGGCGTCTCGCACCGTCGCCTGAGTGATGAAGATCGCGTTCACTGCTGCGAGAACGGCCAGCATGACGGTGACAATCAGCAGTACCTGGTCCACCCGCTGCGTCACGTCGGCGAAACCGACTTCGAACTGACCTGGGTCAGCTGACCCTGACGTTGTGCCGCCAAGTTGCGGGGCGCCGAGCGATGCCTGCGCGAACAGCAAGGCGACTAGCCCGCTGACGGTGACGGCAATGCTGATCGCGTTCGCCGCTAGGCGACGCGGCCGCCGGGCGGCCAGCCGCAGTCCAAGCAGCGCAGGCACCGGCAGCCAGGCTGACAGCGCGATGAGCAGCCCCCGGCGCCGCGGCGACCGAGCCACGTCGATCAGGGCTCGGACAGTGCTGGTGCGCGCCGCGCGGATAGCCGGGGCGAAGGTGGCCGCTGCGGCCACACCTAGCGCCACGCCCGCCACCTCGGCGACAGCACCGAGCGTCAGTGACGGAGCGCCGGCGGTACCGAGGAGGCCGGCTCCCGGACTAGTAAGCAACGGAGCAGCAAGCCTTCCGGCAGCAAGGCCTATCACGGCCGCTACCAGAGCGACGACGACATATTCAGCCAGCAGGACCCCGGCCACCAGGACGGGCGTTCCGCCCACCGCCTTGAGAAGGCCGACTCTGCGGACTTGGTCAGCCATCCGGCCGCCGACCAGGATCACCACGCTGCCGAGCGCCAGCAGTGCCAGCAGCCAACTGCCCACCAGCATGATTCGCTGCTCATTGCGGACAAGCAGGCCGTCTTGCTGGCTGATGTCCTGCCACGGCAGCAGGTAGGGATTGCCGACGTTGTCGTTATAGCTGCCACCATTGGTGTAGGCGTTGGCGAAAGATTCGGCCCCGGAGGGCTTCGCGAGCTTCAGATTGAGCAGGTAGCCGAGCGGGTGCGCCCGAGTAGCCAGACTCTCCGCGGCCGCGCGAGTTACCCAGATCAGGCCCGGATTGGGGAACTGCGAGCTGTTCCCGAGGAAGCCGATACCCGATGTCGGCAGTGCCGCAGTGACTGCGATCCCGCTGACCAGGAATGACCGGCCGTTGAGCGTCACCCGGTCGCCGGCGCGGACGCCAAGCGCGTCCGCGAAGCTACGCTCCAGGACGACCCCGCCAGGCCGCACCCAGCTTCCCTGAGTCAGGGCTGGCTGGTCGACGGCGGCGGGCGCCTGATCCCGCCCCTCCGCCAGCACTGCGTCGGCATGGCCAGCCGCATGCAGGACTGCGAAGGCGACCGGATACGGCCCCGTGTGTGCGGTGACGCCGCGTGCCCGGACCAGCGGGGTAAGGCTGGCGAGCGCAGCCCGGTCGGCAGGCGGACCACCGCGTTGCGGGAACGCGGTTGCCTCCACGTCCGGGCCGGCTGTCGCCGCGCGCGTCTGCTGATAAGGACGGCTGATCACGCCGTGCAAGATCAGCCCGAGCGTCAGCGTCGCAGTGGCCGCAACGAAAGCCACGACCAGCATGGCCGTTTCACCCCGGCGGTATCGCAGATCCCGCGCGGCGAGGCGGGAGACGATGAGAAGTCGGCTACGCATCTTTCAGCCGTCCAAGCCGACAAGGGCGCTGAGATTGCCGGCGGTGCCACCAGTCAGCCGGGTGTCGTCGACGAACGCACCGTCCCGCATGGAGATCAGCCGGTCCGCCGTCGCTGCGATCCGCGCGTCGTGAGTCACGATCACGAGCGTCTGGCCAGCCTCGTGCAGGCTCTCGAACAACTGCAGCACGTCGAGGGTCGCCTCGCTGTCCAAGTTGCCGGTCGGCTCGTCGGCGAGCACGACAAGCGGCGAGTTGGCCAGCGCACGAGCGATCGCGACCCGCTGCCGCTGTCCGCCAGAAAGCTGGGACGGCAGATGCCTGGCCCGATCGGCCAGCCCGACCTGATCAAGCAGTTCGGCAGCCCGGCGTCTGGCTGCCCGCGGCGAGCGACCGGCTAGCAACGCGGGCAGCTCGATGTTCTCCACGGCCGTGAGCTCATCCATCAGGTGGAACGCCTGGAATACGAAACCGACCGCATCGCGGCGCAGCGCGGCCATCCCCCGCTCGCTCATCTGGTCGATCCGCTCGCCTGCCAGCCAGATCTCGCCGGCTGACGGCCGGTCAAGGCCGCCGAGCAAATGCAGCAGCGTCGACTTGCCGCATCCGCTCGGTCCCATCACCGCCAGCGTCTCGCCGGCTGGCACGTCCAGGTCCACCTGGTCGACGGCACGTACCAGGCTGGCTTCCCGGCCGTACTCCTTACGCAGCCCGCGGGCGCGCAGCATTGATTCGTTTCCTGTCTCGCTCATTGCTCTCCCCGCGAGCTAGCCTTCCGCTTCGTCCAAGTCCGTTCGCAGGCCTCTAGCCATCGCAAGTCGGCCTGCAGCCGGAGCACGATTCCTTCCAGGAGCAGCGCGGCGTCCGATTCGCGCGGCTCGGCCATCGCAATACGTTGCGCGTCGCGCAGCCGGCGCAGTAGTTCGCGCCGCTGAGCGTCCACGATCGCAACCGGATCCGCGAGATGTGCCGCAGCCGCGGCCAGCAGCTTGAGGTGAAACTCAGCCAGGTCCGGCTTAGGCCAGCTCACCTCCGCCAGCCACTCGGCCACCCGATGCTGGCCGGCCGCTGTGAGCGCGTACATCTTGCGATCGGGCCGGTCCGGCATACCTGCCGCATGCTCGACCGTCACCTGGCCCGCCTTCTCCAGCCGACCAAGCGTGACGTAGACCTGCCCGTCGTTCATCGCATCGCCAAGCGGGCCGAGTGCTTCACGCAGTCGCGCCCGCAACTCGTAGCCATGCGATGGCTCCTTAGCGAGCAGCGCTAGGACTACTTCCTGCTGCACCGGGACCACCACCTAACGGCTATCCAGATAACGGTTATCTAGAACCTAACGGTTAGCCTGCGTGCTGGCAAGTCCTTCGCCACGGGCTGCTCCGGTTGCGCCAGCCGGGTACGTGGGCTATGCAGCGAGTAAGGCCCGCGGGCCGGCACCTGCCGCCACGCTGACGCCGCTGGGAGGACGCCGTGAACGAGGAGTATCGGATCGGGCTGGAGCCCAACGCAGCTAACTACGCGCCGCTCACGCCTCTGGTGTTCCTGGACTGGAGCGCCGATGTCTACCCCGACCGGCTGGCGATCGTCCACGGCGAGCGGCGGTTCAGCTGGGCGCAGGCGCGTGAGCGCAGCCGCCGCCTCGCTTCCGCGCTGACCGCGCGCGGCGTCGGGCGGGGCGACACGGTGTCGGTGATCGCTGCGAACACCCCGGAGATGATTGACGCGCACTTCGGCGTGCCGATGACCGGAGCGGTCCTGAACACGATCAACACCCGGCTGGACGCGGCGACGATCGCGTTCATCCTGGATCATGCGGAGGCCAAGGTGCTGATCACCGATCGGGAGTTCTTCCCGGCGGTGTCCGGGGCCCTCCGGCAGTGCCAGGTGAGTCCGCTGGTGATCAACATCGACGACCCTGAGTACGACGGGCCGGGCGAGCTGATCGGAAATCTCAGCTATGAGACCCTGCTCGCCGACGCCGACCCGGACTACCAGCGGATCGAACCGACAGACGAGTGGCAGCCGATCTCGCTGAACTACACCTCGGGCACAACTGGCAGCCCCAAAGGCGTCGTTTACCACCACCGCGGCGCGCATCTCAACGCCATCGGGAACATCCTGACCTGGAACATGCCGCGGCATAGCGTCTACCTGTGGACACTGCCGATGTTCCACTGCAATGGCTGGTGCTTCCCGTGGACGATCGCGGCCAACGTCGGCACGAACGTCTGCCTGCGCCGAGTGGACGCGGCCACGGTATTCCGCCTCATGCGGCAAGAGGGCGTTACGCACTACTGCGGGGCTCCGGTAGTGCACAACACGCTGATTCAGGCACCGGCGGACCTGCGCGCCGGCGTAGGGCGGGTCTCTGCCATGGTTGCCGCCGCCGCGCCGCCCGCCGCGATGATCGAAGGCATGGAACGGCTCGGCTTCGACCTGACGCACGTCTACGGACTGACCGAAACGTACGGACCGGCCGCCGTCTGCGCCAAGCACGAGGCGTGGGACGAGCTAGACATCAAAGGGAGGTCGCAGCTGGGCGGCCGTCAGGGCGTGCGCTACCTGCTGGAGGACGGGATGACCGTGCTCGATCAGAAGACCGGCCAGCCGGTTCCGGCCGACGGTCAGACCATCGGCGAGATCGTATTCCGCGGCAACATCACCATGCGCGGCTACCTGAAGAACCCGGCCGCCACCAGCGACGCATTCGACGGAGGCTGGTTCCACTCCGGCGATCTGGCCACCTTGGAACCAGACGGCTATGTCAAGATCAAGGACCGCGCCAAGGACGTCATCATCTCCGGCGGTGAGAACATTTCGTCGCTCGAAGTCGAGGACGTCCTCTACCGCCACCCCGCGGTCGCCTTTGCTGGCGTAGTCGCCGTGCCCGATCCGACCTGGGGCGAGAGCCCTCGCGCCTATGTCGAGCTGAAGCCGGGCGGCAAGGCCACCGAGGCGGAGCTGGTCGAGTTCTGCCGGGCGAACCTGCCGCACTTCAAGGCCCCGCGGAGCGTCGTTTTCGGGCCGCTGCCGAAGACGTCCACCGGCAAGATCCAGAAGAACATCCTGCGCGACCGGGCCCGCTCCGCTAAGGCGATCGAATAGCCGGCCGCAGCGGCCGCGCCCGCCATCACGGGATCTCGAGCACCACCTTGCCGACGGCCCCAGCCTCGACGGCATCCTGCGCCCTCGCGACCTCAGCCAGCGGGAACTTGGTTACTGGCAGGGCAGTCAGCGCGTCTGCTGCGAGCGCGGCGTCGATGTCAGCGGCCGCCTGATCAAGAGCCTCGGCAGGGAAGTTGTAGAGCAGGACGAACCGGATGGTCACGTTGGCGTTCATGCACTTGCGCACTGGCAGAACAGGATCATCCGGCTCGGCCGCGTAGTCCACGATGTGTGTCTGCGGCCCCGATACCGCCAGGTCGAGGTCAAGATTGGCACCGAGTGCCAGCTCGACGATCCGATCCATCTGAGGCGCGAACGCCTTGATCTGAGCGGCGGCGTCGGCGTCGCGGTAATTGACGACCAGGTCCGAACCGGCGTGTCTCGCCAGTTCGGCCTTCTGCGGGCCGCTGACAGTGGTCACCACGCGGGCGTTCCCGAACTTGGCCAGTTCGATTGCGAAGTGCCCGACGGCCCCGGCTCCGCCGGCGACCAGGACGTTCTTGCCATCCACCGGTCCATCTGCGAACAGGCAGCGGTGCGCCGTCATCGCGGGCACGCCGAGGCACGCGCCGAGCTCGGCGGATGCGCCGTCCGGCAGCGGGACGGCCTGCCTGGCGGGCAGCACGCACCATTGCGCAGCAGTGCCCCACGGGCTGCCAGAAGCTGCCAGCCAGGTCCAGACTCGCTGCCCGATGCGGGCTGGGTCCACGCCATTACCGACGGCGTCGATCACGCCGGCGCCATCATGATGGGGGATCTGGAAGCCGTTCATAGGCCTCGGCGTCATGCCAGCCCGCGATTTCCAGTCCGTCGGGTTGATTCCGGACAGCTGCATCCTGACGCGCACCTGTCCTGGCCCCGGCTCGGGCCGGTCGACCTCGACCACCTTGAGCACGTCGGCGGCAGGTCCGTACCCCTCGTACAGCGCAGCAGTCATTCGCATGGCCGATAACCTCCTGCCGTCAGCTAACCACGGGAACGATCTTGTCGAGCTCGGTCAGCTGTGCCTCTGTCGGCAGCCAGTCGCCCGCGGCCGCGTTTGCCCGCACCTGCTCAGCGGAGGTGGCGCCCGCGATGACTGAGGTACAGCCAGGCAGCGCTGCCAGGCCGCCGATCGCAACGTCGAGCATCGTCCTGCCGTGCTGCTCGGCCCAGCTCGCCAGGGCCTCGACCCTGTCCAGCTTTTCGTCGGTGATGTAGTCCGACCGGTCGGCCAGCCGGGTGCCCTGGGCAGGCCCGATGCCGCGCCGGATCTTGCCAGTCAGCAGACCGTTGGCAAGCGGGAAGTACGGCAGGACACCGAGACCGAATTGCACGGCCGCGGGCACGACGTCCAACTCGGCCTGGCGCTCGAGCAGCGACCAGTGATTCTGCGCGGAGATGAAGGGCACTGCGCCCAGCTCACGTGCGGCACCGGCGGCAGTAGCAATCTGAACCGCGGAGAAGTTCGAGTGCCCGATGTACCGGACTAGCCCCGCCTGCACGAGCTCAGTAAGCGCGCTGAGCGTTTCCTCGATGGGCGTCACCGGGTCCGGCGTGTGAATCTGGTAGAGATCGATGTAGTCGGTCTGCAGCCGGCGCAGCGAGTTCTCAACCGCGCGCCTGACGTAGGCTCGGCCGCCTTTGGCGCCAGCGGCCAGGCCGTAGCCCATGTCCGAACCCTGCGAGCCAAACTTGGTAGCAAGCACGACTTGATCCCGGCGGCCAGCCAGCACCTCGCCGAGAATCTCCTCCGAGCGTCCGCGGCCACCGTAGGTCTCCGCCGTGTCCAGCAGCGTCACGCCGGAATCGATCGCCGCGTCGACGACGGACCTGGTCTGCTCGACGTCTAGCCGACGGCCGAAGTTATTGCAGCCAAGGCCGACGACGGAGACTTCGAGCCCGGAGTTACCCAGTGGCCTGTAGCGCATGCACCCTGCCTAACGCGAGACGAATGTGATTTACGTTCCGGATCGTATCGGTGCTGCCCGCGGCCGGGATCGCCTGCCCTGCCGTCTGCGACGCGCTGCCGGGCGCTGCTCGGCAGGCCGGGCCGGGTGGTGATAAGCGCTCCGGCGGTCACAGCGGCGAGACCGAAGGTGGCCGCCGCCCAGATGCTCGCAGTGCTGTAGCCGTGGCTCACTGCCGACTGTGCCCCTGCCTGCCTATCACAGGCTGGCAAGAAATCCCACTCGCGATACGATGAAGTAAGTGCCATTTGACGACCAAGTCCATTACGCGCTGCCTTTAAAAATTCCGCGCGAAAACGATGCCCGGGCTTGAAGCGTTATGGCACCTCCGTGTGAACGGGCCATGGTAGTAAGAACCCATGCGGCATATCGGGAGGGAGCGCGGCTGATGGCTGGCGACCTGGCACCCGGCAGCGCGGACCCGGTAACGGGGCGCATTGACGGGGCTGCCGCCCCTACCGTGCTTCGCATCCTGCTTGGCACACAACTGAGACGACTTCGCGAGTCGCGCAATATCACAGCGCAGGAAGCCGCCCGCGCTATCCGCGGCTCGGAGTCGAAGATCAGCCGGATCGAACTCGGCCGGAACGCAGTGCGCGAAGTCGATATCGCCGACCTGCTGAACCTCTACGGGATCACCGACTCGGCCGAGCGCGAGCAACTGCTGACGTTAGCCAGCCAGGCCAACCAGCCAGGCTGGTGGCACCAGTACCAGGATGTGCTGCCCGCCTGGTTTCAGTCCTACCTCGGGCTGGAGGAATCCGCCGAGTCCATCCGAAGCTTCGACAGCCAGTTCGTGCCCGGACTGCTGCAGACCGAGGACTACGCCGCCGCCGTCATCCGGCTTGGCCAGTACTCGCGCGAGGAAACGGACCGGCTGGTCTTCCTGCGAAGGGAGCGGCAGCGGCGATTCGCGGCCGGCAGCCTCAGGCTGTGGGCCATCATCGACGAGGTCGCCGTGCGACGCCCGGTGGGCTGTCCCGGCATGATGCGGCAGCAGCTTGAGTACTTGCTTGAGGTCTCCGATCGTCCCGGGCTCACAATCCAGATATCGCCCTTCCTCACCGGCGCCTCGTATGCGGCGCCGGGCAGCTTCAGCATCCTCCGGTTCGCTACCGATGACCTGTCTGACGTGGTGTACGTCGAGCAGCTCACCAGCGCTCTGTACCTGGATAAGCGCCTCGACGTCGAGCGCTACATCGAAGCTATGGATCGCATCAGCGCGTCCGCGTGCACGCCAGAAGAAACCGCCAATTTCATCCGTACGATGCTCGCGGAACTGGAGGAAACAACGTGACCGGCATCATCGGCAGCACCCATGCGGGTGGAAGCACCGGGCCCTGGATCAAGAGCAGTTACAGCGGCCCGACCGGCGGCAACTGTGTCGAGGTTGCGTTCCTGGCTGATGGCGACGTTGCGATGCGTAACTCCCGTGAGCCCAACGGCCCTGCGCTGATCTTCACCAGAGCCGAGTGGGACGCATTCCTTAACGGAGCGCGCGACGGCGAGTTCGGTCTCCCCGGACGAATGTGAAGCCTGGCAGCCTGCCAAAGGTTTGCCGTTGCTGCACCGCTGCGGGAGGATAGCCCTGTGTTGCACCTCCTGAGCTTCTGGTGGCTTATCTTCATAGTCGGCCCCATGGCCGGTGGTGCGCTGCAGCGCCATCACGCCCGGCGGCTGAAGATCATCGCCGCCAAAGCCGACCTAGCGGAGAGGCGGAGCGCGGCGCTCAAGGCGCCGCCCGAGCCGCAGCCCATCTGCGGTTGCGGCCACCACCTCAGCTTTCACAATCCCCGCACCGGCGGGTGCGCCGAGGAGAGCTGCCGCTGCCAGCAGTACGTCGGGCCCGAGCCGCTCGGGCACGTGTTCGCCCAGCCGCTCATTGATCCAGGGGTGGTCGATTCGGGCACTATCGAATCCCCCCAAGCCGACCACTGACGACCCTCACCAGATCCCGGCCGGCCGATACAACTAGCGGCTTGGCGGGGCTGGTAACAACCCCGCCAAGCCGCCTCTCTGCCCCGCCCGGGTTAGCTCACCGGCAAGTCGAACTCGCCGGCCTTGACGCCGGTGACGAACGCCGCCCACTCGTCGCTGTCGAAGACGTGAGCCGGCTGAGCGATGTCCTTACCGTCCCTGAGAGCCACCATGCCACCCGGCAGGTGGGCTACCTGGACGCAGGCCGAGTTGTTGCAGGCACGGCTAGTTATCCACGCTGCAGTGGACAGGTCGTAATCGGACATGCGGGGATTCCTTTCAGGTGGATTCTTCTGCGCCCTCGGAAATGGCTCGGATGAGTAGCGCCGAGTCGCCTGGCGGCAGGGCAGCAGCACGGAGCAGGTCGAATGCCTCAGCACTAGCCCGCACCTCCCGGTCACGCTCCTCGATGTTGGCCTGACCCGTTACCCCTTCGGTGTAGACAACATCCGGGTCAAAACGCTCCGGAAACTCAATAATGGCGAATGAGCCACCGAGGCCGGGGTGCAGGCCACTGCCAAATGCCAGTACCTGCAAGGTTACGTTCGGCCATTGGCTTGCTTCATAGAGATGGTCAAGTTGCTCGCGCATTACTTTAGAAGAGCAGGCCATCCGGCGCAGCACGGATTCATCAAGAATGATCCACAGTTCCAGCGGATCCGCCCGCCGCAATACGTCCTGCCGCTGCATGCGCAGCTTGACCAGCCGGTCAATCTCGTCCGGAGTCTGCCGCCGCCGGACCGTGGACATCACCGCGCGGGCATAGTCCTCGGTCTGCAGCAGGCCGTGGACGACCTGCGCCTCATAGACGCGGAGTGACGCGGCCTCGGCTTCCAGGCCGACGTAGATGCCGAAGCCGGTAGGCAGCACCCCGTCCCACACTGCCCACCAGCCCTTGCGATGGCCCTCCCTGGCCATCTCCAGCAGCACTTGGCGCTGGCCCGGATCGTCAACGCCGTAAAGCTCAAGCATGGCGTTGAGGTAGGCAGTGCGCGTCGGCGCTTTCCCGGTCTCGATCCGGGAAAGGGTGGACGGCGCCACGCCGAGACGTTCGGCGACCTCTTCGAGCTTGATTGACTGCGACTCCCGCAGCCGCCTTAACTCGCTGCCGAGCCGACGGCGCCTAACGGTCGGGCCGACTGACACTGGCGCTCGCCCCCTCGGCGGGAAGCTCGTAGCGCAGCCTGCATGAGAATGCAGATTGGCTGCCTATCGCATTGCTCTGGTGATCACGATACACGAATCGGCTGCACCGGTGAGATCCCACCTGAGATTTCGCGGCTGTTATTTGTGTCATGCACTTGCGTGCCATGCACTGTCACATCATTATTGAGCTGGAAGGCGCGTTGCCCGCGCCGTCTTGCTTCTGCCGGATGCCACTCGCCAATGTTGCAAAATGGCCAATACGGCGTTTCTGGGCTGGAAGCTCCGGGGCACCGCGCAGGAGGGAGCGGCCGGGATGGCAGCCAAGGCCACTCGGGCCGGCGCCAGAGCCGAGCACTCGCCCGTGGTGGAGGGGCCCGTGGTAGAAGCGCCCGCGGTGGAAGCCCCCGTGGTGGATGCGGCCGTCATGGCAGATGCGGCAGTCCTGGGCAGCCTCACGATCCCGGGCCGCGCGGAGCACGTCCGGGAAGCACGCGCGTTTGTCGCCAAGGCCCTGGGCGATTTACACCCCAGCCTCGAGGACGCGATCCTGCTCACCTCCGAGCTGGTCACGAACGCCGTCATGCACACCGCATCGCACTGCGCCGGAGGCACCGTCACCGTGCAGATCTCGGAGTCAGCATGGGGCGTGCGGATCGAAGTAGCCGATGCGGGATCTGATCTCAGTGCTCCGGTCGTCCGCGGCGATGTGTACGCATCCGACGGTCACGGACTCTTCCTCGTGCAGACGCTCTCGGACCAGTGGGGTTACCTGCGCGACGACGACGGCACTACGGTCTGGTTCTGGCTCGGCGCCACCGAGCCTGCCAGCCCAGTCGCCCGTGGTTAACTGTGCTTGGCTCGTTGGCCTAGCTAGCCGCGGCCGGGCCCGCGACGCGCGGTCCCCCGGCGGGTCTGCCGGCTTTCGGCCGGGTGCCGGGCGGTGTCACTCCGGCTGTGTTTCTTCTCCCTGAGGCGCATCGTCACGTGCACCGGCGTGCCGGCGAAGCCGAACTCTTCCCGCAGCCTGCGCTCAATGAAGCGCCGGTAGCCCGCCTGCAAGAACCCGGTCGTGAACAGCACGAAATGCGGCGGCCTGATGCCCGCCTGTGTCGCGAACATGATTTTCGGCTGCTTGCCGCCGCGAACGGGCGGCGGTGTTGCCGCTATCAGCGCCGTCAGCCAGGCGTTCAGCCGCCCGGTCTGGATCCTGGTCTCCCAGCCGTCGAGTGCCTGCTCCAGCGCCGGCACCAGCCGGTCCACGTGCCAGCCGGTCTTTGCCGACAGGTTGACTCGCGGCGCCCACCGGGCGTTGTGCAGCTGCCGGTCTATCTCCTTGTCCAGGAACTCCCTGCGGTCGGCATCGACAAGGTCCCACTTGTTGTAAGCGATAACCAGCGCCCGGCCGGCCTCGATCACCATCGAGATGATCCGCAGGTCCTGCTCGGCGAGCGGCTGGCTGGCGTCGACGAGCACAACGGCCACCTCAGCCCGCTCCAGTGCCCGCTCCGTGCGCAGCGCGGCGAAGAAATCGGCGCCCTGGCTTTCCCGCACCCGCCGCCTGATGCCCGCGGTATCGACGAAGCGCCAGGTCTTGCCACCGAGGTCGACGAGTTCGTCGACCGGGTCCCTGGTCGTGCCCGCTACATCATCGACAAGCACCCGCTCCGACCCGGCGAGCTTGTTGAGCAGGCTCGACTTGCCGACGTTCGGCCTGCCGATGAGCGCAATCCGCCGCGGGCCGCCCTCGGCCTCGTACCGCTCAGCAGGAGCCTCCGGCAGCGCGCTCAGGATCGAGTCCAGCAGGTCGCCGCTACCGCGGCCATGCAGCGCACTCACCGGTATCGGCTCGCCGAGGCCGAGCGACCAGAGTTCGTGAACAACCGGCTCTCCGGGAGCGTCGTCGACCTTGTTGGCAGCAAGTACGACGGGCTTCTTTGACCGCCGCAGCACCGCGGCTACCGCCGCGTCCGCGTCGGTGACGCCAACAACCGCGTCGACGACGAACAGCACGGCGTCGGCTGCGTCGACGGCGATCCGCGCCTGCGCCGCCACCCGTGCGGCGAGTGCCGGGGTTCCTTCCACCGACGGCTCCCAGCCACCGGTGTCCACCAGCGTGAACGCGCGGCCGCGCCACGTCGCGTCATAGGTGACCCGGTCCCTGGTAACGCCCGGCGTGTCCTCCACGACCGCTTGCCTGCTGCCCAGGATCCGGTTCACCAGGGTGGACTTGCCAACATTCGGCCTGCCGACGACGGCGAGGACCGGCGCGGCTACATCGGCGGCCAGCTGGCTCTCCTCAGGCTCAGCCATGCGGTACTGCCTGCCGCTCCCTGGCCATCGCGACGACGCGCCTGACGACATCGTCCGGGCCGAGGCCGCTGGTGTCGATCCTGACTGCGTCATCCGCCATTGCCATCTGGGCGGCGTCCCGCTGATCGCGCAGCGCTTGCTCACGCCTGGTTATGTCCACCGTTGCCGTCGGGTCGGCAGCCAGGTCGGCAGATCGCCGCTGCGCGCGGACGTCCTCGTTTGCCGTGAGGTACACCTTGACCGCCGCGTCGGGGGCGACCACTGTGCCGATGTCGCGGCCTTCGGCCACGATCCCGGCGCCGTCGGCGACGGCGGAGGCGATGATGTCGCGCTGCATGCCGATCAGCAGCCGGCGAACCTGCGGGATCGCTGCCACGGCACTCACCGAGTTGGACACCTCGCGGGTCCTGATGTCCGCCGCGACATCCTTTCCGTCTACTGTGACCTGCGGGTCCGCAGGGTCAATCCCGACCGCGATCCGCGGCTCGGCAATCCGCGCCAGCACTGCCGCGGTGTCGGTGAGGTCCACTGCGTTTCCCAGGAGCCACCACGTCAGCGCCCGGTACATCGCGCCAGTGTCCAGATACCGAAGGCCAAGCTCGGCCGCGACGCGGCGGGCCGCCGTCGACTTGCCAGAGCCGGCCGGGCCATCCATCGCGATCACGGGGCCAGGCTGCCCGGCATAACGCTCCATTTGCTCCACACCGGTAGATATCGTCCAGGCAGCTGATTCAGTCACCAGGCAAGGTTACCGGCGAACTGGCCAACCGCTGGCCTCCAGCGCCTCAGACAGCCGCACGACTTCCTCGGGCCGGACCCACAACTCCGCGACGCCTACCGGCAAGCCCGGCGAGTGCTCAATGGTGATGTCCTCGATGTTGATGCCCGCAGCGCCCGCCGCCTGAAACAGCCGCGCCAGCTCGCCCGGCCGGTCTGGGATGACGACCTGCACGGGGGCGAAACCCCTGGCCGGCCCGCCATGCTTACCCGGCAGGCGCCCGACTCCGTCGATTCCTCGCTCCAGCAGGTCGGCTACCTGCTTCACAGCCCCCTCGTCGCCTGCTGCCAGGCAGTCGAGCGCGTCTGCGGCCTGCGCCAGGTCCGCGGCCACGGCGCGGAGCACCGCTCCGGCCGGCCCGGCGTTGGCGGTCAGGATCTGAAGCCACATGCTCGCGCCCGAGGCGGCGATCCGGGTGACGTCCCGCAGCCCCTGACCGGCCAGGGCAAGCGCGTTCGCCGGGGCCTGCTCGAGCCTGGCTGCCATCGCCGCTGCGACAACGTGCGGCGCGTGCGACACCAGAGCCACCCACTGGTCGTGCTCAGCCGCGCCGGCCGAGACCGGAACGGCACCACAGGCCCGCGCAAGCCCCGTTACCAGAACGATGGTCTTTTCATCATTGGCTGGCTGCGGGCAGAGCACCCAGGGCCGGCCGACGAACAGGTCCGCCTTCGCAGCCGCCGGACCGGACCGCTCGCGACCAGACAGCGGATGGCCGGGAACGTAGCTGGCCAGGTCGCAGCCGAGCGCTCGTGCGCCGGCCAGCGGCAGCTCCTTGACGCTTGCCACGTCGGTGTAACAGCGTGCCAGGCGACGGGCCTGGGCTGCGTGCAGCTCACTCGCGACGGCCGCGGGCGGGACCGCCAGCACGGTTACGTCAGCCGGCCCGCCGGGCACTCCCTCGTCCGGCAGGGGCTGCCCGGCGCCGAGGTCGGCCGCGAGGCGGGCGGCGGCGGGGTCGCGATCAGCTAGCCAGACGCTGACGCCCCGCTCGCGCAGCGCCAGGGCCACCGACGTGCCGATCAGCCCAGTCCCCACGACGACCACGCTGGCCGGCGGTACCGGGTCAGTCCGGGCCGCAGGATTCACTGGGCGATATCCAGCCTCAGCGCCGCGGCTCCGTGCAGGTACACATGCTGCATCGCGGACCGCGGCTTGGCCGTCTCGATGTGCATCATCAGCCGCACTACGTGCGGCAATGCGTCCGGCACCTCGATCTCGGAGGCGCACAGCAGCGGTACTTCCTGGAAGCCCAGCTTGCGCGCGGCGAGGGCCGGGAACTCGGCATTCAGGTCGGGTGTCGCGGTGAAAATGACACTGATGACATCGTCAGTGCTGAGCTCGTTTCGGTTCATCACCTCGGTGACCAGCTCGGCTGTGCCCGCCAGGATCTCCGCCCGGTCGTTCCCGCCTACCTGAACAGCTCCGCGGACTGCACGGACAGCCACTTGCCCTCCTTCTGCTGACGTCTCGTCGTGCGTGGCTGGCGCCGGGTGGCGCCGGGTGGCGGGCTACAGGCCTACCGCCGCGTACAGGTCGCCGACTTCCTTCGTGGTCAGCCGCCTGGTCGTACCCGGCCGAAGCGAGCCAAGCACAACCGGCCCGACCTGAGTCCGCACCAGCCTGCTCACCGGGTGCCCGGCGGCCGCCAGCATCCGCCTGACGATGTGCTTGCGACCCTCATGCAGGGTAATCTCCACCAGCGCACGGCCGCCCACCTGCTCTACTACCCGGAACTTGTCGGCGCTGGCGACGCCGTCTTCCAGCTCGATCCCGGAGATCAGGCGGCGGCCCAGGTCTTTGGGCACAGGACCCGGCACGTCAGCGAGGTACGTCTTCAGCACGCCGAAACGGGGGTGGGCAAGCCGGTGCGCCAGCTCGCCGTCATTCATCAGCAGTATCAGGCCCTCGGTGTCGTAATCCAGCCGGCCCACGTGGAATAGCCGCTCGGCGGTGTCGCCGAGCAAGTCTGTCAGGGTCTTGCGGCCACGGCTGTCCGACATCGAGGTGAGCACGCCAGCTGGCTTGTTCAGCGCGACATAGACCAGGTCCTCGCTGGCCGGGATCCGCCGGCCGTCCACCCTGATGACCTGATGCCTCGGGTCGACCCTCGCCCCGAACCGGCGCACGACCTCGCCGTCGACTTCCACCCGGCCCGCGCCGATCAGCTCCTCGCAATGCCGTCTGCTGCCGACTCCGGCCGCTGCCAGCACCTTCTGCAGTCGGACGCCGCCGGGCACATCGGTAAGCGAGTCGCGCTCGCCGGGGGCTTCGGCGTCCTCCCAGTCGTCGTCAGCGCCGAAGTCCGCACCCAGGCTTGCCGCTGCTGCGCGCGCCCTGGCGAGGTCCGCGGCGCTGAGCGAACGGCTCGCCGTGTGTTGACTAGCCCCGTGCTGATCAGCCCCGTGCTGATCGGCACTGTGCTGGCTGCCGGGCCCGCTGGCGCGGTGCTGGCTGCTAGGGCCGGCGCGCCGGCTACCGGACGGCGTCATGGCCGAAGTCCAGCTCCTCGTCAAGCTGATCAGGCAGGAACGGCGTCAGGTCCGGCAGGTCAGACAGCCGGGCCAGGCCAATCCGCTCCAGGAAGTAGCTGGTCGTCTGGAACAAGATCGCGCCGGTCTCCGGATCACTCCCCGCCTCTTCGACAAGCCCGCGCAGGACGAGCGTGCGCATGACCCCGTCGCAATTGACGCCGCGGACGGCAGAAACCCGCGCCCGGCTCACCGGCTGACGGTACGCGACGACAGCCAGCGTCTCCAGCGCGGCCTGGGTAAGCCTGATCTCCTGCCCGTCGGTGACGAACCGCTCGACCACGGCGGCGCACTCGTCCCTGGTGTACAGCCGCCAGCCGCCGGCGACCTCCCGCAGGTCGAAACCCCGCTGCTGCGCGGTGTACTCGCCGGCCAGGTCGCGGAGCGCTGCCGCGACCGCGGCCTCAGGGTGCCCGGTGACATCAGCCAGCGAGCCGGTCGGCACCGGCTCGTCAGCGACCAGCAGCACCGCCTCCAGGCCCATCCGCAGCCCGGGCGCCGGCACCGCTGGCTCGCTGTCCGGCTCCTCCAGCCCGCTGTGCGGCTCGTCCGGCTCCTCCAGCCCGCTGTCCGGCACGTCCGGCTCCTCTAGCCCGCTGTCCGGCTCGTCCGGCTCGTCCGGCCGGAGGTCCGGCTCGTCACCGGTTAGCCCGTTATCCATCGTATTCCTCATGATCATGTCGAATGCCGTGCTCGCCGAGATCCGTCCAGGACACGTAGAGATCGCCCAGCGGGGCTACCTGATCCAGGCTGACGAGGCCGTCCCGGTACAGCTCCAGCACGGCCAGGAATCGCGCCACGACCTCATAAGTTCCGGCGCAGTCGGCGATGAGCTGCCGGAACGTCGCCCGGCGCAGCCTCCGCAGCCGTGCCAGCATTATCTCAGCCTGTTCCCGCACTGACGTCTTCGGGACGTGCAGGTGGGCTGTCGACACCGTCGGCGCCTTGCGCGGCGCGAGCACTCTTGCGGCGATCGCGGCGAACTCCGCCGCCCCGATGCCGATGAGCACTTCCGGTAGCAGTTCCGCGAACCGCGGCTCCATCGCCACCCGCCGCGGGTAGCGGCGTCCCTCGACCGCGATCCGGCCGGCAAGTACGCTCGCCACCTCCTTATACGCACGGTATTGGAGGAGCCGGGCGAACAGCAGGTCCCTGGCCTCCAGCAGCGCCAGGTCCTCCTCGTCGTCGACTTCGCCCGAGGGCAGCAGCCGTGCTGCCTTCAGGTCCAGCAGGGTCGCGGCGACAACCAGGAAGTAACTGGCCTGGTCCAGGTCCCAGCCGCCAGCCAGTGCGCGGATGTAGCCGATGAACTCGTCGGTCACAGTGGACAGCGCTATCTCGGTGATGTCCAGCTTGTGCTTGGCGATCAGGGCGAGCAGCAAGTCGAACGGGCCCTCGAAGACATCGAGGTGCACCTGAAAGCCGCCCGCGCTGCTCGATTCGCCCGCGCTCAATCCGCCCGTGCCCAGTTCAGGCGTGCCCACTTCAGGCGCGCTCAGGTCAGCCGTGCTCGCTGCAGCGGGGCTCGATTCGCCGGTCGTCATGATGCTCACCGGGGCTGGACTAGCGCTGGGCACGCTGCGGCAGTCAGCCGTGCTCCAGCCACTGTCCTCCTGTCGTGCAGGGTATCTCAGTCCGTAACGTGCCTTCGCGCAGCCGCCCAGCGAGAAGGCTGTCCTCACCTCGAGCGTCCAGGTCGGCGAGCAGCACCGTGATCGCCTCCCGGACGATCCGGCCCCGGTCGGCGGAGATTCCGTAGGACCGCAGCGCCAGCCGGGCCCGCTCTAGGTCGATCAGCTCGGAGCCGGACATGTAGACGGTGATCTTTTGTGGGTGGCTTTCCCTGCCGCTCGCTTGTCGTTCACTTACGACCGCCGGACTCGGCGCCGGCGGCCGCAGCAGCTCTGCGACTCCGGGCAGGCTTACCCGGCGCGAACGGGACCCGCGGGAACGCCCTGACGCCACCTATCCAGTACCTCCTTGGCCAGCTCACGGTACGAGTGAGCGCCGTTGCACGCAGGATCGAACCTGGTTATCGGCTCTCCAGCCACGGTAGCGTCAGGG
>DASXIA010000358.1:0-29141 GCA_036488155.1 Streptosporangiaceae bacterium | reverse complement strand
GAACCTCCGGCATCTGGCCGGCTGCGTCCGGCAGGATCTGCCGGGACTCGGTGAACTCGCCCTGCGTGCTCCACCAGACCGGGTCGTAGTGGAAGTGGCTCACCATCCACATGACCCAGCCAGGCTCGGCCACGATGATGGCAGCCGGCAGGCTCGTGCTGCCGCCCGGCCAGGACGCCGTCGCCTGCACCGGCAGTGACGCCCCCGGCATGGCCGTCGTCTCGATCGCCACTTCCGCGGTTATCTCGGCGCCCGGAGCGAGCCCGGTGACCACGGCCGGCTCGGGCGTGCCAACGCCAGGGCCGTCGATCTGCACCGTCGCAGCTTGCGTCCGGTCCGTGACCATAGTCGGGCCGGCGTTGACCAGGCGGACCCTGACGATCTGGCGAGGCGCCGCGACGGTTCCGCCAAACAGGTCAGTCGAGTCCACGCCAGTGATTCGCATGCAATCAGGCTAGCGGCGGAGTGCGTGCGTCAGGCTGGCTGCGGCCTGCGGCTGGCCGCCAGGGCCCGCAGCGGCTCACCTGTCAGCCGGTGCACTGTCCATTCGTCCATCGGTCTGGCCCGAAGGCGGGTGTAGAAGCCGCGAGCAGGCTCGTTCCAGTCCAGCACCCACCATTCCAGCCTCCCGTAGCCGCGCTCGACACACAGAGCGGCGAGCTCAGCGAGCAGCGCCTGGCCGAGGCCCTGGCCGCGAAGCTCGGGGGTCACGTACAGGTCTTCCAGGTAAATGCCGTGCTGGCAGAGCCAGGTGGAGTAGTTGAGGAACCACAGCGCGAACCCGCCGACGTTGCCCTCGTGCTCGGCAACATGCGCGAACACGGCGGGCTCCGAGCTGAACAGCGACCGGTGCAGGTCCTGGAGCGTGCCGGTTACCTCGGGCGCCGAGCGTTCGTACTCGGCCAAGTCGAGGATCAGCTGGTAGATGGCCGGCACGTCGGCCGGCCTGGCGGGCCTGATCAAGCCGGTCCGCACCGACACCTCCTCCCGCAGGACCGCCAAAAGGCGGCCAGGCGATTCCAGCCTGGGCCTGGTCATTTTTGGCGGCCGTGCCTCGCGCCTTAAGCGCCTGCGTTGCGCCGCTTACTCGCTACCTTCCTCCAGCAGCAGGTGATAGCCATTCGGCGTTCTCGCGTGCAGTACCCGGTACTGCCAGTCCGGGCTCGGCGTCATCAGTTCCTCGCGGTAGCGCACGCCCGCTTCGCCGAGCCGCTTCTTCGCCAGTTCCAGATCGCTCACACCGAATTGCCAGGTCAAGACCCTGTCCGGTGCGGCAGGCGAGAAGTCCTGCCGCCACTCGATGCCGAATTCGACCTTGCCGTGGCCGAGCGCCAGGAAGTACGGGTACTCCGGGCCCTCGTAGGTCACATGGAATCCGAGGCTTACGTAAAAGTCACGTTCTGCCTGCAGATCGCCAACAAACAAGATCGGAATTATCCGGCTGAACAATGCCGCCATAGCGGGACATCGTACCGACATGAGGCAGCCGGAGTGGCAGTCTGCAGTGAGCTTGTTGCGCCTGCGCCACGATCTTGTCGCGACTGGGTAGTCGAGGGCCGGTCTGCACAGGCAAAGACAGGACTTTGAGACTGTCCGTACTGGGTAGATCACCGCTAGTAGCCGAGCATGGGAAGCGCGCCAGCCTAGCTGACCTGTGCCGGAACGCTTTCAGAAATTCGGGGGGAGATGTCACCATGAGGACGCAGGCCGAACAACTCCTTGGCGCGCGAGTAACTGGCTCCGACGGCAAGGTGATAGGCACCGTCGAGCAGGTTTTCAGGGACGACGTGGATGGGTCGCTCGCGTGGGCCCGAGTCCGGTCAGGCCAAACTGGCCGGTTCGTGCCGCTCGGCAACAGCCAGGTCACCTCGGAGGGCCTCAACGTTCCGTTCGACTCGCCGAAGGTCACGGACGGCCCGAATATCGAAGCGGGCCAGCACATGTCCGCGGCGCAGGCCGAAGAACTGAGCCGGTACTACGGGCTGATCATCCCCGCCCAGCCGGCTCCGGGCGAGCAAGCCCCCTCCCAGCAGGTACCCGCTCAGCCGGGCGCTCCTTCCCGGCCGGGCGATTCGGGGGGAGATGTCACCATGAGGACGCCGGCCGAGCAACTCCTCGGGGCGCGAGTAACGGCTTCGGACGGCAAGGTGATAGGCACCGTCGAGCAGGTTTTCAGGGACGACGTCGACGGGACGCCGGCGTGGGCCCGAGTCCGGTCCGGCAAGACTGGCCGGTTCGTGCCGCTCGGCAACAGCCAGGTGACGGGGGAGGGCCTCAACGTTCCCTTCGACTCGCCGAGGGTCATGAGCAGCCCGGATATCGACGCGGGTCAGCATATGTCGGCGGCCCAGTGCGAGGATCTGAGCCGGTACTACGGACTCATCATCCCTGCGCAACAGGCTCCGCGCGAACAGGCTCCTCCCCAGCAAGGCCCCTCCCAGCAGATTCCGGCCCAGGAGGCTCCGCCTCAGCGCCCGAACATGCCCACCGACCGGGACTGACTCCTCCGCCAGGAGGAGCGCGGAGCGCCATGACGTCGCGCTGTCTTGGTAATCGAGGCCCGGCCAGGGCAGGCAAAAACAGGACGTTGAGACCGTCGCTAGTGGGTAAGTCACCGTTAGTAGCCGAGCACGGTAAGCGCGTCAGCTTAGCGGGCTGCGGCGTTTCTACCTGAATAAGTAATAGTGATTCGGGGGAGATGTCACCATGACGACGCAGGCTGAGCAACTCCTCGGCGCGCGAGTAACCGGCTCCGACGGCAAGGTGATAGGCACCGTCGAGCAGGTTTTCCGAGACGACGCAGACGGGACACCCGCGTGGGCCCGGATCCGGTCCGGCAAGGCCGGCCGGTTTGTGCCGGTTAGCAACGGCGAGCTCACCGGAGAAGGCCTCCGCGTTCCGTTCGACTCGCGGAAGGTCATGGCTGGCCCGAACATTGACGCAGGCCAGCACATGTCCGCGGCACAGGCCGAAGAGATCAGGAAGTACTACGGACTGGCGGTTCCCGCGCAGGAAGCTCCGTCCAGAGAGGGCCGCTCCAGGGAGGCTCCCTCCCGGCAGGCTCCCTCCTACCAGGTTCCGTCCCGGCAGACCCCCTCCTACCCGGCTCCGTCCCGGCCAGCTCCCTACGGGCCACGCGCCAGGCCGGGCGAGCAGGACTGGCTCGTCCGCCAGGAGGAGCGCCTGCATGTCGACAAGGAGACGGTCGAGACTGCCCGGATCCGGCTGCACAAGTACGTCGACGTCGAACCAGTCCAGGAGACGATCCGGACTTTTCACGATGAATTCGACATAGAGCGGACTACGGTCACGGCCCAGGACCGCAGCAGCGGCGACATTGGCGAGGACGAGCAGGAAATCATTCTGTACGAGGAGCGGCCTGTAGCGCGCAAGGAGATCGTGCCGGTCGAGCGCATCCGGCTGCGCACGAAGCGCATCGAGGAGGACAGCATCGTCAGGGACGAACTTCGCCGGGAACGCATCGAGGTCGAGCCAGAGCCGGACGTGTCTCACGGTCAGCGCTGGCGGTAACCACGCGTCTGACAGGGTTCGCGGCGGACAGCGCTGAGAACCCTGGTCAGGTGTGTTTGCGGGCCAGGGTCAGGCCATCGCCGATCGGCAGCAGCACCAGCGTCACCCGCTTGTCAGCGGCAGCGTGGTCGTTGAAGTCGCGAATGCCCTGAACGTTCGGATCGTCGTTGGCGGAGTCGATCACCCGGCCGTGCGACAGCGTGTTGTCGACCAGGATCGCGCCGCCTGGCCTGATCCGGGGAACGACCTCGTCCCAGTAGCTGATGTAGCCGGTCTTGTCGGCGTCAATGAAGGCGAGGTCGAACGTCTCAGCGGCAGGCATGGCCCGCAGGGTTTCCAGGGCCGGCCGAAGCTGGAGGTCGATCCGGTCGGCGACGGCGGCCAGCTCCCAGTACTTGCGTGCCAGCGAGGTCCACTCCTGGCTTACGTCGCAGCAGGTGAGCCTGCCCGAGGCGCCGAGTCCGCGGGCGATGCAGATGGCTGAGTAACCAGTAAAGGTGCCGATCTCCAGCGCCCGGCTGGCGCCGGTGAGCTGGGTCAGCAGCGTCATGAATGTACCCTGCTCCGGCCCGATCTGCATGCCTGCCGCGTCCGGGAAACGGCTCGCGGTCTCCGTTGCCAGCTGCGAGAGCACGGCGTCGCGCTCGGCGCTATGCGCGACCAGGTAGTCGTAAAGCTCAGGGGTCAGCGGCATGCTGCGATTTGTCATAGCCGGATGCTAGCCCGGCCAAAGGCAAGCTGCACGGTGCGGCCCGGCGCCCTCCGGCCGGGCAGTACGCTCAACACATGCTTCAGTCCGCCCGGGGCCACCTGGTGGCCTTCATACCCAGCCCGTCGGTTAACGGGTTTCATCTCGGGGCGCTCTTCATTCATTACTACGGCCTGATGTATGTGGTCGGCATCACACTGGCCATCATCATCACCCGGCGCCGGTGGCAGGCTATGGGCGGCGCTCCTGACCTGGTCGGTGAAGTGGCGCTCTGGGCGGTGCCGGCCGGGATCATCGGCGGCCGGATCTATTTCGACATCACCACGCCAGCCGACATCCCGCATGTGTGGTATGGCTTCCTGGCTGTGTGGTCGGGCGGGCTCGGAATCTGGGGCGGGATTGCCGGCGGTGCCATCGCCGGGATCTGGCGGGTCAGGCGGGCGGGCGCCAGCGCCGGGATGTTCGCCAACGCGATCGCGCCGGCACTGCTGGTTGCCCAGGCCGTCGGCCGCATAGGCAACTACTTCAACCAGGAACTGTTCGGTAAGCCCACCTCGCTGCCGTGGGCGCTGGAGATCTCGCTCTCGCACCGGCCTGCTGGCTACCTTGGCAACAGCACCTTCCAGCCATCGTTCCTGTACGAGCTGATCTTCGACCTGGCCTGGGCCGCGTTGCTGGTCTGGATCGGCCATCACCGCAAGATCCGGCCGTGGGGCCTGTTCGCGCTCTACGTGGCCGGCTACTCCGCATACCGCATCTTCGAGGAAAGCATCAGGATCGACTCGTCGGAGCATTTCCTCGGCTTGCGGCTTAACTTCTACGTGGCCACGATCCTGACCCTGGTCGGGATCGGCTGGTTTATCTGGGCGCAGCGGCGATCTACGCAGGACCAGACCGCCTTGGCCGTTGAAGCCGCTGCGCCGGCCGCTGCGGTCACCGTTGCCGGGGAGGCTGGCGTCGCGGGGGAGGAAGGCGCTGAGATCGCCCCGGATCCGGGCAGCGCAGGCACCGAGGCTAGCGCCGAGCGCGATAGCGCGGTGGCACCTGGCAGTACGCCGGAGCGCTAGCTAACAGAGGGCTGCCGACCCCAACCGGGCGTTCCCGGCTACTTATCCCGCTGGTGATCTACTGGTGCTCGGCAGCCTGTACTTCAAGCAGCGCCCGACGCTCAGGGAGGACGCTGCCTGACGACGCCATCTAGCGGCACCAGGCCGGGAACGGGCACTCCGGCGTACTGGCGGGCCGGCTGGGAACTGGCTTGCCAGCGGTTCGTCGCGGTTTGCTAGCCTGATCGTCATGAAGCGCGCTGGACTGACGACGACGCCGGAGCACGTCCCGGCGCGCTGATACCTGTTCTCAGCCGAAGCCCCGGGGCGAGTGCCCCGGGGCTTCGGCATTCCCGCGGTCACTTCGCCCCGCCATCGCAGCCCGCGAGGAGGCCGCCGTGCCCGCCCATTCTGTGCCCGCCCGTTCCATGCCCGCTCAGCCACAGGCTGATCAGCTAGCGCGTGATCGGCAACTGTACGACCACCGCAAGCTCGGTCGCGAGCTTGAGCTATTCGATTCCGACCCGCTGATCGGCGCCGGCCTTCCGTACCTGAGGCCTGCCGGCGCGACCGTCCGGCACGCGCTGGAAGAGTACGTGTACGACCTGGAACGCAAGGCCGGTTATCAGCACGTTTACTCACCGGTGCTGGCCAAGCGGGAGCTGTACGAGATCTCCGGCCACTGGGATCACTACCGGGATGGCATGTATCCGCCCATGGACATTGGCGGCGAGCAGGTCCTGTTGCGGCCGAGTTTGTGCCCGCACCATGCGGTCATCTACCGGTCGAGAGCGCACAGCTACCGGGAACTGCCGCTGCGCCTCGCCGAGCTCGGCGGGATGTACCGGTCCGAGTTGTCCGGCGTACTGGGTGGCCTGACCAGGGTGCGGTCGATCCAGCTGAACGACGCGCATATCTTCTGCACTCCCGATCAAGTCGCGGCCGAAGCCGCAGCGGCCCTGGCGATGATCCGGCAGGCTTACCGCGCGCTCGGTATCGAGCCTGCCCGGTACCGCTTGTCCCTGGCCGGCGCCTCGGATAAGTATGTCGGCGGGCGCGAGATGTGGGACCGGGCCGCGGCCGTGCTGCGGGACGTGCTCGAGGCGGCAGCGGTGCCGTATGCGGCTGAGGAGGGGGAGGCCGCGTTCTACGGGCCCAAGATTGACGTGCAGGTGGCTGACAGCTCTGAACGGGAAGCGAGCCTTTCTACTGTCCAGGTGGACTTCTACCAGCCTGACCGCTTCGGCCTGGAGTACATCGGCGCAGACGGAGCCCGACACCAGCCGGTCATGGTGCACCGCAGCGTCATCGGCGGCCTGGAGCGGCTGCTCGCCCACCTGATCGATGTCCATGCCGGCGCGTTCCCGCCCTGGCTGGCTCCCGTCCAGCTGGTCGTGCTGCCCATCAGCGAAGACCAGATCGCCGCGGCGCGCGCTGTGCTCACTGCCGCGATCGATCAGGGCCTGCGCGCCGAGCTGGCCAGCGACGGCAGCCTTGGTGCTCGCATCCGCGCGCACCGCCTCGTGCCGTATCAGGCAGTGATCGGCGAAGCTGAAGCAAGCGCGGGTGACGTCTCGCTGCGCTTGCGCGACGGTCAGAAACTGCCTCAGGCGTCCGCCGCGAAGGCGCTCGCCCGGATTGCACACCAGGTCTCAGGAAGGACCCCGCAGTTGTGGGCGCCGGAACAGGATGCGGCCAGGCCGGCTGCAGTGTAGGCGGGAGGCTGCCTCTTCCTGAAGCGCTTAGAGTGACGCGGTGAGTTTCCTGGAACCGGACCACGTGCTGATGACTGATGGCGGCCTGGCGACTGAGCTTGAGGCACGCGGGCATGATTTGTCTGATTCGCTATGGTCCGCGCGGCTGCTGATGGATGCGCCGGAGGAGATCATAGCTGCGCATCTCGCCTTCTTCCAGGCAGGCGCGGTGATCGCGACGAGCGCGAGTTATCAGGCGTCGTTCGACGGGTTCGCGGCGCGCGGCCTGTCACGGAGCGACGCCGCGAGGCTGATGCGACGCAGCGTCGAGCTAGCGGGTGCTGCGCGCGCCGAGATGGCAGATGGCGTCAGGCGCTGGGTAGCTGCGTCGGTCGGCCCCTACGGCGCCGCCCTGGCTGATGGGTCGGAATACCGCGGCCGTTACGGGCTGCGCACCGCCGAACTGGTCGCCTGGCACCGGCCTAGGCTAGAGGCGCTGGCTGAGGCGTGCCCGGACGTGCTGGCGATGGAGACTGTGCCGGACGTGGACGAAGCCGAGGCGTTGGTGACCGCGATCGCCGGAATGGGGATTCCGGCGTGGCTGACCTACAGCATCGACGGCGGTCGCACCCGCGCCGGACAGCCGCTGGCCGAGGCGTTCGCGGTCGCCAGAGACGTAGCGGAAGTTGTGGCCGTGGGCGTGAACTGCTGCGCACCGTCGGACGTGCCTCTGGCGGTCGCGATTGCCAGCCAGGTCACCGGCAAACCGGTCATCGTCTATCCCAATAGCGGTGAGGGCTGGGATGCGCGGCGCAGGGCTTGGGCGGGTCGGCCACAGGACCTGGCCTGGCAGCCAGAGCAGTGGGTGGCGGCGGGGGCCAGGCTCGTGGGTGGATGCTGCCGTGTCCGCCCTGCTGACATCGCTCAGATCAGCACTGCTCTCGCCGCTTACTCAGCTGATTGAATCGGCCCGGCGGCCAGGAGTTTCCGCTGCCGAAACGGACGGCGTGCGGGCGAATTGGACTGTGTGATGAGCCACGGTCCCGGGCGGCCTGCGGGCACACTGGGCTGGTGCGAGTCGCCATCTGGGTCCGGCCCGGGTCTGCCCGCCCTGGCGTGGGCGGGGAACATGACGGCGCGCTCGTGGTCCGGGTCAGCGCCCGCGCAGTCGACGGCAAGGCCACCGCGGCCGCATTGGCCGCCGTGGCCGCGGCGTTCGGCGTCCGGCCGCACGCGGTCACCCTGGTGTCCGGGGCGGCCAGCCGTACGAAGATCGTCGACGTCGCCGGAGTAGACCGGGCAGCGCTGGAGCGGCTGCTGGCCTTGTGACTTGCGGCAAGCAAGCCTCAAGGCAAGGTCGTAACTGGGTGATCGGCCAGGAAACGCTCCGCAGCACCGTCATCGATCAGCTCGTTATCGGCGAGCCACCCGACGGCACGGCGCTGTGCGCGGGCGTCCCGGAAGGCGTACCACGCCGACAGCAGCCCTGGATGCTCCTCTTGGAGTTCGGTTCTGAAACGGCGAAAGGCGCCCTTGCCCTGGATGGCGCGCAGCAGCGTCCGCCCAGCGCGTTCGTTGGTGATGCCTTCTGCGAAGTCGGCCATGTCCTGGTACCAGACCCAGGACGGCAGCGGATGGATGCGGACCAAGTCCAGTTCGTCGAGGTCGACTTGTGTCTGCCCGTCGATACCGGTGTCTGACGTCCAGCTCACGATCTCTCCGGTCTCCGGGTCGATCAGCCACCAGTGTTCGTAGTCGGTCTTGTCGGCAAGCGCTGCGGCGATCCCGTCTAGATCGACACTGCTCAGGTCAAGCACCAGGCCAGATTAGATCCCGACGACGTCCGCGACCTGCCAGATGGAGCCAACGTCTGCTGGCAGTGAGCCCGGTCACAGTGGTAATCCCCATTTCGGTCTGCTGAACGCAGCGGGGCCCTGCCGCGTAAGAGATGGCATGGCCGCTTCGGGCTGTGAGGACAACGCCGGCGCCTGGCTGACCGATTACCAGGCGCCGCTGGTCGGCTTCGTGCTGCCGATCGTCAACGGCGATCGGCAGGCAGCGGAGGACGTGGTCCAGGAAACGATGCTGCGGGGCTGGCAGCATGCCGGAGAACTGTCTCGTGAGCACGCGGGATCGTGGCTGCATAAGGTCGCCCGTAATATCGCCATCTCGACCTATCACCGTCGGCGCCGCGCGAGGCCGCGCGAGATCCCGCTTGATGAGAGCACGGCGCCTGCAGCCGGCGACGGAGTCGACGGCATGGCCGACGTCCTTCTCATTGCCTCGGCCCTGAACTCGCTGAGCGCCGAGCACCGGCGGGTCATCGTCGAGCTGTTCTACAACCAGCGCCCGGTAGCAGAGGTTGCCGCGATGCTGGCCATCCCGGAGGGGACTGTCAGGTCCCGGTGCTTCTACGGCTTGCGCGCCATGCGCAGGTTGCTTGAGGAACAGGGGGTTACGGGGCCATGACCTGCCCGGTTACCGAGCGCCTCGGCGTGTACGCGCTCGGCGCGGCCGACGCAGCGGAGCGCGTCCTCGTTGAGACTCACCTGCTCACATGCCAGGCGTGCCGGGCCGAACTGGCGCGCCTGCAGCCGTTGCCGGCGCTGCTCGCGCGCGTCCCTGCGGGCCTGCTGCGCGCCGATCCTGCGCCTGCCCGGTCGCGCGGACACGCGCGGGTCACCCGGGCCGGGAACCCGCAAGCCGGGAAGGCACGATCACCGGCCGGATGGTGGCGCAGCGTTGCAGGCGTGGTAGCGGGTGCGGCGCTCGGCGCCGCCGGGGGATTCTTGCTCGCCTCTCAGGGAGCGAGCCAGCCGGGCGCGAACTCGCCGCCTGCAGGCATCACGCTGTCGGGCGCGAACCCTGCCACGCACGTACGGGTAACTGTCAGGCTGACCGGAACGTCATGGGGCACCAGCATCCGGCTACTGGCTCAGGGCCTGCCACTCAACCAGCCGTGCCGGCTGATCGTCCGCTCCCGTGCCGGCGGTACCGAGGTTGCCGGCGTCTGGGATGCCTGGAGCGCCGGCGCAATCAGCGTTCCGGCCAGTGTCGGGTGGCGGCCCGCGGACATCGCCAGCCTGCAGGTGGCAACCACGAGCAGAAGCCTGGTGACGGTCTCTGCCGCGCGGCCGGCCGCATATGTCCCGCCATCCTCGCGCCCGAACGGAGCACGACAATGACGCAACGCGATGACAGGCCAGGCGCGGGGACGAGGGCCTCCGAGCCGCGGCAGCAAGTTCGGTTCTCCCGATTGAACGCGGCCGAGACTGCGGGCGTATCTACCACCAGCCAGCAGCATCCACGACCAAGGAGGACGATCGTCATGGCTACCAGGTACCGTCGGGCGCAGCCCGGTGTCAGCCCATCGGACGCAGGCCCAGGTCGCCAGCGCGCGGTCCGGCGCAGTGCGGCTCTGTCCGGCATTGCCACCGCGGCCGTGCTGGCGGCCGCCTGCGGTTCGTCGAGCGGGAACGCCGCGAGTTCGGGATCCGACGGAAACAGCGGCAGCAACGGGAACGCCGCGGCTGCGAACGCCGCCGTCTCGGCCCGCCAGCTCAGCGGTATCGGCACTGCCCTGGTGAGCAGTTCAGGCATGACGATCTACACGCCGAAAGTGCCAGCCGAGGTGAACGGCAACATCAAATGCACAGGCTCGTGCCTGAGCTTCTGGTTCCCGGTCACCGGCAACTCGGCCAACCTGGCTTCCGGCAGCCTGCCCGGCAAGCTCGGCACGATCCAGGTCGCCGGGGGCAAGACTCAGCTCACCTACAACGGCAGGCCGCTGTACACGTTCCGGCTGGACACGGCGGCCGGCCAGGCCCACGGCAACAACTTCACCGACAGTTTCAACGGCACCACCTTCACCTGGCAGGTCGTCACCGCCAGCGGCAAGCCAGGCGGTGCAGGATCCCCGGCGCCCGCGCCCAGCTATACCTACCAGGCTGGCTACTGAGCGAGCGCGCTAGGCACGCAGGCTCCTGGCCGGGGAAGGAGAGAAGACAGATGAGCAGTTCATGCGCGCAGTGGCGCGGCGAGATCGGCGCCTACGTCGTCGGCGCCCTCAACGGCGATGCGCGCGACCGGGTTACCCTCCATCTGGCTGGCTGCGCTGGCTGCCGGGCTGACTACGACGAAATCGTCCCGGTCCGGGACTGGCTCGCCGTTGCGGCGCTCACGGCGGGCCGGCCCGAACCAAGCCCTGCCGGGCAGCCAAGGCCTTCGTTGCATCCACGACTTCCGAAAATTCATCTCGCCAGTGCCGGCGACTCCCTCGCGCCCACTTCGTGCCAGGGATCATGCGCCCAGCTCGCGGCGCAGCCTCCGGACAAGTTGCGAGCCAGCAGGCCGCGATCACGGCGATGGCTCCCGGCGACGGGCGCCGCGCTGGCCGCCGCAGCCGCCGCCGTCGCCGTGATGGTGAGCTCCGGTCCGTCGGCTCGCACATTCCGCGCTGCTGACAGCGCGACAGGGGTTAGCGGACATGCGCAGCTGCGCGGCACTCCGACTGGCACGCAGATCGACCTGACGGCCGACGGGCTGCCAGGACACCAGCGGTGCATCCTGATTGCCGTCACCCGTGGCGGCATCGATATCGCCGGGACCTGGAAAGCGACGTACGACGGTTCAGCCCGGATAGCCGGCACGACCGCCTTCCCCGCTAACCAGCTGACCTCGCTACGTATAGAGTCGGACACCGGCACCCTGCTGCTCAGCATCCGCATGTGACGCATGATCCCGCCGTCGTCGCGGACGTGTGGGCGCTGAGCATTGGTCAGGCAGCTGCCTTGACGAGCTCGTCGAGCATGGCGTCCAGCTTTCCGAGCCCAACCGACAGGTGGCCCTCGCCTTCCTCGAGGTGGGCCGATGCTGCCGGGAGCCGGGATGCCAGCCACTGGCCGTGCGCGAACGGCACCATCAGGTCCGCGCTGCCCTGCCAGATCATGGTCGGCACTGAGATCTCGGCCAGGCTGAATCCCCACGGCTTGGCGAACGCCAGGTCGTCATCGAGCCAGCCATCAACGCCTACGCGCACCGCGTCACGGAAGCTTGCGGCCATGTCCTCGCCGAACTCACCGGTCAAAGCTGCCCGGTCGACGTCGGGAAGCAGGGACTCCATCGAGGCGACGATGTCGCCTGCGCTGATGCCCCGCAGCAGTTCGCCCTGTTGACGCAGAAGCGGTCGCAGCCGATCTTCTCCTTGAAGAGTGGCGGAGAACTCCACGATGTTGTCCTCGCCCATGCCTGCCATCCAGTCCAGGCCATCGGCCTCGTACGGCGCAACGCCGGCGACGACGAGCACCGCGGCGGCGGCGCCGAGCCGGGCGCCACAGGCCAGGGCATGCGGACCCCCGCCGGACCAGCCCATCGTCACGCAGCGCTCAGCGCCCAGAGCGGCCAGCACAGCCTCGGTGTCGGCCACGACATCGACGACGCTGCGGCCGGGCTGGCGGGCCGAGCGCCCGTACCCGGGACGCGAAGTGGTTACCAGGCGAAGCCCTCTGGCGTGTACGGCCCGTTCCAGGGCGTGTACCGGTGTGGCTGCGCCGGGGGTCCCGTGGTGAAACACCAGCGGAAGCCCGTCAGCGGGTCCGGTGACCCGAACGTCGAGATGACGGCCATCCGGCAACAGAACTTGTTCAAATGGGTCCATTCCGCCATCTTGGCATCCCGGCGAGTTATCGCCCGCATGGGGTATGTCACCCGCTGGCCGGATCAACCTGACAGGCCTTGGCTAGGCTGGCCAATGTGTCCGATCACTACCGCGCGCCCGGCTGGTTCACGCGTAATGTCTTCAACCAGTCGGTTGCGTTCTTTACCCGGCAGGGCGTCAGCGTTCTCGGCTCGCGGATCCTTGCGGTGAAGGGCCGGACGAGTGGACAGTGGCGTACCACGCCGGTGAACCTGCTCACCTACGACGGCCACCGTTACCTCGTCGCGCCTCGCGGCGAGACCCAGTGGGTGCGCAACCTGCGGGTCGTCGGCACGGGCGAACTGCGTCTGGGCAGGCGCGCCGAGCGGTTTCGCGGACGGGAACTCACTGACGTTGAGAAAGTGCCGGTGTTGCGCGCCTACCTCAAGAGGTGGAAGGCGGAGGTCGGGATCTTCTTCGAGGGCACCGGGCCAGATTCCACCGACGACCAGATTCGCGCCATCGCGCCCAAGCACCCGGCATTCGAGGTACTTCCGGTCGAGTAGGCCGTCAGGTCGGGTCCGTGCTAGAGATTAGCTGCCTGTCATAATTAACCTGGCTCTGTCAACACTTTCAGGTATTGTCCTGGGCCATGGCGGAATTCGTTGATCAGGATCTCACCGGTTCCCGATTTGAGCGCGTCAACCTGTCCGGTTCGCTGTTGCGGCTAGTCCAACTGGGCGGTGCCGAGTTCTCCTTCTGCGAATTCTCTGACACGCGGTTCCGCATAATCGAGATGAACGGCGTCAAGATGCGCGGGGTGGAGCTCCAGGACGTCGAGATATCTGGCGACGTCGGAAACCTGAAGATCAACGGGGTCGAAGTCGGGGAGCTGGTCGAGGCCGAGCTCGATCGGCGAGATCCCGATCGAGTCAAGATGCGCCCCGCCGACGCCGCTGGTTTCCGTGAGGCGTGGGCTACCCTGGGGCGGCTGTGGGCCGAGACCGTGGAAAGGGCCCGGCGCCTGGACCCGGACCTGCTGCACGAGTCAGTCGACGGCGAGTGGTCGTTCATCCAGACGGTGCGGCATTTGGTGCTGGTCACCGACGGGTGGGTCAGGCGGACCATCCTCGGCGAGGCGTCTCCGTTTCACCCGCTTGGCCTGCCGTGGGACGATCCAGACGGGACCCGGCCCCTGCCCGCGGGCATTACTCGCGACCTGGACGCGCGACCGACGCTGGACGCGGTACTGGAGCTGCGCCGGGATCGGATGGCCTCGGTACAGCAAGTTGTCGCTGGCCTGACCGACGAGTCGCTGGACTCAGACACCAAGCCAGTCGAGGCACCGGGATGGCCGGAGTCCCGCAGTCGCAGCCTGAGTAAAGTACTGCTCCACCTCTTCCGCGAGGAATGGGAGCACCGGCTCTACGCCGAGCGGGACCTCGGCATTCTGGAAGGGCGAGCCCGCGAGAAGCAGGAGCTGATCGCGTAGATCAGGCGGCAAGCGAGGTCCGTGCCTGCCGTCGTCCGCGTGGCTGTGGAACCGCCAGCAAAACGCTGAGGCTCAGCCAACTGCGACCGGCGCCGCAACCCGCGACCGCCAGTACTCCTGGCCCGCTTCCGGCAACAGGTGAATCGGGTCGTAGTACTCGTACTCGCGCTCCAGCGCCATTGCGTCGCCGGACTCGACCGCTGTGCGGTAGTTCTTCGTCCAGTACGAGATGCCATGCTCGCGGTCGTACCTGGCGACCTGGTGCACCCAGCGCTTGCCTACGTAGGGCACGTCGCAGATGAATCGCGGCGTCGCGAAGCCGGGCAGGTAGCCCATGATGTCGTGCTGCAGTTGCTGCGCCTGCGCCAGTGAGAGCCGCCAGTGCTCGCTGCCGGGGATCATGTCGCACATGTAGAAGTAGTACGGCATGATCTTGGCGTCATCGAGCAGGGCGAAGCACAGGTCGAGCAGCTGCTCGGTCTTGTCGTTGGTGCCGCGGAGCAGCACGCCCTGATTGCGAACGTCGCGGATTCCGGTATCGAGCATGGCCTTGGCGGCAGCCGCGACGAGCGGTGTCACGGACTGGGCCGTGTTCACGTGCGTGTGGATGGCGATGCTGACGTCCCGCTGCCGTGCCACCGTAGCGAGCCGCTCCATTCCGGCCCGGACCTCGTCGGTTAGCCAGTACTGGGGCAGGCCCATCAGCGCTTTGGTGGCGAGCCGGATATCGCGGATGTTCTCGATATCCAGCAGGCCGGCCACGAACGACTCGAGCCGGGGCCAGGGCAGGTTGGCCACGTCACCGCCGGAGACGACCACGTCCCGCACGCCCGGGTTGCTGCGCAGGTATTCCATCATCGCGGTCAGCCTGTCCTCGCGGCCGAGCACGAACTTGTGCTTGTCGACCACCGGGGTCGGGTTCCCGACCAGATCCATGCGCGTGCAGTGACCGCAGTACTGAGGGCAGGTCGGCAGCAACTCGGCGAGCACCTTGGTCGGGTAGCGGTGCGTGAGGCCTTCGACGGCCCACATCTCGGCCTCGTGCAGCGAGTCACGTGAGGCCAGCGGGTGCGACGGCCAGTCCGGCCGCCGGTCGCTGAATACGGGAATCATGTACCGGCGGACCGGGTCGGCGTAGAAGGCGTCGGTGAAACCGGGGTCGGCGGGGGAGAGGTGCGGCACCATCGTGTTGACCATCTGCGGCGGCACCAGCATCGACATGGTGGCACGCTCCGCCTGGTCACGCTCCAGGTCGGCATAGAACCGCTCGTCCAGGCCGCTCCCGACAACCTGGCGGAGCTGGCGGATGTTCTTGACGCAGTGAGCTCGTTGCCACTGGGCCGAAGCCCAGTCTTGCGGCGAAACGTCGGCCCAGCCGGGCAGCCGCCGCCAGTCCGGCTCCACCAGCTCCTTGTGCCGGTAGACATAAGGCTGTTCGATCAAGGCTGCACCTGCCTTCGGGGATACTTCGGCACTGAGGATGATGTGTGTTTTTTGTTAGATTACAAAAGAACCTCCCGTCGGTATAGTAAGAAGCAACAAAATCTATCGAATCCTCATAGTACCCTTGCGGCTGCGCAAACCACCCATAGCTCGCGAGTCTGGCGCCAGCCGGAAGGCATGCGAGCCTGGCCGACCGGAAAGGACCGAGTTATGCCCCGATCGCGGCTCAATCCGCACGACGGTGCCGGCCCTGAGCCCGGCCAGCCCGGCGCTCGCGCCGGGGCAAATCTCAACGGCCAGGCCAGCGCCGCTGGCTCGCCGCTTGGCCTGCACCGGGTGCTGGAACCAGCTGGCGTGCTGCCGCAAGCGGCCTGGCGCCTGGACGCCAGGGCCGCCATCTGGCCGGATGAGGCGCGGGTCGCGGTCACCCGGCTGAACCTGGACGCGGCCTCGTTCCGTCAGCTGCGCGAAGCCCACGACGGCAATCCGGACAAGATCAGGGCTTCAGTGCTGGACATCGTCCGGACTCGCGGCAAGATGCAGAACCCGGTGACCGGCTCCGGCGGCATGCTCACCGGAACCGTAGCCGAGGTCGGACCGGAGTCGTCGCTGGGCCTTGCCGTCGGCGACAAGATCGCCACCCTGGTGTCGCTCAGCCTGACCCCGCTGGTGATCACCGACGGCCTGGCCAGCTGGGACGGAAAGTCAGAGCAGGTGCCATGCGAGGGACACGCGATCCTGTTCGGCCGGTCCATCGCCGCAAAACTGCCCGATGACTTGCCTGCCGAGCTCGCCCTGTCGGTGATGGACGTCTGCGGCGCGCCGGCGCTCACCCACCGGGTCGTTGCTGGCTGCCGGGCGCGCAGTAGCCAGGCACCGGGGCCGGTCGTCGCGATTATCGGCGCGGCGGGTAAGAGCGGCTCGCTATCCGCTGCAGCCGCCCGCCAAGCCGGCGCCGAACGGATCATCGGCGTGGTGCCCCACGAGGCCGAAGCGCAGCTGCTGCACGACGCCGCGAGAGCCGCCGGCGGCCAGCCCGGCCTGGTCGACGAGATCGTCATAGCTGACGCACGCAACCCCGTCGTGGTATCCCGCGCCATCGACAACGCAGGCGGCCCGGCCGACGTCACTGTCGTCTGCGTGGACGTACCTGGCTGCGAAGGCGGCGCGATCCTGGCCACGGCCCAGGGCGGCACGGTGATCTTCTTCTCGATGGCCACCTCGTTCACAGCCGCGGCGCTCGGCGCCGAAGGAGTCGCCGCCGACGTCACGATGCTGGTCGGCAACGGGTATGTCCCAGGGCACGCGCAGCTGGCACTTGACCTGATCCGCGCGCAGCCGGCCGTCCGGAGACTCTTCCAGCGCCGCCACGACGAGCACAGCTCTGCTAACCACAGTGCTTCGAACCACCAGGAGTAAAGGCCAATGCAAACTCGGCTCAACCTCGACCCCGCTGTAGTCCGCGAGGCCCGTGCGCTGGCCGCGAAGGCCGGCCAGCCGATCGTGGCGATGGCACAGACCCATACCACCGTGTCTGTCGAGCGGGCGGTGCTGCGCCTCGCCGGGCTCCAGGGCGCCGACGCTGACGGCATGCCCTGGGTGAACAGGCTGGTCGATGCCGTCCGCGGGACCACCGGACTGGAGCACGGCGTTGCGTTGCCGGCCTGGGACGCGCTGCTCACCGGCGGCTACGACAACCTCGCCGCCGTCGCGGCAGCGGCCGCGCACGGCAAGGTGCCATTCCGCATTCCGGCCGGCGCCGACGCCGCGGCCGCTCGCGCCGCTGCCTCAGCTGCGCTCGCCAGCGGGTTTGCCAGGATCGATGCCAACCGGATGCAGCGGCAGCGCATGATCGAGGAAACGTCGCAGCCGCGGATGCCGTGGATTTACCTGATCGTCGCGACGGGCGACATCTACGAGGACATCCCGCAGGCTCAGGCCGCAGCCCGCGAGGGCGCCGACGTCATCGCGGTGATCCGCTCCACCGGCCAGTCCCTGCTCGACTATGTGCCCGAAGGGGCAACCCGCGAAGGCTTCGCAGGCACGTACGCCACCCAGGAGAACTTCCGGCTGATGCGCGCGGCCCTGGACGAGACCAGCCGCGAGCTCGGCCGCTACGTCCGGCTGACGAACTATGCCTCCGGGCTGTGCATGCCTGAAATCGCGTCGCTGGCCGGCCTGCAACGGCTGGACATGATGCTGAACGACTGCATGTACGGCATCATCTTCCGCGACATCAATCCCCGGCGGACGTTCATCGACCAGCGGTTCTCCCGGCAAATCCACGCCCGCGCCGGCATCATCATCAACACCGGTGAGGACAACTACCTGACCACGGCTGACGCGGTGGATGCCGCGCACACGGTGGTCGTCAGCCAGCTGATGAACGAGTTCTTCGGCAAGGAAGCGGGGCTGGCCGACGGTCAGCTTGGCCTCGGGCATGCCTTCGAGATCAGCCCCGACGTGCCGGACTCGTTCCTGCTCGAGCTCGCCCACGCGCAACTGGTCCGCGAGCTCTTCCCGGACGCGCCGCTGAAGTACATGCCGCCGACCAAGCACATGACCGGCAACGTATTCGCCGGGTACCTGCTGGACGCATTCTTCAACCTCTGCGGCATGATGACCGACCAGTCAATACTGCTCATCGGGATGATGACCGAGGGTATCCACACCCCGTTCCTCTCCGATCGTGATCTTGCCCTGGAGAACGTGCGATACGTCCGGGACGCGGCCGGACGCCTCGGCGAGAGCTTCGTCCCGGCGCCCGGCGGGTTCATCGAGCAACGCGCCCAGCGAGTGCTCGGCGAGTCGGTCGCGCTGCTGCGGCGCATTAGCGACGAGGGGCTGCTGACCGCGATCGCGGACGGCACCTTCGGCATCACCAAGCGCCCGGCGGACGGCGGCCGGGGCCTGGATGGCGTGATCAGCCGGGCCGATGGCTACTTCAACCCGGCGTCGGAAATCCTTGAAGGCGGGGAACGCGCAACCGCGGGCGGACTCGACCCGCGGAACTCCCCGGTAGAGGCGGGAGCTGCGAGATGACGGGCAACATAGTGCGGCCCTACGGCGACACCACCGGCGACGGGCGGGTCCAGGTCTCGTTTACGCTGCCGGTCCCGTACGGGACGCCGGCCGAGAAGGCGCGGGCCGAGGGCGCCGCGATGCAACTGGCCGGGAAGATGGGCCTTGAGCCCGCTATGGTGGTGCACGGCAAGGGCATGGGTCCGGACTACACGTTCTTCATCGTGTACGGCCGGGTGTCGCACCTGGTCGATCTGTCGCAGGTGACGGTGACCGAGCGCGAGTTCCCGCTGCTGAGCTCGGCCGAGGTGAACCTGCGCATCCGCACTGGCCTGGGTCGCAAGCTCGTGGTTGTCGGTGCGTGCATCGGCACTGACGCGCACACGGTGGGCATCGACGCGATCTTGAACGTGAAGGGCCACTCTGGGGAGAAGGGCCTGGAGTACTACCGGGAGATCCGGGTGGTCAACCTCGGCTCACAGGTCGCGGTGCCAGACCTGGTCGTGAGGTCGGCGGCCGAGGGCGCGGACGCGGTACTGGTCAGCCAGGTGGTCACACAGCGGGACGCGCACATCAGCAACGCCAAGGAGATGTCGGCGGCGTTCCGCGCGGCCGAGTCGGATTCCGGGCGAGGGCGGCCGCTGCTGGTTGTCGGCGGGCCGCGGTTTGACCCGTCGATAGCGGCTGAGCTGGGCGTTGACAAGATCTTCGGTAAGGGCACGACGCCGGGTGAGGTGGCGAGCTATCTCGCCTACGCACTTGCCCCGGACCCTGCCGGTACCGCCGCGGAAACGGACCAGAAAGTGGGTGCGAGCGCGTGAGCGGCGACCCGCGGCTCGGGCTCACTGTGGCGCACCGGCGGTACGTGCCGTACAGCCACGCGCACTACGGCGGCAACCTGGTGGACGGCGCGTACGTCCTCGGCCTGTTCGGTGATGTGGCGACCGAGGCGTGCATCCGGACTGACGGCGACGAGGGATTGTTCGCGTCGTACTCGGACGTGCAGTTCCGGGCGCCGGTGATCGCCGGCGACGTGCTCGAGGTGTCGGCGACGGTGACGAGAATCGGAACGCGCAGCCGGGATATCTCGTTTGAGGCGCGGGTGGTGTGCCGTGCTCAGCCTGACCGGAGCCCGTCTGCTGCTGGCGTGCTGGCTGAGCCGATCGTCGCAGTGTCCGCGACCGGTACCGTGGTGGTCCCGTCCCGAGCGTGCCAGGCACGGCCCCAGCTAGCTCACCTTCATGACGATCCAGCTCGGTGAATTGCCGGAGGTCGCGCGTCAGTGTCCGCCATGACCGCCGTGACCGCCGCCAGCTGCAGCGGAATGCCCCGCGTCAACTGATGCCTGCACCGCCGCATGCGTGGCCGCATGCATGGCGGCGTGGGTGGCTGCCTGAGTCGCGGCGTGCGTAGCGGCGTGGGCGGCTGCCTGAGTTGTCGCGTGGGTGGCTGCGTGAGTCGCGGCGTGGCTGGCCGCACGGTCAGCAGCGTGCACTGCGCTGTGATGGGCAGCCGCATCGGGTCCGCCAGCCGCAGCCGCATCTGCAGCGTTCCCTGGTATCTCGGGAGCGAACGGCTCGATCCACTGTCCATCCGCGATCTCCCGGAACCGCCTGCGGATGCCGCGGTTGCCCCAGCCTGGATAGAGAACGTTCTCCAGCCCGATCGCATGCGCGAGCCCGCCGAACGCTGCGTGCGTGAGATCGATCCGGCCCGCGGACATCGCAATCGCATCCAACCGGGCTCTCGCGTCAGCCACTCGCGTTGCGTCACCGATGCGCCACCGGGTCAGCACCCTGGCTTCCCGGCGGAGCCAGCCAGCGGCGACGAGGTGCTCAAGGTAGGAGTCGAGGATCTTGCGTCGCGGATGGCCGACCCAGCGTTCGGCCTTCGGCGGCCTACCGGAGCCGGCCAGGCTGGCCAGTGCAGCATCCAGCCGGGGGTCACCGGTCGGGGTCGCGTTGCGGACCGTTACCCGGCCAGCCTCGATATCAACCCGCCCGGAAGCAGCCAGCCGGACCAGCTCAGCGCCCATGAGGCCGTACCCGATCTTCTGCATTGTCGTGATGCGTCCGCTGCCCGGATTGACCGACAGCAGCACGAGATCGTCCCCGAGCGTCTCCACGTCAGGGACGATACGCTCCCGTTCCCGCACCCGCCAGCGTCGTTAATGCTCGGCAAAGGTCGCCTCGCCGTCCTCGAAGCGGTAGATCTCCTCGCCGTCCATCAGGGCCAGGGTGACCCGGCTGAGCACGTCCAGCGGGTCACCGGACCAGATAACCAGGTCAGCGTCCTTGCCTGGCTCGATGGACCCGAGCCGGTCGTCGACACCGATGATGCGGGCCGGATTGATCGTCAGCGCGCGGAGTGCATTGTCGCGATCGAGCCCGTGCTTGACCGACAGCGCCGCCTGGTGGGCCAGGAAGTTGATGGGCACGACCGGATGGTCGGTGGTGATCGCGATGGTCACGCCCGCAGACGCGAGCTTGCCGGGGTTGTCAAGGGAGCGGTTCCGCAACTCGACCTTGGACCTGCTAGTGAAGAGCGGCCCGATGATAACCGGGATGTCTTTCGCGGCAAGGATGTCGGCGAGCAAGTGCGCCTCGGTGCCGTGGTCGATGACCAGGTTGTAGCCGAATTCCTCGGCTAGCCGCATTGCCGTGGCGATGTCGTCGGCGCGGTGGCAGTGCTGACGCCACGGGATCTCCTTGCGCAGGACGCGGCCGAGCGCCTCAAGCTTCAGGTCCCGGTCGATGTACTTCCGGTCGTTCTCGGGCTTGCGCTGCTCGGCGTCGAGCTTGGCGAGGTAATTGGCCGCGTCGACGAGGGCACCCCGGATAACCGCGGCAGTGCCGAGGCGGGTAGATGGCGATTGCTTACGCTCGCCGTAGACTCGCTTCGGGTTCTCGCCAAGGGCAGCCTTCATGCCGGCCGGCGCCTTTAGCAGCATCTCGTCAACCGTCCGGCCCCAGCACTTCAGCGCTGCCGTCTGGCCGCCGATGGGATTGCCCGAACCCGGGTTGACGTTCACTGCCAGCACGCCGCCGGATACCGCGTCCCGGAAGCCGAGATCCGCTGGGTTGATCGCGTCCAGTGCGCGCACCTGCGCGGTCACCGGTTCGGTCAGCTCGTTGCTGTCCGACCCGGCCCAGCCCTCGGCCTCCTCGTGCACTCCGACGTGCCCGTGCGCCTCGATGAAGCCAGGCAGCACCCAGCCGCCGGCCGCGTCGATCACCGTAGCGTCTACAGGAATGTCCAGGTCAGAACCAACAGCAGTGATCTTCCCGTCGACGACCAGGATGGTTCCGCTGTCGAGCGGTTCTCCGCTGATCGGCACTACCCGGCCACCGACGATCGCTACCGTGTCCGCCATCTGCACTCCCTCATGTAGTTCCCGGATACCTTGCCTACTAAATTCTCTGTTATGCGCTTTGCTATCAAAACCGCCCCGCAGCACACCACCTGGCAGGCGATGCTCGAAGTTTGGCGCGCCGCCGACGACATCGAGCTGTTCGAGTCAGGCTGGACCTTCGACCACTTCTATCCGATCTTTGGTGACTCATCGGGACCGTGCCTCGAGGGCTGGACCACGCTGACCGCGCTGGCGCAGGCCACCACGCGGCTGCGCCTCGGAACGCTGGTGACCGGCATCCACTACCGGCATCCGGCCGTCCTCGCGAACATGGTGGCCACGCTCGACATCATCTCCGGCGGCCGGGTGGAACTGGGCATCGGCGCTGGCTGGAACGTCGAGGAGTCCGGCGCGTACGGCATAGAGCTCGGCTCCCCCCAAGAGCGCAGCGATCGGTTCGAGGAGGCCTGCGAGGTACTCACAGGCCTGCTCTCGCCGCAGGAGACCACCACGTTTAATGGCCGCTACTACCAGCTCACTGACGCGCGATGCAATCCGAAGCCAGTGCAGCAGCCGCACCCGCCGATCTGCATCGGCGGCAGCGGAGAGAAGCGCACGCTGCGTACCACGGCTCGGTTCGCCCAGCACTGGAACTTCGTCGGCGGCACTCCCGAACAGTTCCGCCGCGCCAGGGACGTGCTGTATCAGCACTGCGCGGACATCGGCCGCGACCCAGCCGAGATCCTGTTGTCCAGTCACGTGCAGTACACCGGTGATCCAGCGCAGACAGCCGATACCGCGGCGGCGCTAGGCGAGGCGGGCGCGCAACTGGGCATCGTGACCATGCGCCCGCCGCACACCGCCGCCGCGCTAGAGCCGCTCGCTGCAAGGCTCAGCGAACTCACCTAACGGGTAACCACCTGCCTGCGCGCCCCTGCTCGGCGCGGGCGGGCGGGATGTGCTCTGCGGGCTGGCACAGGTAGCCGACACCTGACGCCTCGTCGGCCCGAGGCGCGTCGAGCGATCGGCTTGTCTAGGCCACGCTTACGCCCGCCGCCGCACCTCCCGCCCGCTGGCGCGCTACGTTATGGCTGCGACACCCCTGTCAGAACAAGACTCAGCAGACGAGTGAGGAAGCACCGATGGCTGACGGTCGCATCGATTTCGTGACCGGAGCCCCCGCGGCGGGCTCGATGGACGTCCGGTGGATCCACGGCGCATCCGCCAGGCGGCGCAACAGCGACCCGCCGATCCAGGTCCATCACTACGATCCGTACACGGTCATCTTGCGCCAGAGCAAATCGGTCAACTATGAGGCCCCGTTCCTCTACCTGCTGTTCGGCAACGACCGCGCGCTGCTGCTGGATACCGGCGCCACGGCGGACCCTGCGAAGTTCCCGCTGCGGGCCACCGTCGACCAGCTCATCGCCGAGTGGCTAACCCAGCATCCGCGCGACAGTTATCCGCTCGTCGTCGCGCATACGCACGGCCACGGTGACCACGTCGCGGCTGACGCGCAGTTCGCGGACCGGCCGGCTACGACTGTGGTGAACCGGGAGCCCGACGCCGTGCAGCGCTACTTCGGCTTCACGAACTGGCCGGAGGAGGTGGTGACGTTCGATCTGGGCGGGCGCATCCTGGACGTCACAGGCAGTCCTGGTCACCATCGGGCTGCTATCACCATCTACGACCGGTGGACCGGTTTCCTGCTGACCGGTGACACTGTGTACCCCGGCCGTTTGTACGCCTATGACTTCCCTCAGTTCCTTGCCAGCCTCGACCGTATGGTCGCCCTCGCTGACAGCCGTGTCGTCACGCACGTGCTGGGCTGCCACATCGAGATGACCAGGCAGCCAGGCCGCGACTACCCGCTCGGGGCTACTTACCAGCCAGACGAGCCACCCCTGGAGATGACCACTGCCCAGCTCGGGGTGGTTCGCGCGGCAGCCCGTTCCGTAGCTGGAAGGCAGGGCGTTCACCGCTTCGACGACTTCGTCATCTACAACCAGCCCAGCAAACGCGACCAGTTGAACCTGATCGCGCGCGGACTGCTGCACAAGGTGCGCAGGGGCTAAGGGCTGCGTCCGATGAGTGTGTCGCCCCGCTCACCGGTCTAGCTCAGCAGGCGCAGGCGATGGAGCCGATGGGCGCGGTCAGCGGATCGGCTGGGCGCCGCTGCAGGCCGTCAGCCGTCTGCACTGCGAAGCCTTCCCGGATCCAGTACTCGATGCCGCCGATCATCTCCTTAACCCGGTATCCGAGCTGGGCAAGCGCGAGCGCGGCGCGGGTGGCGCCGTTGCAGCCCGGGCCCCAGCAATAAGTGATGACCGGGACGTTGAGGTCGAGCAGTTCGCCGGCGAGGTCGGGGATGTCGGCGGTTGGCAGATGCAGTGCTCCCGGTACGTGCCCTTGTCGCCAGGCATCCTCGCCACGCGAGTCGAGGAGGACGAAGCCCGGCAGTCCGGATTCGAGGGAGGCGTGCACGTCGGAGACGTCAGCCTGGAAGGCCAGTCGTGCAGTGAAGAATGACGCGGCATCGGCAGCGGCCGCGGGCGGCACCCGAAGTGCCGCGCTCGTCAACGTGCTTGTCATAGCCCAAACGCTACGGCGTAGCGGCCAACACCGGAACCGACGATCAACGGCAGATCGCTTGATCAGCAAGTGATTCCTCGATATTTGTAGAGGATGGCCGACTATTCCCCGGATGAAATCGACATGCGCCTCCTCGAGGCCCTGCAGCGCGACGGACGCGCCAGCTACGCTGAACTGGCTCGTGCTGTGTCGATGTCGCCAAGCGCTGTCACTGAACGGGTCCGGCGACTAGAGGACAGCGGCGTGATCGCTGGCTACTCGGCCGTCGTGAATCCGGAGCAGCTCGGCCTGGACGTCCTCGCCTTCGTCCGGCTGCGCTATCCAACCGCCAACTACAAGCCCTTCCACGACCTGATCGCCACTACCCCGGAGATCATCGAAGCGCATCACGTCACGGGCGAAGACTGCTTCATCCTGAAGGTGGTCGCCCGGTCGATGCGGCACCTGGAGCACACCACCGGTCGAATCGCGGGGCTGGGCGCGGTAACCACAACCGTGGTCTACTCCAGCATGCTGACAGGCCGCGCCATCACTGCGGCCAGTCTCAACAACTAGCGACGATCGGCGAGCCCTGTCCGCGCCGCCGCTGGTGCCGGCAGTACCGCTCGCGGACTGTCAGGCTGAATCGCGCCGACACTCAGCGGGCGCTGAGCAGGACGCCGACCATCACCGCGATGTCCCCGGAGCGGTTCTGCCAGTCGTGCGGCACGCCAGGCTGCTGCACCACCGAGTCGCCGGGCCGCAGCTCAATCTCAGTGCCGCCGACAACCAGCGTCACCTCGCCGCGCAGGATCGTCACGTAATCGAGCGTGTCAGTCGCGTGCGCGCCCTGGAACTCCGAGTGCGCGTCGGCGCCCGCCTGGGCGGCACCAGCTTCGGCAGTGCCGGGCTGGTCAGGCGCGATCTCGACGATGCGGAAGCACGCTCCGCCGGGTGGCGGTTCGAGCGCCCACTCTCCGGTGGAGGTGTCGGTAACGCCAGCCGACAGCGGCCCTGCGCGGGAAACCCAGAGCTCGGTGGTGGTGTACCTGCCAGCGTGGATGACCGTCGGCGGCTCGCCCGCCGCGATGACCGCCGGGTTCCCGCTCTCGTCAAATCCCGTCACGATTCTGTTCATGCCAGCGCCCCTTCTCCGTGCTGCCTAGAAGTAGCGGCCTAGCTTACGAACGTTGCCGAGGCGGGCAGCGAATTCAGCGTCACCCAGGTGCCTCAGTCCGCGGACAACGCCGATGAACATCCCGAGCAAGAGGAACGCCGTGCCGATGAGCACCCACCGTCCACGCGCGCTGTCCGCGTAACCGAGGATGATTGACGACCAGCCCAGAGCCACAAGGTCAAAGAGAATCACCAGCCCTTTGACGAAGCCAGGCGCAATGAGCATCACCGCGACCCCTACCAGCAATCCGATGGCAAACCAGTGGGTACTGGACCCGACGGACGAAGCGGCGCCATGGGGATGGGTAATGCTAGAGGCAACATTCATGGCCACAAAGTTCCATATGCCACGACCAGCAGCAACAACGACACGCGGCCAGAAAGAGTAACGGCGCTAAGAGCGCAGGTCGCTAGGCCGCGGGTGGGGCTATGCCGGGATCAGCGTTCCGCAGCTCGCCCGGTAGCGTTCTGCCATGGAGCACCGCCGCCTTGGCCGGACTGGCCTGCAAGTTTCGAAACTGTGTCTTGGCACCATGACCTTCGGACTGCAGTGTGATGAGCAGACTTCGGTCGCGATTCTGGACCGGGCTGCCGACGGAGGCATCGACTTCCTCGACACCTCCGATGCCTATCCGCTCGGCGGCGACCTCAGCACCAGGGGAGTCACCGAAGAGATCCTCGGCCGCTGGCTGCGCGGCAAGCGCGAGAGTTTCATCGTCGCCACCAAGTGCTTCGCGCCTACCGGACCCGCTCCGTTTGACGCTGGTAACTCGCGTAAGCACATCATGTCGGCGGTTGAGGCGTCGCTGCGCCGTCTGGGGACCGACTACATCGACCTGTACCAGCTGCACGGTTACGACAACCAGACGCCGATTGACGAGACCGTCGGAGCGCTGCATGACCTGGTGCATCAGGGCAAGGTCCGGTACCTGGGGTGCTCCAATTTCCTGACCTACCAGCTGGTGCGGGCCGTCGGCCGGACTGAGACGCTCCAGCTGGCTCGGCTGGATTGCGTGCAGCCGCGCTACAACCTGCTGTTCCGCCAGATCGAGCGGGAGATGCTGCCGTACTGCGCCGAGGACGGTATCGGCGTCATCCCGTACAACCCGATCGCCGGCGGTCTGCTGTCCGGGAAGCACTCCAGGGCATCTGCACCGCCCGAAGGCGGCCGGTTCACCCTCGGCACCGCCGGATCGATGTACCAGGATCGGTACTGGCATGAACGCGAGTTCGACACGGTCGAGGCGCTCACCCGGCTGGCGCAGCAGGCCGGCGTGAGCCTGGTGACCCTGGCAGTGGCCTGGGTGCTCGCCAACAAGGCGATCACTGCGCCCATCATTGGCGCGAGCAGCCCAGGCCAGCTCGACGCGAGCCTGTCGGCCGCCGAGTATGAGCTGGACGATGATCTCAAGCGCCAGCTCGATGAGCTCACGCACGAGTACCGGATGGGCGATGCTCCGCGATAGCGGGCCGGACTCGCTCTAGGCTTAGGTAATGGCCAGTCAGGCGTTCGAGGTTGTCTGCGAGATCGAGCCGCCGACGCGGCCAGACCTCATGCATGTCCGCCATCAGATCGGCACGCTCAGCAAGGTCGCCGATACCTTCCTGATCCCGGACAACCACCTGGGCCGCGCGACCGTCTCGAGCGTTGCCGTGGCCCATGAGGTGGAGGCCATGGGCGGCCGGAGCATCGCCTGCCTGAACTCGCGGGACCGGAATCTGCTCGGATTCCGGCGTGACCTGCTGACCGCGGCGTCGTATCACGTGGACCAGTTCCTGTTCGTGTACGGCGACAAGCCCAGCTCCGGCAACCGGACCGGCGAGCTCACCGTCCGGGCGATGATGGAGGAGGCGAGGGCGCTGCCGGCCGATCCGGCCTTCGCGGCGGTGCAGCCGTTCAGGGTCGGCGCCGCGGCTGCGCTGCGCCCGCTGCCTGCCTGGAAGCGCTCGGCCGACTTCCTGTTCGCGCAGGTCAGCTTCTCTCTCGACGGGTTGCTGCGGTGGCGGGACGCCAATCCGGTCGACCTCCCCGTCTACGCCGGCGTGATGGTGCTAGCCAGCGAATCGCACGCCCAGCGGCTGGCAGCGGCCGTCCCGGACATCGCGATCCCGGCCGGACTCGCACGCCGGGCGGGTGCCGACCGGCTCGCAGGGGTCGAGGCGGCGTGTGACCTCGTGCTGCAGATCCGAGACTCGGGCGCGTTCGCAGGCGTGCATCTCATCCCGGTGGCCCGATATCGGGAGCTCGCCGCCAGGCTCGAGCAGCGGCTGGCCTGACAGCCCGGCACCGGGAAGGCACGTATCTCTGGTCAGGATGCCCTCTGCCCACCCCGGCCGGGAAGGGCGGATCGCGGCCGGGCGCGTGCCCGGCTGTGTGACCCGACTGATGAGCCTAGTGCGCGCCGGCGTTGTTGATCTTGGTTAGGGCTGTCCGGAGGTCGTCGGGGATGGGGTCGGCGGCGGTGAAGGTATGGTCCGGCATGCGGCTGAGTCGGGTCTTGGGTCTGCCCATGCGCGCAATCCCTTACGCGAGTTAGCTGGTGCTCTCTTGCCAGATGCCGATGACGTTGCCCGCAGGGTCGCGGAGCGTGGCGATGGTCAGGTTGCCTTCGGCGTAAGGCGGGGTGACGACCTCGGCGCCTTGCTCAGCTGCTTTGCGGAGCACGTCATCGAGCCGGGTGACGTAGATGTAGGGACGGACGCCGGTTTCCCCGGTGGCAGGCAGGTCGGTCCGCCAGTGCCCGATAACGTGACCAGTGCCGTCGCTGAAGCTCAGCCTGTCCGGCGTGCCGCGTATCTCCCAGCCGAAGACCGCGCGGTAGAACTCCGCTGACCGCGCCGCGTCGCGCGCGGGCATCCCGAGATACGAGATGCCGCCGGGTCGGGCCACCGTAGCCTCGACGCCCGGGTCGGCCTCTGCGCCGTGATCGCTCATCGGCTGCCGCCTCCTCATTTAGCTATGGCAGTACCATAGCCGATTATGGGCGCCAGGGGCACGGGAAGGCCAGCGGGACGCGGTTACCATTCGCCGCGCCGTGAGATGCAGGCAGGCCAGACCCGCGCCCGCATCATCGCAGCAGCGGCTCAGCGGTTCCTGGCTCACGGTTACGCCGGAACGACGATGCGCATGGTGGCCCTCGACGCCGGCGTGGCTCTGCCCACCGTCGAACTCGCCTTCCGGACTAAGGCGCGCCTGCTGAAAGCCGTGATCGACGTCGCGATCGCGGGCGACGACGAGCAGGTGCCGATGCTGGACCGCAACTGGGCGTCGCGAGCGGAGTCAATCGCCGCGCCAGTGGACTTCGTCGCCGCGTTCGCCCAGGTGCTCGCCGCGTCAGCCGAGCGCGCCGCAGGCCTCGCGGCGGCCGCTCTGGAGGCCGCCCGGGCCGACGAAGACATCGCCGCGGTCGCCGTCCAGCTCATGTCCCAGCGAGAGGTCATGGCAGCCTGGCTGGTGGACGGTGTCATGCG
>DASXIA010000311.1:0-20152 GCA_036488155.1 Streptosporangiaceae bacterium | reverse complement strand
CCGGTCGCGCTGCTGATCGGCTTCGCATTCGCCGGTGCCGGGATGGCGGCGACCACGTTCATCCGCAGCTGGCAGGATTTCGAGTACGTCACGCTGGCCACGCTGCCGATGTTCCTGTTCTCTGCGACGTTCTACCCGCTGAGCGTGTATCCGCGGACGATCCAGCTGGTGGTCGACTGCACTCCGCTGTACCAGGGCATCGCGCTGCTGCGCGGCCTGACCCTCGGTGTCGTCAGTCCCGGACTGCTCTGGCACGTGCTGTACCTGACTGTCATGGCCACCGCCGGGCTCGCGGTAGCCAGCCGCAGGATCAGCAAACTGCTCCTGCGGTAAGCGGCCGGAGAACGCTAGGCCGCCATGGCCGGCGCGAAGCGGAAGCCGATGCTGAGCCTGCGGAGCACAGATCGGAGCCACAAGGCGGAGGCCGCGATTCCGGCGGTGATGAGCACGACGGTGGTGGCAGCCCAGACAGACACGTAGCTCGCAAGTGGGACGGTCGCCAGCAGGACCCCCAGGCTGACGGCCAGCAGCAGGAACACGCCGGCCCACAATACGGTCACATGCTGGAAGAACCGGTGCAGGCGCGGCTGGTGGATGTCCGGGCAGCGCAGCCCGATCACCTCGCCGGCCAACCGGGCGGCGATCGGGCTGTGCCCGCGCGCGGTGCGGGCGAACACGAGGCACAGGGCCAGGTTCGCTACCGGGAAGTGCACCAGAAAGATCAACAAGTTCCCGGTCGCAATCGCGGCCGCGGTCTGGACGGTGAGCACGGCTATCGAGATCATCACCAGGCTCGGAACGGAGCCGGTCAAGACCTTGCGGGCGCCGGCAGTCAGCCAGATGGTGGCAAGCATGGCCCACAGGCCGGCATCCCGCCCGCCTAGCCACGCGGCTACGGCATACCCGGCGACCGGAAGTCCGAAGGATTCGGCGGCATTCCAGCCGACAGTTCGCATCAGCTGAACCGGCCGGGGCAGTTCGAGGCACTCCGGCATATCTGCAGGCCCGCCAGGGCTCTTGCCTGCCGTGATGGTCGCGCATCCGTCACGGTGCAGCTTTGCGGCGGGCTGGGCCATCGATATAGGGTTCCTTCCGGTCCGGCTCTCGTGCTGGCCTGTCGGCGGGCGGTGGCAGCAGAACGCGGGTCTCGCCGAGATGCTCAGGGTAGCCGGTCGGCGTCATAGATCTGTTGAATCTTCTGTATGGTCTTGGCAAGTTTTGTCTGGCTTCAGGCCTCTTAGCTACTGGCCCCAGGTCAGCGCCGGGCGGTGTCCAGGGCGGGGATGCGCCGCAGCCAGGCGGTGAGCAGACCGGTGACGGTCAGCAGAAGCAGCGCGAGCGCAGCGACTGCGGGCCAGGCGTCCAGGGTCCAAGCGCGGCCAGACAGGCTGCCGAAGACCGAGGACCCGAGGTAGTAGGCGAACAGGTACAGCGATGCGGCCTGCCCGGAGGGAACGCTCCCGGCGTGGGCACGTGCAGGTATCCAGCCGCTGGCCACGCCGTGCACCGCGAAGAACCCGGCCGTCATGACCGCCAGACCGAGCACGACGGCGAGCAGCGAACCTCCCAGTGTGAGCAGCACTCCCGCGCAAGCGACCAGGCAGCCGACCGGGACCACCGCGCGGCGGGAGAAGCGCTCGGCCGCGCGCCCGGCGATCGCTGCGCTGAGTGTGCCGACCGGGTAGACGAGGAAGACCAGCCCTGCAGCCGCGACGCTGAAATGGAACGGTGCGGATGTCAGCCGGAAGCCCATGGCGTTGTAGACGGCCACGAATGCGCCCATTGAGCAGGCGCCGACGGCGTAGAGCGCCAGCAGCGCGGGGTCAGAGACCGCTCGCCGGGTCATCTCTGCCAGGTGGCCGATGCGGGCGGGTGCGGGCGTGAAGTTGCGCGACGGCGGCAGCGTGATCATGACGATGGCCGCGCAGACCAAGCCAAGGCCCGCGATGGCCGCGAGTGCCCACCGCCAGCCGGCGACTTCGGCGACCGCGCCGGCAATGAGGCGGCCGGTCATCCCGCCCAGGGCGGTGCCGCCGACATACAGGCCTGCTGCCCGGGCATAGGTGCCCGCATGCAACTCCTCGCGCAGGTAGGCGGTGGCAGTCGCCGGCAGCCCGGCAAGTGCGATGCCCTGCAGTAGACGCAGGCCAAGAAGCACGTCCCAGTTTGGCGCCAGTGCGCAGGCGACCCCGGCGACGGCGGAGGCGATGAGCGAGAGGCGGATGAGCCGGGTACGCGCAAGCAGCTCTGAGACGGACCCGGCTACCAGCAGGCATGCGCCGAGACCGGCTGTGGTCACGGACAGCGACAGAGTGCTCTGAGCGGCGGAGACAGAGAAGGTATGCGCGAGTTCCGGCAGCAGCGCCTGCGTGCTGTACAGCGGCGCGAACGTCGCCACTCCGGCGGCGAACAGTGCGACCGCGATTCGCCGGTAACCCGGCTCGCCGCACCGGTAGCCCTCGTGGCGGCCGGTGCCGGAGACTGATTGCGCTGTCTCGCCTGATGCTGTGATCACGTGACCACTCTGGGGCTCGCAATTGCATACGTCAAATGCATGAAAACTATGATTGTCATGCAGCACACGTATACCATGGCGATGTGCAGATCGACGATCTACGCCGGCTGATCGTCCTGGCTGATCAGGGGCAGGTCACCGACGCCGCCGCGGCGTTGCGGATAAGCCAGCCGAGCCTGTCTCGGCTTCTCATCCGAGCGGAGAACGAACTCGGCACCCGCCTGTTCGAGCGGGATGCCAACGGCGTGCGGCCCAACCCCTATGGCCAGGTGGTCCTCGCCGCAGCGCGCGACATTACCCGCCGATTTGACCAGCTGCGCGAGGACCTCGCGGGGCTGCTCGACCCCGACTCCGGCACGGTGCGCCTGGCGTTCCTTGACTCGATAGCCACGTCCCTGGTGCCACGCATCCTCCACGATTTCCACCGTGAAGCGCCGCGCATCCGGGTCGTGCTGCGTCAGGAGCCAGGCCATGAAATCCTGCGGGACCTGACCTCAGCCATGTCCGAGGTCGCGATCATCTCTCCGCGCCCTCCAGCCCCATACGGCTGGCTGCCCGTGCAGCGGCAGCGGCTCGTGCTCGTCGTTCCCGAAGGGCACCGGCTCGCTGCACGCCGCCATGTGCGGCCAAGCGAACTGGCGGACGAGGACTTCGTGACTGTGCCACGCGGCTTCGGGTTCCGGTCCGTGACGGACGGCCTCCTGGAAGCAGCAGGCGTGCGGACGCCACGCGTATCCTTCGAGATCGGCGACCTGCTCACCATCGAAGGGCTAGTCGGCGCCGGCCTGGGGGTAGCCATCTTGCCCGAGCAGTTCGCCGGTGCCTCTGGCACGGTCGGTATCCCTCTCACCGGCACGGGCAGCGAACGCGTCATCGGCCTCACCTGGCGGGCCAATTACCCGCTCACCCCAGCAGCAGCACGATTCCTTCAGTTCCTGCAGCATGCCGGACCACTCGACTAACGCGCTGCTCGCAGCCGCGCGGTTGCGAGCAGCGCGCAGTAGCGTGGGTGCGTGGCACCGACGCTGACACGGTATGACGAGTTCGCCGATTGGTATGAGCAATGGATCGGCGACGCGCCGCCACTAATCGCTGCGCATTCCGGCCTGCTGCCTGCCGTGACCGGCAAACGGGTGCTGGACGTCGCCTGCGGGCAGGGCCGGATGAGCCGTCATCTGGCCCGGCTGGGGGCGGAGGTTACCGGAGTCGACATCTCTGCCGCCATGCTCAGCAAGGCACGCGCCACTGGCCCGGAGGGCATCGCCTATGTCCGTGCCGACGTTACCGGGCACCCCGCCTGGTGGGACGGGCGGCCGTTCGACGGCTGTACCTGCGAGCTAGCGCTGATGGACATCGAGGACCTCACGGGCGCCCTGTCTACTGTGACGAGTGTGCTGCGGCCGGGCGGCTGGTTCGTCGCCTCGATCGTGCACCCGTGCTTCCCCGGCAGTGAGAAAGGCCGGAGCAGCTGGCCACCGGGAGAAGGCTACGAGCGTGAAGGCTGGTGGACCTCGCCGGACCACAATCCCGACGGCGTCCGGATCCGGGTCGGCGCGACGCACCGCAAGCTGTCCACCTTCCTGAACGCGCTGTCAGACGCCGGGCTGGACGCCGAGCGCTTCGTCGAGCCGCCAGCTCCGGTTCCGACCTACCTGCTCTGGCGGTGCCGCCGCCGCTGAGCGGGCGCGGCTGGCACGATGGGAGCATGATCGGCCGGCTGCATCACGCTGCGCTCGACTGCCCCGATCCCGAGGCGCTGGCGGACTTCTACTCGCAGCTCCTCGGCTGGCCGGTGACCTACCGCAGCCCGGACTGGGTTGTCGTGGCGCCTGACGGCACCTCGTCCGGGCTGGCGTTCCAGCTGGCTCCGGAGCACCGGCAGCCGACCTGGCCCGATCCAGCCGTGCCGCAGCAAGTGCACTTCGACATCATGGTCGAAGATCCGCAGGCGGCGGGCCCGCTAGTGCTCGCGCTGGGCGCGACGCGGCTGGACGGTGATATCTACGCCGACCCCGCGGGGCATCCGTTCTGCCTCATCAGGCGCCCGGGATGGGCGCCCGCACTTCCTGATGGTTGAGACTTATGCGCGCGGGAACGGCGTGCCCAAGGCTCAGGAATCACGGCTGACATCGCTTTCGGTAACGGCGTCGTCGCCAGTTGTAGCCGAGTCGTCCGACTGCACTTCCGGCCCGTGCCCGGCCAGCGCCATGATGGATGCCAGCAAGCCGGTGTCGATGTCGCCGACTAGCTCCCAGGCGCGGCCAATGCCGAGAATCAGCGAGGCAACCAGGGCGTAGCCGATCGCGTCGGGAGGATTGCGGATCGGGGCGGCAAGCGCGACTATGCCGGCGATGAGCTCGGTGCCGAAGATCAGCAGCAAGATGGTTATCAGGCTGAGCTGACGGCGCTTCTGGTCTGCGCCCGCAGGGCTGGTCAGGATGGATCGCATCGCAGCCGCGGTGAAGGCGATGCCGACAACGCCGAACGCAACCGACGGGTAGCCGACGTTCGTGCCGGGCACGAGACTGAACAGCGACACCCCAAGAGCGTTGCTGAAGGCCAGCAGCGCAGCAGCAGCCCTGGTCTGCCTGATGACGCGCGGACCGAGATCCCGCTCCCGGCGCGGTGCCACCGACAGCGCGACGAAGAGAAGTCCCGTCAGCGCGCCCGCCGAGCCTGCGATTGCCACGAGCATGTCGCGGTAGTCTCCTGGGATCACCGCGACAACATATCCCGAATGTCACACCGGGATCCCGGCGAGCCCGGACGCCGGATTGATCTGCCAGGCATCTGGCGTCAGCCGGCCTGCCGAGCTAGCTGCTCCAGCCGTGCGTGCAACTGGGGTACGAATATCTCGTGCTCGGGCTTCATCAGCACGCTGCGCAAGATCCTGGCCTCGCCGGCGTCCGCTGCGATCTCCGGATGCCGGCGACGGAAGGCATCGGCGGTTACCCGCAGCGTGCTGAGGAAGACGGGCTCGTCCGGGTCGGTCATCCCGGCTTGCAGCACTCGCGCCGAAGCCGCGTCAATGACAGCGGCGCTGCGGCTACGGGCAGCCGGGAAATAGCTGACGATGTCGAGCTCTGGCTGCTGGTACAGATCCAGGTCAGCAGACGATCTGAGCAGTGCCGCCCAGTCCAGCGCCGCCCGGCGGCCCGCGGCGAGTACCTGGCCGAGCCCGTCTGGCGATGGTGGCAGGAGCCGGAACGTGAGCCAGAGCGCGGCAGCCGCGGCGCCTGCCCTCGAGCATTCAAGGCTGATCTCACCGAGGTGGAGCTCGCCGGAGGTGAAGTACGTGTACGGCGAGTCGTGCAAGTAAAAGCGACCGACAGCCGGGTCGGCGAACACCACCGCGCCGCAGCCGTATGGCTGCAGGCCGTGCTTGTGGGGATCGACGACCACCGAGTCGCAGCCGGCGATGGCCCGCCACGGTGCGGGATCGAGCCCGGCCGCGCCGTCCTGCCCGGCCAGGAGCGTAAAGAACCCTCCGTAAGCCGCGTCGACGTGCACGCGCGCCCCGTGCCGCCGGGCAATCGCCAGCACCTCGTGTACCGGGTCGATCGCGCCGAGTCCCGTCGTGCCGGCTGTCGCCACCACCGTGCCGATGCGGCCGCCGGCCAGCAGTTCGTCCAGCGCGCTGAGGTCCATGCGGCCCGCCGCGTCAGTGCCGACGGCAGTGCCGTCGATCCCGAGGACCCCGCACATCCGGCCGTGCGTGTAGTGGGCTTCGGTGCTGTAGGCGACGCCGAGCCCTGGATGGGACTCCCTGGCGACGTACAGGGCCTCGAGGTTGGCGATCGTGCCACTGGTGGTGAGATGCCCCAGGTGCTCGGAGAAGCCGAACATCGCCGCCAGCTGGCTGACGACCTCCTTCTCCATGGCGGCCGTCGCCGGCCCGCCATCGAGGGCGTGGTTGTTGGGGTTGATCAGCATGGCAGCGAGATAGCCGACCACGGCTGCCGGATGTGCCGGCTTCAGCATCTGCCCGGCGTAAGCCGGGTGGAAGAACGGGTAGTTGTCCGTCAGCCGGCTGGCAAGCTCGGCGAATGCGGCCGCGAAGCGCTCGTCGCTGACCTGGACCGATTCATGTGCGGTGTAACTGCCGAATCCGACTTGCCAGTCCTGCACGGCCCGCGCCGCATCACTCAGCCAGCGCTTCAGATCCACGGTCCGCCTCTCGCTCGCAGTCGGCAGCGTTGACGCGGCCGCGATCGATAATCGCACGACGTTGGCCCTTTCCCTGGCTCTGGGTCACGGCGGCCGCAACGACTCCACCGCAGGTAATTGCCGCGCCGAGGAGCTGAATGGCAGTCGGTCGATGATGCAGGATGATCGCTGCCAGCACCATTGCCAGAGCAGGCTGGAGCAAGAGCAGCATCGACGACAGTGCCGCTGGCAGCCCGGGCAGCGATGAGGTGATGAGGAGCCAGCCGGCAATCTGGACCACGACCGCCAGCGCCAGCAGCCAGCCGAAGGTATGCCAGGGAACGGCAAGCTCCAGTCCGCCGAACGCCAGGCCAAACAGCAATGTCCCGGCAGTCGCTCCCGCGGTCGCATCGAAGACTTGCCCGGCGACGTGCCGGGTGTCTCCGGCTACCTGCCGGAGGATGAGCAGGTAGCAGGCATAGGCAACGTTGGCCGCGGCGCTATATGCGAGTCCCGCGCCCGGGCGAAGTCCCGTGCCGCTACCGCCGACCAGCCCCGATGCGAGCACGATGCCGATCATTACGACCGGGAGCGTCAGCAGGTAGCGGCGACTGGGCCGTTCGCGCAGCACTGCCCAGGCGAGTACGGCGACGATCGGTACGTACAGGCTGCCGATCACTGTGGAAACGCCCGCGCCGCTGTCGGTGATCGTGTGATTGAACAGCACGAGATCGACGGCCAGCAAAATGCCAGCCAGGAAGCAGTACCCGCGGCGCGTCAGAGATCGTCGGCCACGGCGGCGCTGCTCGATAGCCGCCAGCACGGCCAGCGCAGGCAGGGCCAGCCCGCACCGATAGAAGACGGTCGGGACGGGCCCCGCGTTGGCGAGCGTTACCAGCACGGGCATTGGCGAAATGCAGGCGGCACCCAGCAGTGCATGCACCGCCGGCCGGGTCGACGCAGTTGTAGTCGGAGCGCCGGTGGACGATCGAATGTCCTCTTTCACCGAAATGCGACAATAGCATGGCGAGTCAGCGGGCGGCGCCCGGAGCAGCTAGCCGATCCGCTGGCGATATGTCCCGTTCTGGCGGCAGCCTGCGCCGCCGTTGGCGCCCGCGCATCTTGGCATCCAGACCTCTTTCTTCAGCTGCTCGCGCACGTGATCTGGGCAATCGCTGATTGACGCGGACTGCATGTTGTTGTAGGTTCGCAACATCTGATGGCTGACTAAGTACAGGTGGTATCGACGTGAGCATAAGTATCAGCAAAGTCGAATACTTGCCGCGATCACGGCGCCGCCTACTCGTGACCTTCGCCTTGACCGGCTACCCGGTGGCCGTGGCGGTGCTCGCTGGCCTCAAGCACACCAGCTTGAACCGGTGGCTCATCGTGGCCATCTTCCTCGCATTGCTGCTGCCCACCCTTGCGAGCCTGTGCGTCGGTTACTGGTACGCACGAGGCCGGATCGACGGCCGCCGCGCCCGGCTCGACGAGCGCGACCTCGTCCTGCGACAGCAGTCCTACGCCCTGTCGCACCGCGTCCTGGCGGCCGTCCTGATCGTCGCCGCCGCAATCACCGAGGTCTACCTCACCAGCGGCAACACCCTGCGGCTCGACGCGAACACCGTCGTGCCCGCCATGCTATGGGTGATCGTGTATATCCCGGCGCTGCCCTCGCTGATGCTCGGCTGGATCGAGACCGACCAGCCCGCCGAGGCCAGCCAGCTCGCCGATGCCTGAGCATCAGCGCCGGGTCTATAACCGGCTAGCCGTGCTCCGAGCCGAGCGCGGGCTGTCCCGCAAGCAGCTCGCCGACAAGCTCGGCATCAACTACCAGACGATCGGCTACATCGAACGAGGCGATTACAACCCCAGCCTCGAACTGGCCCTGACGATCGCCGAGCTCTTCCGGCTCCCCGTCGAAGCGATCTTTGGCTTCAAGCCGATGACCCCCCTGTCCGAAGAAATCTTCCGCGAGCCACCACCCGGAATCCGTTAGCCACGCGCCGCCCGCGCTTACCGGTGGCTACGCGGCCGGTCTGCCTCGACAGCTCATCCCACCAGGTCTCGCTGCCTTCCTCGCCGGTTAGCGGGCGGCTGCGGTTGCGCCCGGTGCCGTCAGCGGATCCGGCGGAGATATGTGCCGGTCTGACGGCAGCCTCCCGGCAGCGACATGGGCCAAGAGCGATCGTAGTGCCGCCGCGCCGCGCTGCCAGGTCACGCTTCTGGCTAGCTCGGCCCCTGCCCGCACAAGGCGGTCCGACAGCCCGTGGTCGGCTAGCACATTGCCCAGGACCGTCGTCCAGCCGGCGACGTCGCGAGGAGCAACCAGCAGCGCGGCACCGCGCGTCACCTCGGCGAGCGGCGGAATGTCGCTAGCCACGACGGGCACGCCGCATGCCATGGCCTCGAGCACCGGGATGCCGAATCCCTCCGCTAGCGAGGGGAGGGCGAAGGCCGACGCAGCACTGTAGACGGCCGGCAGCCAGCGGTCGGCGACGTTAGGCACGAGCCGGACTCGCTCCTGCAGACCCAGCTTGGCGATCAGGTCAGGCAACTGCTGAGGGAAGATCGGGTCCGGGTAGCCCACTATGACGAGAGACACCTGTGCTGGCAGCCTCGGCAGCGAGCGAACCAGGACCTCGTGATTCTTGTGGGGCCGCTGCGCCCCGACGGTGAGGATGTAGTGATCGGGTAGACCGTACAGGTCGCGGGCTGCAGCAATGTCAGCGGCAGCCGCGGGCGCGAATTGGCCGAGGTCGACTCCGTTCGGCACAAGAGTCGGGTAGGGCGCGGAGGGATAGCGCCGGCGAATATCGGCCAGGCTGGCGCCGCTCGGCGCGGTGATCGCGGCTGCCCGCCGAACTACCACAGATGAGGCAATTTTCAGCCCGGTCTGGCGGTGCCAGCCGCCGGCGAACGCCGCCTTTCCTTCTTGCATGCAGTCGTGCAGCGTTACGACGATCGGGCACGGCAGGATCAGCGGCGTGAACGGCGGAAACGGGACGTAGAGCACCGCCGCGCCAGCAGACCTGATCAGCCGGGCGAGTTCGACGCAGCGGTGTACGGCGCCGAGCGAGATGTCAGTGCTGACCAGTTCAGCGTGCGCGGGCAGGTCCGCCAGCGGGAAGATCTGCGGCCTGCCCGGATTGACGAGCACCTTGAGCGCCAGATCGTCATCGCCGCGGTCGAAGTGCGCTACCAGCTTCATCACTGAGCGCGCGATCCCGTGGGCGCCAGGGAACCCGTTGACGCGCGCATCTACGAGGATCGCCCGGCGATCGCGAGTCATACCTCCGCTCCGCTCTCCTCGTGGTAATCCAAGGCCGGCATGCCAGACCAGCCCCGATAGCGGTACGACGGGAGCTATTGTGCTCCACGACGCCGGGGCATCTGCTGAACGTCACTGTCTAGCCGCTCATCCTCGGCTTGTTGTTCACCTGCGCCTTCGCTGGTGCCGTTATCATCGCCGACCGTGCCAACTAACGCTTCTGCCGGGCACTACGTGCGCCGGATCCGGCGTTGACCGCGACGTCGGTGACGGGCCGGGCGCCGATGCGCATCCTCGTGGTCACCGACCAGTACGCTCCGATGGTAGGCGGAGTACCGAACGTCACGCAGGCCCTGGCGCATGGCCTGGCCGGGCGCGGGCACGCGGTGACGCTGCTGGTGCCGAATCCAGGTGTCAGAAGCCAACCGCCAGCCGGCCGTGCCGATGGCCCCCAGGTCAGTCTCGCCTGCTCTCGGTCAGTGCGGTGGCCCTGGTACGACGGCATGCGGCTGGCACTCCTCTCGCTGTCAGCTGCCCGGCGTCTCATCTCGGCACTCGCCCCAGACGTCATTCACGTTCACAGTCCGCTGACGCTTGGCCTCATGGCACGGCTGGCGGCTCGCCAGCTTTCTATCCCGGTCGTCTACACCAACCACTACCTGCCGGAGAACGTGCGGCCAGGCAGTACCCGGCGGTCGCGGCTGTTCGACGCGGCGTTCTACGCCTATCTCGTCCAGTTCGCCAACCAGTGCGCGCACGTCACCGCGCCGACCCTGACGGCCCTGCAGCTCCTGCGAGCGCAGGGACTGCGAGCCCCGGCCCAGGTCATCTCCAACGGCATCGACCTGCGGACATACTGTCCTGGGCCGGCCGATTCCGTCGTTCGCGACCGCTACGGCCTGCGGGCCGACCGTCCGGTCATCCTGTATGTCGGCAGGCTCAGCCAGGAGAAAGGCGTTGACGTGCTGTTGGCTGCGGTGGCCCGGCTCACGACCGGGGTCCAGGTCGCGATCGCTGGTCGCGGTCCGGATTCGGTTAGGCTGGCGGCAACGGCTGATCGTCTCGGCCTCTCCGACCGGGTCAGGTTCCTCGGCTTCGTTCCCGATGCTGACCTGCCCGCCGTCTACCGGCTCGCGGACGTGTTCGTCATTCCGTCCAAGGCGGAACTGCAGAGTCTGGCGACTATGGAAGCAATGGCGACTGGACTGCCCGTTGTCGCCTCAGACGCATACTCGCTGCGCGAGCTCGTTTCGCACGGGAAGACCGGACTGCTGACCACCCCTGGCCGCGCGGACGAGCTGGCGGCGAGCCTGGACATGCTCCTGGGCGCGCCAGGTGTGCGCGCCCGGATGGCGCAGGAGAGCTTGCGAGCCGTCGGCGCCCATGAGCAGAGCCGCACCTGGCTCCAGTGGGAGTCGCTGTACGGGCAGCTGGCTGCGGGCGGACCCCGGTGAGCGGGCTGCCGACGGAACCGGATCAGGAGCCGATTCCGCTGCTCTTCCTGGTCAGCGATACCGGCGGTGGCCACCGCAGCGCGGCCCGCGCGGTGCACCAGGCGGTGGAGCAGGCGTACCCAGGTACATTCGCTCCTGTCATCTATGATCCGCTGCTCGGGCCGGACGCTCCGCTCGCACTCCGCTGCCTTGTCAGGCTCTACGGTCCCGCGATCCGCCTCACGCCCTGGCTGTGGGGACTGCTATGGCGCGGCTCCAACTCACCGCGCACGCTGCGCTGGTCGCGCCGGACGTTCCTGCGGCCCGTCTACCGGATCGTTGCGGCTGCCGTGCAGGCCAATAAGCCCGCGGTGATCGTGGCGTTTCACCCGTTTGCCACCGATCCCGCGGCGCGAGCGGCCAGTTCCAGCCTGCCGCAAGCGCGCGCGATCACCGTGGTGACCGACCTGGTCACTGCGCATCTGTCCTGGCGAGACGCCGCCGCAGAGCGCATCATCGTGCCGTCCGCGCCGCTGCGTCATCGCTGCCGCATGGATGACATCGGTGACGACCGATGCACTGAGATCGGCCTGCCAGTGGCAGCCGAGTTCGCCCAGCCGCCACTCGGTGCCGCCGAGCGGCGCGCCCTGCAGCAAGCGCTCGGCCTGGCTGGCGGCCGGTTCGTCGTGCTGCTTACCGGCGGCGCCGAGGGATCAGGCCGCCTTTACCGGCGGGCGGCAGCGATCCTGCGGCGAACCGATGAGTTCGATGTCGCCGTCATCTGCGGTCGCAACGACGTCTTGCGCCGACGGTTGCTGCGCCTCGCCGCCCGGCGAGCCGACGGCCGGCTGACCGTGAAGGGCTTCGTGGACAACATGGCTGACTGGCTGCGCTGCGCTGACGTGGTCGTCGGCAAGGCCGGACCGGGCACGATCGCCGAAGCCACCTGCTGCGCGACTCCGCTGCTGCTGACGTCCTGCGTTCCGGGCCAGGAGCAGGGCAACGCCGAGTTCGTCGTGAGCGCCGGAGCGGGCCGGCGCGTGCCACGGCTGCGGGATATGGTCGCCGACCTGACCTGGCTGCGGCAGAACCCGGACGCGCTGGCGCGGATGCGACAGGCCGCCGAAGCGATCAGTCGTCCCGAGGCCGCTGTCGAGATTGCCGGCCTGCTGGCGGATCTGGCCGGCCTTCCCAGCCGCGCCGCGTCTGTCTCTGGCCTGCCAGGCGCAGGCGCCGCCACGTCCGACTGATGAAGTGCCAACGTAAGGTACGAAAGTGAACCACTTTCACGTCAGCGTGTGCGCCGTGATCCACGGATGCGGGAGGTCAGCTTGACGACGACATCGCCAGTGCACGGTTCTGCGGCATCCCAGCCCGGGCCGCCGCCCCCGTTCGACGCCGAACTAGTCGCCGCGCTCGACGTGATCGGCGAGCAGTTGCCGAGCGCGCTGACACCGGACCTTATCCCGGTACTGCGACAGCCTAACCCGGCAATGCCGCCTCCCACTGACGACGATCTGCGCCGCGGCGGAGCCTTCGAAATTAGCGAACGGCTCGTGCCCGGTCCCGCGGGCGCGCCCGAGGTATCGCTGCTGATCTGCCGCCCCGCCGGAGTTACTACGCCACTATCAGCCGTGTACCACACGCATGGCGGCGGCATGATCATCGGTGATAACCGGACTGGTGTGCTTCCGCTACTGGACTGGTCGCAGGAGCTCCAGTTCGTCGTGGTGTCCGTCGAGTACCGGCTCGCGCCGGAGTGCCCGCACCCCGGGCCCGTCGAGGACTGCTATGCGGGCCTGAAGTGGACCGCTGCCCACGCCGACGAGCTGGGTATCGACCCGGACCGTATCGTGGTCGCTGGCGCCAGTGCGGGCGGGGGACTGGCGGCAGCGCTCGCGCTGATGGCACGCGACCGCGGCGGGCCGCGCCTTATTGGCCAGATGCTGATGTGCCCGATGCTCGATGACCGGAACGACACCCCATCGTCGCGGCAGATGGCAGGCCGCGGAGTGTGGGATCACACCGCAAACGAGACCGGCTGGACGGCGCTGCTCGGCGATACGACCGGCGGGCCGGACGTGTCACCTTACGCCGCGCCTGCCCGCGCCGCGGACCTGTCCGGGCTGCCGCCGGCTTTCATTGACGTTGGTTCGGCGGAGACGTTCCGGGACGAGGACGTGACCTACGCGAGCCGGATCTGGCAGGCAGGCGGGATCGCTGAGCTGCATGTGTGGCCCGGCGGTTTCCACGGCTTTGCGATGATGGCGCCGGAGGCCGCTGTATCGCGGGAAGCCGCGGCCGCACAGCTGAGCTGGCTGCGGCGGTTGCTCGCCGGCTGAGTGGATCGAACTTCACCCTGGCACAGTTCAGCGCGGGCGTAGCTGCTTCTCTGAGTAAGCGCGGTAGCCGGTGACCGGATCCGCCCTGGCCCGCAGCAGCAAGCGCGCCCTTCTCGTCGCCGCCGGACTCGGCCTGCCCGCGGTGCACGCGCTCGTCTTGCGGCTAGCACTGAACGGGCTGCGAGTGTCGGAGGCCACGAATGCCGACATCCAGAACTTCGGCACTGAGCGCGGGTACCGGACCCTCGTCGTCACCCGCAAAGGCGGCGAGGTCGTCACGACCCGCTCGCGCGATCGACCTGGAGGTCGGCGAACGCACAGTCGGCCCGATCTTCGTGACCGCCGACGGTCGCCGGCTCGACCGGCACGGCGCCGCTCGGATCGTTTGCAGATAGCCTGCCGGGCCGGCTTCGAGGTCCGCCCGCTGGTGCGCGCAGAACGGTCGGATCTGGCCTCGACGGCCCATCAACGGGGGTCACGGCACTCGTGTCGCGGTATGAGTCAGGGGCAGATCGATCTCGAGGGTGGTGCCTGCCCCTGGCGGACTGTGCAGCCGGAGGTGGCCGCCGGTTGCCTCTACCCGGTCTTTGAGCCCGACCAGCCCGGATCCGTGGCTGAAGTCCGCGCCGCCGCGCCCGTCGTCACGGACCCGCACGTGCAGGACGCCTTCGCGTTGTGCCATCTCGATCTCGACGGCAGTGGCGTGCGCGTGCTTGGTGGCGTTGGTCAGCGCCTCGCAGACCGTGTAATAGGCGGCGATCTCGACCGGCTCGGGCAGCCGCGCCTCGATCTGGATGTCGAGGCGGACGGGGACGGCGGATCGGCGGGCCACCGTCTTCAGTGCCGGTTGCAGGCCGCCTTCGGTCAGGATTGCCGGGTGCAGGCCTCGGGCGATCTCGCGCAGTTCGTCCAGCACGTCGTCCAGCCCGGTAGCTATCGGCTCCAGTTGCTGAACTTCTACGCCGGTCCCGGGCGGCGCGGCCGCTTCTGCGGCGCGCAGGTCCAGGGCGAGGCAGACCAGGCGCTGCTGTGCGCCGTCGTGCAGGTTGCGTTCGATGCGGCGGCGGGTGGCATCAGCGGTGGCCACGATCCGCGCGCGCGATGCGGTCAGGGCCTCCTGGGCGTCGGCGTTGGCGATCGCGGTGGCGGCTAGCTCGGTGAACCCGGCCAGCTGCGCCTCGGTGCCGGCCGGCAGCGGTCCCGCGCGGGATGCCACGGTCATGGCTCCCCACAGCCGTCCCTCGACTATGACCGGCACGCCGACAGCCGCGCGGAACTCGAACACGCGGACAGCCTCGGCGACCGGTCCCCAGGCGCCGGTGTAGTCGTCGATCCGCGCTGGCCGGCCGGTCTGGAACACCATTGTCTGGATGTTCCGCTCGCCGAGGCTCCACCGGCTACCGACCGGATACGCAGGGCCGCTGCTGTTCCACGTCGCAACCACGCTTACCGCGTCGTCGGGGCCGTACCGGATCATCATCGCGTAATCGGCGTGCAGCAGCCGCCCGGCTTCCTCGGCGACCGCGGCGAGCACCTCGGGCGGCGGCGCGGCGCGGGCCACCAGCGTCGCCACCCGGCGCAGCGCGGCCTGCTCCACGGCGAACCCGCGCACCTCCACGCGCGCCTGGGCGTTGGCGATCGCGGTCGCGGCTAGCTCGGTGAACCCGGCCAGCTGCGCCTCGGTGCCGGCCGGCAGCGGTCCCGCGCGGGATGCGACGGTCATGGCTCCCCACAGCCGCCCCTCGACTATGACCGGCACGCCCACAGCCGCGCGGAACCCAAGCTCGCGGCCGGCGTCGGCAGCCGGGCCAGATGCGGCGGCACTGTCGTCGATCCGCGCTGGCCGGTGTGTCTGGGACACCAGCGTCGGCACGTTCCGCCCGCCGAGCTTTGCCCGGTTGCCGACGGGGAAGGTCGGGCCGGTGCTGCTCCACGCCGCGACCACCGTTATCACACCGTCGGGGTCATACCGGGCCATCATTGTGTAGTTAGCGCCGATCAGCTGCCCGGCTTCCTCGGTGACCGCGGTCAGCACCTGCGTCGGCGGGGCGGCGCGGGCCACCAGCGTCGCGACCCGGCGCAGCGCCGCCTGCTCATCGGCGAACCCGCGCACTTCCACGCGCGCCTGGGCGTTGGCGATCGCGGTCGCGGCCAGCTCGGTGAACCCGGCCAGCCGCGCCTCAGTGCCGGCCGGCAGCGGTCCCACGCGGGATGCCACCTCCATGACGCCCCACAAACGCCCCTCCACGCTGACCGGCACGCCGACAGCGGCGCGGAACCCGAGCTCGCGGGCGAGCTCACCGATCGGGCCCGAGGCACTGGCGTAGTCGTCGACCCGCGCCGCGCGGCCAGTCTGGAACACCAGCGTGGACACGTTCCGCCCGCCGAGCTTCGCCCAGGTGCCGACGGGCAAGGTCGGACCGGTGCTGCTCCACGCGCCGACCACCGTCCTAACCTCGTCCAGGTCGTACCGGACCATCGTTGTGTAGTCGGCATCCAGCAGCCGCCCGGCTTCCTCTGCGACCGCGGTCAGCACGTGCGCCGGCGGGGCGGCGCGGGCCACCAGCGTCGCGACCCGCCGCAGCGCAGCCTGCTCCTCAGCGAACCCGCGCACCTCCACGCGGGCCTGGGCGTTGGCGATCGCGGTCGCGGCCAGTTCGGTGAAGCCAGCCAGCTGGTGTTCAGTGCTCGCCGGCAGCGGCTCCGCCCTCCTGGAACCCACGGCCACGATGCCCCACAAACGGCCCTCCACGCTGACCGGCACGCCCACCGCCGCGCGCAGGCCGAACTTGCGGGCGTCCTCGGCGGCCGGGCCCGAGGCGCCGGTGTAGTCGTCGATCCGCGCCGGCCGGCCCGTCTGGAACACCCGCGTGGACACGTTCCGCCCGCCGAGCCGTGTCCGGGTGCCCACGGGGAAGGTCGGGCCGGCGCTGCTCCACGCGCCGACCACCGTTCTAATCCCGTCCGGGTCAAACCGGACCATCGTCGCGTGACCTGCGTGCAGAAGCCGCCCGGCTTCCTCAGTGACTGCGGCAAACACTTCTTCCGGCGGCACCGCGCGGGCCACCAGCGTCGCCACCCACCTCAGCGCCGCATGCTCCCCACTGATCCGGTCGTCGCCGGTTGGCCCAGGCAAGCCCGCCATCCTTCGGAGCTTATCCGGCGCCCAGATTCTGCCTGGTCAGGAGCCAGTTTGGTGATCCAGTCGGTCCAGGAGCTGATGTCGCTGCAGCTGCCGATCTCGTCGGCGCCGAGCTATCCGGCCTTGACCTGATCCAGGATGCTGCTGACCGCGCGCTGGACATCTGGCACTGCGCCTGCGCAGCTTGCCGGCATCTGCCGCGAGGGTTTCGTCCATCTCTGTGCCAGCCTGGTCAAGCAGGCCCTCGAGATGCGACAGCATGGAGCCGACCCACCCGACCGGGTCGCTCGACAACGCCGATCGAAGACCCGCGCCTCGATGCCGACGGGCAGCGGCCCGGCGCGGGAATCCACGATCATGACGCCCCATACGCGGACCTCGACCTGACCGGCACGCCGACGCCTGCGCGCAGGCCGAGCTCGCGGGTGCCTCAGCCATCGGGGCCGAGGCACCGGCGAAGCCGTCGATCCGCGCCGCCCGCCGGGTCTGGAACACCAGCGCCTGCAGGTTCCAGCCGGCAGGCAGCGGATGCCGGGCCCAAATGTCGCAGGCGGCGACGATAGCTGTGAGCTGGCCGAGGACGAGACGGTCGAGTCGTTGGCCGAGGAATACCGGAGGCAGTCGCGGATGTGGCAGTTAGGTGCGCGTGCAGCGCGTGCACCGCACGAGCAATGGCGATCACCAGGCGCTCGCCTGTCGCGTGGCCGGCTCAGCAACCTGGTGGCGCGCAGCCGGACGGTCAGACCCGCTCGATGGCTGTGCGGATGCCAAGTCCCACCATGCAAACGCCGGTCGTCCGGTCCAGGCCACGGACGAATCCGGGCCGGCGCAGCCATGTCAGGAACGCGGCAGCAGCGCAGGCCACGGACGCGAACAAGGCGGCGGCGACCAGTGAGTCGACCCCAGCGAATAGCAGAGTGCTGCGCAAGACCGGCATTCCGTGCGGGATGACCTGGGGCAGAACCGCGACGTAGAAGAGCCCGGTCTTAGGGTTGAGCAGGTCGATGCCTGCCCCCAGGCCGAACGCCTTTCGCGCCGAGGCGGGTGGCGGAACATCACTGGTCGGCGGGCTGATACCGCGGGCGTTCCGGGACTGCCACAGCGTCCGCAGGCCGAGGAAGATCAGGTAAGCGGCGCCGGTCAGCTTGATGACCTCGAACGCCTCGGCGGACCGCTGCAGCACGGCAGCGACTCCGAACGCGGCCGCCGCGCCCCAGATCAGGGCAGAGGCGGCCGCGCCAAAGGCGGCGGCGACAGCCGGGCCACGGCCATGGGCGCCGGTGCGGACGATGAACATCAGATCTGGCCCCGGTATCAGAGTCAGCGCGGCCGACACCATCGCGAACGTCATGAGCATCGCAACCACGAGCGCAATTTTCCCACGCGACTGCGTGGGACCGCCGCCGCAGAATGTGGTGATCTGCGCCCAGCGGCCGCCGGGGAAGGCGACCATCGCGCGCTCATAGCCGGCAGGCCGCCAAGAATAGACCGTCCAAGCCACAACGCGGCGATCTCGCCAGCGTCTCAAGGATTAGAACCTGGACGATCACACAGGGACAGCCATGCTCGAGCTAGGGGCAGCAGCCAGAGTGATAACCCGTCTGAACGCTGCGATGGCCTGCCTGGCGGTCCTGACGCTGGCCGCATGTGGCTCGCTAGCTGGGGCGGCAAGCACGGCTAACGCCCGAAGCCCGTCCGCCGTCGCCCGTCCCGCTTCGGATGCCGGGCCGGCCAGCCTGGCGGGAACCGGTCCCGGCAGTTCAGCGCCGGCGGGCTCGCCAGCAGCCAGGGCCAATGTCAAGCACGCCGGTTTCCTGCGCGACGTGTCGTGCGCCTCTCCCGCGAACTGCACAGCAGTCGGCGGGTACTACCGCACGGCCAGCGGCCCGCAGCGAACTCTCATCGAGCAGTGGACTGGCACGGCATGGCGGGTCGAGCCTTCGCCCGGTGCTGGCCGGGCTGCGACCCTGGACAGCGTGTCGTGCCCCAGCGCGACCAGCTGCACCGCCGTCGGGTCGCTGATCATCGGCTGGAACGGGGCGAGCTGGAAGGTCGAGCTGCGGTCCAGCCCATTCGTCAGCGTCTCCTGCGTCGCGCCGATCTGGTGTATGGCCGTCGGCGTCACCAGCCGCGGCGCGCCGGAGTCCGGGTACTGGAACGGCGCGAACTGGAAGCTGGAGCCGATGCCCCGGCCGGCGCACCCGGCGCAGAGCATCACCCTGGCCGGCGTCTCCTGCACTAAACCGGGCTTCTGCCTGGCAGTCGGGGACTACTCCTACGGCGAGGGCGCCATGCCCAGCCCGCGCGCCAGGGACAAGACCCTCGCCGAGCGGTGGAACGGATCATCCTGGCAGGTCATCCGCTCGGTCGACGTGACCCGGCGGGACCAGCTCAGCGCCGTGTCGTGCACGTCACCGCGCGCGTGCACCGCGGTCGGCAGCAGCGCGTCGCAGCAGTTCGCGCTAGCCGAGCGATGGGACGGCTCGACGTGGAAGACCCAGCACGCGCCGGACGTGAACCGGATCGGCTATACCCGGCTGACCGCCGTGTCCTGCAGCTCCGACAGCGCCTGCATGGCACTGGGCAACTACAACGGCGGCTTCATGGCCATTGCCGAGTCATGGAACGGCGCCGCCTGGAGACTGCACCGGATGCCGAGCCTGCCGCAGCCAGAACCGTACGTCCAGTCGACCAGCCTGTCGTGCACCGGACCCGCCGCGTGCGTCGCGGTAGGAACCAACGGCAGCACACTCGCCGAGATCTGGGCCGGCGCACACTGGCAGATCACGCCCACCCCCACCCCGTAGTCAGGCCCAGAATCTCGGAGAACCTTGGCCCGCCGCGGAAGGCTGGTTACCGGATGGCAGTGCCGATGAGCCCGTTCCTGGTGACCAGTGCTGCCAGCTCGTTCTCGTCCATCTCGTCGGTGCCCTCTGCCCGCAGCGGCAGCACCAGGTAGCGAGTCTCGGAGTTGGCGTCCCAGACCCGGACCTCGGTGCTATCGGGCAACTCGAGCCCGAACTCGGCCAGCACGGCGCGCGGCTCGCGCACTGCCCGTGACCGGTAGGCGAAGCTCTTGTACCAGCTCGGCGACGGCCCGAGCAACGCGGTTGGGTAGCACGAGCAGAGCGTGCACACGATCATGTTGTGAACGGCCGGCGTGTTCTCAACCGCGGTCAGCAGGTACCCCTTGGTGCCGGCGGCGAAGCCGAGTTCGGCGGCTGCCGCGTTCCCGTCAGCCAGCAGGCGATCACGGTAGCCCGGATCCGTCCAGGCACGAGCGACCATCCGGGCGCCATTGAC
>DASXIA010000279.1:0-6253 GCA_036488155.1 Streptosporangiaceae bacterium | reverse complement strand
CGGCTGGCCCGTGGTGTCCAACATGGCGCCGGACACCGACGGCGGCGTGCCCGCGGAAGACGGCGCGCTGGTCTGGCACTTCCCGCCGACGCGGCTGATGTCGACCTACATCACGCACGTGTCGGCCGGGCCGTGGCACATCGTCAGGTCCGAGCACGACGGCATTCCGCTCGGCATCTTCTGCCGCCAGTCGCTCGCCAGGTACCTGGACCCCGAGGAGATCTTCGAGGTGACCAGGCAGGGCTTCGACTTCTTCCACCAGGCGTTCGCCACGCGCTACCCGTTCGGCAAGTACGACCAGCTGTTCGTGCCCGAGTACAAGTCGGGCGCGATGGAGAACGCCGGCTGCGTCACCTTCCTGGAGGACTACATCTTCCGGTCACGGGTCACCGATACCCGCCGCGAGGAAAGAGCCGACACGATCCTGCACGAGATGGCGCACATGTGGTTCGGCGACCTGGTCACCATGAAGTGGTGGGACGACCTGTGGCTGAACGAGTCGTTCGCGTCGTGGGCATCCGCTGTTGCGATGACCGACGCGACCCGGTGGTCCGGCGCCTGGACCACCTTCGCCGCTGTCTGGAAGGCCTGGGCATACCGGCAGGACCAGCTGCCGTCCACGCATCCGGTCGCTGCCGATATCCCCGACATCGAAGCAGTCGAGGTCAACTTCGACGGCATCACCTACGCGAAGGGCGCCGCCGTGCTTAAGCAACTGGTCGCCTATGTCGGCCGGGACAACTTCCTGACCGGAGTGCGCGCTTACTTCGGTGACCACGCCTGGGCCAATGCCACTCTCACCGACCTGCTCGGCGCGCTGGAGCAGTCCTCGGGCCGCGAGCTCAACTCGTGGTCAAAGTCATGGCTGGAGACCGCCGGCGTCAACACGCTGCGGCCGTCGTACGAGCTGGACTCCGGCGGCCGTTTCACTTCCTTCAGGGTGCTGCAGGAAGCGCCGCCCGCGCACCCTGAACTGCGCCCGCACCGGCTGGCCGTCGGGCTGTACGACCGGACAGACGACGAGGTAATCACCCGCCGGCACCGGGTCGAGCTCGACATCGCCGGAGCCGTCACCGAGGTGCCCGAGCTCGCCGGTCACAGCCGGCCGGACCTGATCCTGATCAATGACGACGACCTGACCTACGCAAAGATCCGGCTTGACGACCACTCGCTGCGCACCCTCATCACTAGCATCAGCGGACTGACGGACCAGCTGGCCGCCGCGCTGTGCTGGGCCGCGGCGTGGGACATGACCAGGGACGCCGAGATGCGTGCGCGTGACTTCGCGGCGCTCGTGCAGGCCGGTGCTCCGTCAATCCGGCAGGTCGCTGTGCTGGAAGGCGTCCTGGCTCAGGCAAGCATCGCGATCCGCCGGTACAGCGACCCCGGCTGGCGGCACGATGGCCTGGTGCAACTCGACGCGGCGCTGCGTGACTGGCTGCTCGCTGCCGCGCCCGGCTCCGACGATCAGCTTGCTTATGCGAAGGCGCTGGCTGACGTGGCCGTTACGCCAGCCAGCCTGGACCTGCTCGCCGGCCTGCTGGCTGGCTCGGCCTCGCTGGCGGGCCTGGCCGTCGACACCGAGCTCCGCTGGAAGCTGCTGCACCGACTGGTCAGCCGCGGGCAGGCCGGCCCTGAGGAGATCGAAGCCGAGCTCGGCCGCGACCAGACCGACGCCGGCGAGCGGTACGCGGAAGGCTGCCTGGCTGCCATCCCGACCCCGGAGGCAAAGGCCGCCGCCTGGATCAAGATCACCGATGCCAGCCTGCCCAACGCCACGTTCCGCGCGGTACTCCGCGGCTTCTCCGATCCGGACGCCGACGAACTGCTCGCGCCCTACGCGGCGAAGTATTACGCCGCGCTAGCCGGGTTCTGGCAGGACGGTGCGTCCGACATGGCGCAGTTCTTCACCGAGGTGGGCTACCCGGAGAGCGTCGTCAGCCAGCAGGGCATTGCCGCCACGGACGACTACATCGCCGGCGCGAACCCGGCGCCGGCGTTGACGCGGCTGCTTGTCGAGCGCCGGGACGACGTGGCACGGGCACTGAAGTGCCGGCAGCGCGACGCCCAACCCAGCTAGCCCAGCCGGCCGAGCCGCCAGCTGATCAGTACTGCTAGTCGGCCGGCGCGGCCGGCTCCGATGCCCCGGCTGCCGCGCACACCTCGCGCAGGAGCGTGATGCCGGGCAGTTCCTCCAGTAGCACTGGCTTACCTTGCCCATCGCACAGCGGGATCTGCCAGTTCGGGTACTCGTTACTGGTGCCAGGGATGTTCTGCGTGCGCCGGTCGCCGACCGCATCGGCCAGGGAGACCCCGAGCAGCAGGGCCGGAGTCTTGCGCAAGTAAGCGTAGAGCGCCACGGTGAACTGCGCCGGGTCCGGCCGCTGACCGGGCGTCAGCAGCCCTTCAGCCTGGGCTGCCGCCTGCCAGCCGGCGAGCATTGCGGCCGCGTCAGCTCGTTCCCGCTCTGGTGGCGCTTTGAGCAGACCAAGCTCGGCCCGGACGGTCACTTGGTCGCCGGTGACAAACCCCGACACCGGCGGCACGTCATGCGTGCCGACCGTGGCCATACAGGCTCTGCGCCAGCGCTCTGGCGGCAGCGGCGTGCCGTCGTGGGCGCGGGCGAACCAGAGCATCATCGTGCCCAGAATGTCCCGGCTGGCCAGGTAGTCGCTGACCCAGCGGTCAATGGTGCCGAGGTCCTCGCCGATCGCGACCGCATCCGCCCGGCCGGCAGCGCTGGCGAGCTCGCCAACCGACGCCCGGTGGTCGTAGCGCACGTAAGCCCCGCGGTCGGGCGGCTGGCCCGACGGTATCCACCACAGCCGCATGAGGCCCATCACGTGATCGACGCGGATGCCGCCGCCGTGCCGCAACGTAGCGTCAAACAACTCGGCGAGCGGCCGGTAGTGCGCGGCGGCGAGCCGGAGCGGGTGCCAGGGCGGCTGAGACCAGTCCTGGCCGAGCTGGTTGAACCCGTCCGGCGGAGCGCCCACGCTGAAACCCGGCACCAGCAGACCTTGCATGGCCCACGCGTCGGCGCCGCCGGGATGCACGCCGACAGCCAGGTCGTGGATGATGCCGTGCGCCATGCCCGCTGCTCTCGCCGCCTGCTGGGCCGCGGCAAGCTGCTGGTCGGCGTGCCATTGCAGCCAGGCGTGGAACTCGGCGGCCGCCGCGAGCTGCGGGTCGCCGGCAACCGCGCGCGCCGCCTCGAGCGGACTGGTCAGCTCGGGCGGCCAGTCTCGCCAGTCGGCGCCGTACCGCTCGGCGAGTGCGCACCAGTCGGACCACTGCTGGAGCCGGCCGCCGCGGTCGGCCCGGAAGCTTTCGTAGGCGGCCTGCCGGGGCCCGGTCAGCGAGACTTTGCTGACGAGCTGGAGCGCATGTCGTTTTGCCGTCCAGATGGCATCACGATCGATGAGGTAAGGCGTGCTGTTAGCCGCCCGCAGCGGCGCGGCGAGCCGGTCGATCGCGGCCTTGTCCGCCGCGGGCAGCGCAGCGTACTCGGGGATGTCCTCCACGCGCAGATACAGCGGGCTGGTGAACAAGCGTGTCATCGGCAGGTACGGGGACGCGCTGACCGGCGGCAACGGCTCAGCCGCGTGCAACGGGTTGACCAGCACGAACCCGGCTCCGAGCTCCGCCCCGCTCCACCGGGCTAGCTCCGCGAGATCATGCAAGTCGCCGTGGCCCCAGGACTGGCGCGACCGGACGGAGTACAGCTGGACCGTGAACCCCCATTGCCGCCCGGATGGCATCACCGGGCGCGCCGCTCCGTCTCGTGCTTCTGGTGCCGGGTCGGCGGCCCGTGCGTCTGCTACCGATGCTTCTGCCGCCCCGGCTGCTGCTGTCCAGGCGCGCGGTACTGAGTCTGCTGCCCGCTCTGCGGCTTCGGCTGGCTCGACTTTGTCAGCAGGCGGCGGCTGATCGAGGACGTCGAGGATCGCGGCCAGCGTTTCAGCCGGCACCTCGACGCGGTTGCCCTGCCAGTCGTCGTAATCGGTGACAATCCCGGCATTTGTCGCGCGCTGCACTAGCTGCGATGGGCGGCTCACGCTTCCATAGTCCCATCGGTCACGATCCTGGAGCTCGCAGCGCACCAGAGCGGAATCCTGACCACCGAGCAAGTGGTGCAGAGCGGGCTGACCAGGTCGGCCATCGCCGAGCCCATGCAATGTGGCTGCGCAGGTCGCCTCGGTGCTCCGCCGGCCTGGTTTCACCGGGGGGCACGGTCGCTCGCCGGACTGTCCGGTAACTCCTGCGCAAGCTCCGATCCCCCAGGGCGCCGCGGAGCGGGGCAGGAACGCGGATATCAGGTTGATTCGACTCGGCCGGCTAGGTCAAGATCGCCGGGTGGCGCCGACATTCGTACCCGGTCTGGACCTGGCGAGGCTGTACTACACCGATGTCGTCCGGCCACTGCTCGACAACGAGTGTCCCGGTCTCGCGCACTCGGCGGCGCTTATCGGCTGGGGATCTGAAGTGCTGGGGTTCGACTCGCAGCGGTCCACCGACCACAACTGGGGACCTCGACTGCAGGTCTTCCTCGCTGACGACGCCGCCGATCAGGCCGACCGAGTGTCGGACATGCTCGCCGCCAGGCTGCCAGCCGAATTCCGTGGCTATCCGACTGCCTTCCCGGCATCGACGGATGCCGGGACCCGGCCGAGCGCGCACTGGGTTACCGTGGCCGGGCTGCGCTCCTGGCTAACCGGCGCGCTCGGCTTCGATCCAGCGGTGGAGATCAGCCTGCTCGACTGGCTGTCAGTCCCGACGCAGGTGCTGGCGGAGATCACCGGCGGCGCAGTGTTCCACGACGGGCTGGCTCGCGACGAAAGGCCGCCATCCGCGAGCGGAGACGGGCTCAACGCGGCGCGTGCCGCGCTTGGCTGGTATCCGCACGACATCTGGCTCTACGTGCTGGCCTGTCAGTGGCAGCGCATCGGCGAAGAAGAAGCTTTTCCTGGCCGGTGCGCTGAAGCCGGCGACGATCTGGGTTCTGCCCTGATCACGGCGCGGCTGGTCCGGGATCTAGTGCGGCTGGTCCTGCTGATGCAGCGGCGTTATCCGCCGTACAGCAAATGGCTAGGCAGCGCGTTTACCCGGACTGCCGCGGCCACTGAACTGGCGCCGCTGCTCGCTGCTGCCATGACGGCGGCCACCTGGCCGGAACGGGAGCGCAACCTGGCCGCGGCCTACGAGGCGGCGGGCCGGCTGCACAACGCCATCGCGGTCACTCCCCCGCTCGACCCGGCAGTCCGCCCGACGTACTACGACCGGCCGTACCGGGTTATGGAGGCGGGCAGGTTCGTCCGGGCACTGCGTGAGCAGATCAGCGACGAGCGCGTGCGCGCCCTTCCGCTGATCGGTGCCGTCGACCAGTTCGTCGACAGCACTGATGCCATCGGGACCAGAGCCGTGTTGCGCTCCGCCGTCGCCGCCGAACTGGCTGACGCCTGAGCGGCCGGGAGGCGAGCCGGGGGGCGGGGTGCGGAAGCGGGCGTCAAGGTACCCGACAGTCGGTAAAGTCCTGCCGCGACGGGCCTGCAGCGAGATAGAGACACTAAATTCCTGCCAGCCCGCGCAGCGGCCAGCGCCCGGTGGCGCCGCGGTCTGCCGTCCTCAGTCGTCTGTCGGCAGCGGGGTCAGCGCCCGGCCGAGCCAGTATCCGGTCATCCCCTGAACCACCGCGATCAGCACGGTCAACAGGCCCGCGACCGCGGCATTGCCGGGCAACCCGAGCGCCGTAATCCGCGCCACTCCACCATGCGGCGCACCGTGCAGGACCGACCACAAAAGTGGCACCAGCCAGCCTGCCGCGGACGTCAGCACCACCGCAGGCAACGCCACCTGGGTCGGCCAGCGGCCTACGTGATTGGCCAGCCCCGCCAGCAAGCCGATGATGAACGGCATGAACCACCAGCCGACGGCCGCCGCCCCGGCGTTGATAAGCGCACCAGCGAGCAGGCCGAGCAGCCAGGCTGAGAACGGCCAACGGTGGTATGGCCGGACGAATCGCGGCTGGAACGGGGCGGGCCGCTCCGGGCCGAGACCTTGCGTTCCTAGCTGACCCAGCCCGTAGGCGCCACGCCTCCCTAGTCGCTTCAGATCCGTCATGGCGGCAGTTCCCAGCTGATCGCTCCGGATGACGTCGCAGCGGCACCGGCTCCCGGCATCCGCAGATAGGTTCCCGCATGCGAGGCGCTAATGAGGTCGCTGTCCCACGGCGACGCCAGGCGATGGCTCAGGG
>DASXIA010000273.1:0-6045 GCA_036488155.1 Streptosporangiaceae bacterium | reverse complement strand
GACCTACGGCTTCGCAGGCGTCGTGGTCAGCGTCGAGGATCTGTCCGCGTCCGTCTGGCTCTGGCACAAGCAAGCCGCCGGCAGCTGGGCGGCCAGGAAGGTGATCTCGATCCCGGCGGAGCCCGCCCGCGAGGACGAGCTACCCCCCGCGCTGAAGCCATTCGGCGCGGTGCCACCTTTCGTCACCGACCTGGCGCTGACGGTGGACGACCAGCGCCTCTATGTCTCCTGCTGGGCCACCGGCGAGCTGAAACAGTACGACGTCAGCGACCCGTTCCACCCGCAGGAGACCGGATCAGTGCGCATCGGCGGGATCGTTGGCCGGACCGCCCACCCGGCCCGGCCGGGCCGGCCGGTGGCCGGCGGACCGCAGATGGTCGAGGTCAGCAGGGACTCCAGGCGGGTGTACTTCACCAACTCGCTGTACAGCACCTGGGACGACCAGTTCTACCCCGACGGGATCGGCGCCTGGATGGCCAAGCTGGACGTTGCCGATGGCGGCGGCATGTCGCTCGACGAGCGCTTCTTCCCGCACGGCGAGGCGTTCCGCGGCCGACGGCCGCACCAGGTCAGGCTCCAGGGCGGCGACGCATCAAGCGATTCCTACTGCTATCCGCCTGACTAGAGCGGTAACGGGCTTCCGGGCACTGCGGCCGTCTGCGTCGCCGCAGATAAATGGCCAGGTCACACCACGAAGAAGCCGAGGCTCGGCCACCGTCTGACCAGCTCCTCATCAGCCAGCACCTTCAGGGCCTTGTCCGCAGTCTGCCGTGCCATCCCGTGGTCCTGGGTCAGCGTAGTGATCGATGGCATCGGCTCCCCCGGCCGCAGCCCGCCTGACTCGATCCTGGCCCGGATCCGCGTTAGCGCGGGCGGCCGATTCGTTCAGCCCGGTCGATGTCCGCCCCGGTGATCAGCAGGTACGGGCCTACTAGCTGTTCATGACCTGCAAATACGCCGTTACGACCCGTTTACGCTCTGCAGAGCGGCCGAGCCAGGTCGCTCGCGCCTTACAGGCAGCCGCAAACGGGGGGTAAGCGGGCCGACCGGGCGCCCGCCAACCCCAGGCAGGCCACGGCAGCAGCCGCCAAGCCCCCCGCCGGCCCACCCGAACTTGCTAGCCGGTGGTGACAACCATCGTGGCGGGCAGCGCCGTGCTACCGGGTGAAGAGAGTGGAGCTGACCGAAGGAGGTGACAGTGCAGCAACGGGGCTGGAGCGCGTTCGAGGAGTTCGCGCACGCTCACGGTGACTCGCTGATCCGGCTGTCCTACGCGCTGTGCGGGGACCGGGGCAGGGCGGAGGACGCCGTGCAGGAGGCACTGACCCGGCTTTACCTGCGCTGGGGCCGGATCGATGATCCGCTGCCGTATGCCAGGCGCTGCGTGATCAACGCGACGAACGACGAATGGCGCCGGGTTTCCCGTCTGTGGCGGCGGGAAAGCGACGCCGCCGGGCAGCAGGCCGAGCTGCCCGCGGCACTCGACGACCTGGTGGCCGATCGAGACAGGCTGCTTCAGGCGGTGCGCTCACTGCCGTACGGTCAGCGGGCGGTCATCGTGCTGCGTTACTGGCACCAGCTGTCAGAGCCGGAGACCGCCCAGGTCCTCGGCAACTCGGTCGGCACCGTCAAGAGCCAGGCGAGTCGCGCGATAGCGCGGCTGCGCCAGCTGCTGCAAGAGGAGCTTTCCCCGGCTCTTTAGGTTCCAGTGACCCACAGGACAGGAGTATCGGACATGAACGAGTCACAGATCGCCGAGGCCGTACGCTCCGCGGTTGACGACGCCACCGCGGGTCTGACTGCCCGGCCGGACGCCGCCCAGCGCGCGCGCCGGCAAGGGCGCCGCCGCCGGGCGGTTCGCGGCCTGCTGACCGGCGTCCCGGCCATCGCCCTGGCGGGCGCTGGCGCAGCCTTCGCGGTGCACGGCTCCGGAGCCGTGACCGCCGCCGCACCGCATCGGGCTGTCCTTACGGCCGCCTATGTGACCAGGCAGGCCGAGACCGCACTCGGCCAGGCAGGTCATTACATCGTGCGGACCACCAAGCAGATGCCGGGCGCGTCGAATATCACCTGGTCCGATCCTGCTACCGGCAACGAGTGGCAGATGGTCAAGGGAAGCGACACGATCTACCAGTGGTTCCAGCCATACAGGGACGGGAGCTATCTGCACTGGAAGATCACCGTCGCCGACATGGGCAACCGGACCTGGTACAGCGATACCGTCCGGGCCTTTGAGCCGACAAAGCAGCAGCCGCCGTCCAATGCCGCCGCGCTATCGCCATTCACCAGCCCGGAGCAGATCAAGCAGGCGCTGAGCAGCGGCAAGGTCACCATCGCACGGAAGAGCACCGTGAACGGCCAGGCCGCCGTCGACCTGCAGCTGACCACGAAGAGCACCCAGCTCGACTACTGGGTTAACGCCCAGACGTACCAGCCAGTGGAGATGGTCGTCGGCTCCGGCCATGCGGTCGACATAACCTGGCTCCCCAAGACCAAGTCCCTCGTAACGAAGGTCAACACCCCGCGGATCCCAGCGAGCTTCCAGCACGTCAGCGCGCCGGCTCAGCACTAATCCCGCTCCGCTCTCCCGGGCACGGCATCCCAGCCGCGCCCGGGAGCGGCGGATCAGGTCAGTCACGTCCACGTGCTCAACCCCGACGTCTCTGCCCACGCCGACATCGTCCGCTGCTCATGCGGAGCCCCAACGGTAACCGGGGTCGCGGTGCGATCCGCGGGCCGAGCCAGGGGCGTGTCTCAGGGCGACGAAACGGATCGGTCTTGGCGTACGGCTTGCAGGGTGTAGCTGTGCGGCAGTCGCCACGGATCGGTCGCGAGGCGCCACTCGCCGACCGGTGTCCGCGCCATCTTGCCCGGCAGAGCTTCCCACGGCACGCTGTCGTGCTCGGTGAGGCCAGTAATCAACATCCCGGAGTCCAGTAGCGCGGTCACGATCTCGCCGAGCCCGTGGTTCCACTCGTGTGTAGTGGAGTTTTCGAAGACCGCGTCCGTGGCCACATAAGTGCCGCCTTCATCCCACACCATCGGCTCGTCCCGCTCGAAGTACGGGTATTTGACCGTGAGCAGGTCGTCGGCGCGGGTGTCATCGATCGACCAGAGCATCGGGTGGCCCTCACGGATAAACAGCCGGCCGCCAGGTTTCAGCAACGCCGCGATCACCGTCGCCCAGCGGCGCACGCTCGGCAGCCAGCACAGCGCGCCGATGCCGGTGAAGACCAGGTCGAACTCCCCGGCCGGCAGCACGTCCAGCGCCTTATAGACCTCAGACTCGACGAAGGTGACGTCCGCACCGGCCCGCTCAGCGAGATGGCGGGCCATATCCACCGCCGGCCGGGAAAAGTCCAGCCCGGTCATGGTCGCGCCCAGCCGCGCCAGCGAGACCGTGTCCGTGCCGATGTGGCACTGGAGGTGGACGCCGCGCAAGCCGTTGATGTCGCCCAGCAGTGGCAGGTCGAAGCGAACGACCTCAGATAGATATTCGGGCTCGTTGACGAACCGCTCCACGGCATAGCCGAGCGAGGCATAATGCGCCGGGGCTCGCTCGTCCCAGTTAGCCCGATTCAGACGTATGGACTCCTCCATGCGTTTCACTGTGCCACCACTCCCATAGCACCACGACCGTTAACCAGGCCCGTCGAAGGCCTTGACACCTCTCAGCATGGCGCGTTCAGCTAGACAGGCCCGATCCAATCCTCCAGATCGGTTCTTGCTATGACGCTTCTCGTCGCGCTCGCTGTCGGGCTGTTAGTGTGGCATGCCACCCGCGCCAATCAGGCCCGGCTGGGCATCCGGAGCCGCCGTGGACAGATCAAGAACATGCGGCGCGAGATTCGGGCGTTCGCGCTGCGAGCCATCGTCCTACTGATCGTGCTCATCCTCCTCGTCGTCGTGGCGCTGAAGCTGAAGCTCTGACCTACCGCCCCGCTGTCGTGGGTGCCTTCCTGCGCTTCAAGCCTGCCTCGAGTCCTACGCAGTGGTGGTGGGGTCTGCCCCTTCTGCGCCTGGATTTGTCATCGTGCCGTCGGGGTAATAGGACGGCGCCGAGGCAAAACGTATCCAGCCGCGTTCTGCACGCTGAAGAGGAGAGGATGTGAGTTCACCATGGTGCTGACGAAGGTTGGTTACGTGCTTTCTGCACTGCTTGGCGCAGGCATCATCGCCATCGGCACCCGGTTTCTCCTCGCGCCGCGGGACAGTTGCAGCCATGCTGGCCACCGCTCTACTTCTCAGCCGGTGACCGGGCCGTCGGTGTTCAATCCGGCATAGCCGGATAGCTGCTGGCGTCCGCAGCAACCGTCGAGGCGGCAAGCCGCATGCGGATGCCGTGAATGCCGGGATCCTGAGCAGCAAGGCACGAGCAATGCCGCCGACTAAAAACCGGGAACGCGCTCTTGCGGGCCGGTGCTCACCGGATCGGCCACGACGTGGGGCGTTCCCGCAGTACGCTCCCTTGCGGGCGCGGTCAGCTGCCGAACGCGCGCCCCCCGCGGGCGCGGGATGGAGGGAAACGATGGTCAGACGCGACACTGCCTGGCCGGCCGGGACGCCGTGCTGGATCGACCTCGGCGTGGCTGACGTACCGAAGGCCAAGGCGTTCTATGGCGGCCTGTTCGGCTGGTCGATCCTGGAGGGTCCGCCAGAGGCCGGCGGCTACTCGATCTGCGAGATCGACGGTGATCCGGTCGCCGGCATCGGCCCGAAGATGGGCCCGGCGGACATGCCGACGTTCTGGACGACCTACCTGGCCAGCGAGAACGCGGACGAAACCGCGGCAAAGATCAAGGCCGCGGGTGGTCAGATCATCATGGACCCGATGGACGTGATGGACGTTGGCCGGATGTTCGTCGCGACGGACCCCGGCGGCGCGGTGTTCGGCGTCTGGCAGGCACGCGCGCACACCGGCGTGCGGCGCGCTAACGAACCGGGCTCGCTCATCTGGAGCGAGAACATGAGCCGGATCTACGAGGGCAACAAGGCCTTCTACGCGGCCGTGTTCGGTTACGCCTACGGTGACATGAGCGCCGACGGATTCAAGTACGCGACGCTCGACCTGGATGGGCGGACCGTTGGCGGTATCGGCGAGATCGGCGCCGAGCAGCCGGCTGACATGCCGGCGAACTGGGGCACCTACTTCGCCGTCGCCGACACCGACGCAGCCGTGGCGAGAGTCACAGAACTAGGCGGCAGCCTGGTCGCGCCAGCCTGGGACAGCCCCTACGGCCGGATGGCCGTCGTGCGCGACGACCAGGGTGCAGCATTTGCGCTGATGTCTGTCAGCGAGGAGCAGCAGGGCTGATCGTGCTGGCAGCGGGCCCGCCGGCCGCCTGATCCGGCGGGAGATCCGCTGCCGCCTGCCCGATGCTGTCGGGCACCAGCCGACTCGCAGTCCGGTGTGCCGTTTGGCCTGCCCAGCGTCCGCTTACCAGCATGCCGAGCCCGAAGATCGCCACGCCGCAACCGGTGACGATCCACCAGCCGGCGTGACTGGCGGTGGCGAAGTCAAGCCGGAACGGCCCGTGCAGCGCCGAGATGGTCGCTGAGCCGATCACCGCGACGCCGAGCGACGAACCGACCTGCCTGCTCGTGGACGCCACGCCTGCCGCGACTCCGGCTTGTGATCTCGGCATCCCGGACACGGTGCTGTTCGTGATCGGCGCGTTCACCATGCCGAAGCCCAGTCCGAACAGCACGTAACTGGCTAGCAAAGTGATCGTCGCGGTGCTGCTGGTGACATGCGCCAGGATGAGCCCGGCCGCGGTGAGGCCGGCCCCGGCGACCAGGAGCGACGGCCGTGTCCCCCGCGTGCCGACCAGCCGGCCCGACAGCGGCGAGCAAATGGCCGTCATCGCCGCCATTGGCAGCGTGTAGACGCCGGCCAGCAGCGGAGAGTATCCGCGCACGTCCTGCAGGTACAGCGTGTTGACCAGGAGGAACCCGCCGAGGGCTGCGAAGGCGCAGATGGCTATCACGACAGCGCCGGAGAACGGGGCGCTGCGGAAGAACCGGGGATCGATCAGCGGCTCAGGC
>DASXIA010000269.1:0-16090 GCA_036488155.1 Streptosporangiaceae bacterium | reverse complement strand
GCGAGAACCCGGTTTGCTCCTCCCAGCGCTCGACTCCATCGGCAGGCCCGTTCGCGACCAGGAAGTCCGCGGCCGGGCGGATGTGATCGACGTATAGCGCCGCGTTCCCGGCCATGCCTGCCTGCCAGGCGGCCAGGATCGGGTCGGCGGTCTCGTCGAGTTGCAGCCCGCCGGTATCCGGCGCGGCCTTGCCGTTGAGGAGTCCGTTCCGCGGGAACGACCCATTCGGCAACTGCAGCCGGTCGAACCAGTACGAGACCATCTGTCGCGCTGTAGCTAGGTCGCCGTCGACGAGGAAGCCGGTAAAGGTCTCGTAGGCGTCGCGCGGGAACACCTCCCGGTAGGAGCCGAAGTACGGCGCGAGCCCGTCATTCGCGGCCTGCCCCGCTGACACCGCCTGGCCCCAGGGACTGGCCAGCGAAGCGGCAGTCGCGCCTGGGAAGGTCTTATCCTCGCTCGCCTTGAGCACGTTCGCGCTCAGGTAGTAGGTCCCTTTCTGAGTGGCGTCCACGTGCCCGAACGACGAGGGCGGCCGCAACGTGCCGTCGTAGGCATGCCAGCCCCCCTGATAGGCGGCATAGGTCGCGGCGAATGGCGCCGCCGAGGCCGTCAGCGCGGTGCCGAGCGCACGATCCTCCGTACTGCCGAAGCCGAGCGCCACGGTCTGGCTGTCACCGCTGAGTTCGACGGTCTGCACCACGTTCCCGTCGTTAGCGTCCGGCGCCGTGGATGTCAGGGCACCGGAGTCGGCTAGTTCCGTCAGCCCGTCACTGGCCGTTCCCGCAAAACCGGTCTCCACGGCAGGGAACGCGCTATTTGCCGCCAGTGCTGCATAGATGGGCTCGGCGTAATTCCGGTTCACCGCCTCGGTGAACGAGTTGGTCGAGTAGGACAGTGGCACCGGTCCGCGCGCGGTCGGCACGATCGTCGCTGACTCGCCGCCCGCGTTGCCGCTGCCGCCACCGCCGTGCCCGTTGAGCAGCGGGTTGAAGCGAAGGTACAAGTGCAGGCCGGCCGGCGCGCCCTGCAGTGGCACCAGGGTGAACCGCATGACGACGGCCTCCGCCGACGGGTCGGTGATGAAGTCAGTGACCACGTTGAAGTCGTGTGCCGCATCGTGCGCAGTGACCTCGCACGCCATCCCGGTGCCGTCGAGTGCGGTGACCGTGTAGGTCATGTCGCGCGGCTGCAACGCAGTGAAGCCTGGTCCAGTGACGACCGGTTCCAGGCTTTTGACGTCCGTGTTATCGATCGTCGGGGCGTAGGTATCGGACAGTTCGCCGTCCGCGACTGTGTACCAGACCTTTGACGAGCGGCCCGCGGCGGTTCCCACGCAATCTTTGCGCCCTTGGTCGTAATGGGAGGCGGCCCCGGGTGCGCCCGCAGCCCGCTGCTGTGGCGAACCGACGGTAAGACTGAAGATGTGCATGGACGGCACGTTCTTGCCAACGCTCGCACCGACCGTCGGCAAAGTCACCGACACCACCGGCTGCCCGCTGGTCAGCGGGACGGCCGCGTAGTACAGACTGACCGGGATGGTGCCACCAGGGTTCCAGCCCGCAGTCGTCGCGAGCGCGTCGGTGCCCGTCGCGGGGCTGGCGTCGATCCAGTCCGCGAACGTGACGGTGGCGGTGCTGCTGGATCCGTCGGCGTAGTTGACGGTGAATGTGCCCGACGTACTGCCGTACGCGGACGCGCCGACGACACCCAGCATGCTGCCGGTGCCAGTGACCGCAATGGTCTGCCCGTCGGCGAGCACGTTGTCGGGCTGGCCCGCAGGCACGTCCGGCCAGGTGATCGTTAGCCCGTCATGGAGCAGTGAGTTGCCCGGAGTTAGCGCGTCCCCGGCCAGGCCCGCGGCGGAGAACGATTCGCCGATGCCGTCGTAGTTCCCGCCTGTTGCGTTGGCCGCCGTGGTGATGCCGATGTTGTCGAACGCCTGCTGCAACGTCGGCGCCGAACCGGCGACCGCTGCGGAGGCGGCCGCCGGCACTCCGGCCAGAAGCCCGAGCGGAAGAGCAGCGATAGCGAGCAGGCATGCCACGCGCCGGTAGCGCGCCGATCTTCCTAAGCCCATGCCTGGCATATTCCGCTCCAGAACCGTCCATTCCAAGAGCGGGGCCGCGATATTAACGGAATATCAAGACGGCGCCGTCGACCCCCACGCTGACCGCCGGCGCCCACTGGACCACTTCTCGAAGCGCCTTACCGTGTTGGCAAACCGCTCCGGGACACCCTGTCCGGATTCCACAGCGCCGGACTCGGTACCCGGTGGCGCGTGCTGTACCGGATCGACGAATCAAAGCACGCGGTCATCGTGCAGGACATCCAGCCTCGGTCGACTGCCTACCGTCGCCGGTAGAACCTGTGCGTGGCCTGGTACGGCACTCGTCACGTTCTCGGCGTCGTTGCACTCCGGCCCGTCGGATGCTGCTGCGGTCAGCCCATCGCGGGCCCTGCCGGCTTCGCCGGTACTGCTCGCGCTCACGGCGCGAGGCCCAGGTCACCCGATTCCCTCGCCATCCAGGGTGCTCAAGAGCTGCTGTTTCAGAGCTGACGGGGCGAAGCTGGCCTCGATGCTGGCCCGGGCGAGTGCGCGCAGCTGGCGAGCGGTCAGCCCGAACTGGTCGCGGGCGCGGCAGTATTCCTCGAGCAGGGTGGTGTTGAACATCGGCGGGTCGTCGCTGCCGAGGACGACGGGCACTCCCGCATCGAGCAGCCGCGGGAGCGGATGCTCGGCAGGAGACCGTACGACTCCGGTAGCGACGTTACTGGACAGGCAGATCTCCAAGGTGATCCGCTCCTCGCGCAGTCGGTCGAGGAGCGCCGGGTCGTCGGCAGCAGCGATGCCGTGGCCGATCCGTTCGGCTCCTAGCTCGTCGATGGCCGCCCAGACCTCGTGCGGGCCGACGCTCTCTCCGGCGTGCGGCAGGCTGTGGAGCCCGGCAGCGCGGGCGACGGCGAACGCATCGCGATAACTGGCGCGCCATATTTCTGCTTCCGGGCCGCCCAGGCCGAAGCCGATCAGTGCGGCCGGCGCGTGGTTCAGTGCGGCGTCGAGTGTCTGCTGAGCGCCTTCTCGTCCGTCGCCTCCGGAGATGTCATAGACCCAGGCGAGTTCCACTCCCTGGGCAGCGGCAGCTGCAGCCCCGGCGTCGAGGGCCTGCGCCAGCTCGCTGGCGGCAATCCCCGCCATCATGTGGGAAACCGGGGTGACGGTGACCTCCGCGTAAGCCGTCCCCTGGGCTCGCATGTCCGCGGCCAGGCCCAAGACCAGGGCAACAACGTCCTCCGGAGAGCGGATCAGGTCGCTAACAGCGGTGTAGACCTCGAGGAAGTGAGCGAAATCCCGGAACTCGAAAAAGGCCGTCAGCTCACTGGCGTCAGCTGGTACGCCTCTTCCCGGATGACGAGCAGCGAGCGCAGCGACGGTGTGCGGCGCGGCCGAGCCGACGAGATGGACGTGCAGGTCGGCCTTCGCGATAGCAGCCAGTTCGTCATCACTCAGGCTGGTGGCCGCAGGAGGTTCGGTTGCAGTGCCGCTCATTAGCGCCTCCTTTTCTCGGAGGCGCCCTTTCCACGATGAAGGAGAAGCCGAGCGTGGCGGGATGACAGCACCCGTTGCAGCGCCTCTCGGCCGGAATCTTTTCCTACCACAACACCCAGGGCAGCTCTTTCAGGACTTGACAGTTCTGGGATCAAAGTCACGAGCGACATCATCACGCGGGAGTTCGACTCGCCGCGCGACCTCTGCGACCCCGAGATGATCGAGGATCGCGGGCCACCCACTTGCGCTACGCCGTCCGGAAGTAGACCGCAGCTCAAGCACCGAGACCGTGAGATTTGCGGTCAGCGGCGTTCGACCAGGGTCTTAACGCTGGAGGGCAGATCGTAACCTCCCGAGGCCCGGCACGCGCTATGCGCGCCGCACCAGACGCCGGTGTCATTCGCGCATGCCCCTCCAGAGGTCCATACGCTGAACGTGCGCGCATATAACTATGATCAAACAAAAGATGTGGTAATAGGAGGCGCGGGAGACCTGCCGAAGGAGTGTCCTGCAACGTTCATTCCTCGTGCCGTCGACTCGTTTATCACGCCTGCCCATTCAGAACACCATGGTTCATCGTGATAGCGTTCACCATCTCAAGACCCGGACGTTATTACCTGGGCGGACTTAGCATTTGCTATAAGACCGGTACTCGCGAAGGGTGGCAATACCGGACATCAATACGACCGTAGTGGTCAAGAATCCGCCTCGGCCGGGCCCTCGTCCACTTCCCGCTTCCGCCGAATGCGGCTAAGAGGCAGATACGCGATGTGACCCAGCACGAGAACCCGCGCCGCAGGGTGTTACACACAATGGCTACCTGCGGTGCGGGCTAAGAGCAGGTCGTTCCTGCACCGGCGAGGAAATCTGGATTGGCTACGTCAACGGCGCAGTCGGCGTGCGCGTCTGAGTTGCATGCACACGCCGGAGCCCTTCTGCGACGGTTATGGCTAGGTTCCGTCTACGGATTGCGTATTGAGAGCAAAGAACTGTGTCCGGGAGATTGACATAACGTCCCTGACGTGACGCGCGAACACAGGGAAATGGAAAATGAAATGATCATTGAAGACGTCATATCCCTCCCCAAGTTGCCCGGATGCATCTCCGCCTGCATCGATGATCTCCCGTGCACGTTCCAGGTCAGCCAGAGACCAGACGTCTGCCACGTACACGTTGACGCGGCTCGCAGTCTGCGGAAGCCGGAAGAAGACCAGTATCCCCACGTCCGGGATTCCGACGACGTCGATCAGGTCAAGAGCAGCCCACGGATCCCCGGCTGGGCGCAGGCCACGTTCGCTCTCGCTGCGCGCCTCGGCAACCTCCCGGGTGATGCTCTTGCGGATGTCCTCCGCGGCGAGCCGGTAATAGCGATCCGGGGCGTAGAGGTTATCAAACAATTCACGCATATCACGCATATGACGATTCCCGTGTTGCCTGCCCTGACGGTCCCAATCCGGCAGGCGTTCCTCGGTGGTCATCGCAGGCCGTTCCTGTCCCGGCCGCGGTTACGCGACGCCATCGAGTGTGTTTAACCGGTGCGATTTTCCATGCGCGTCAGGCTGATGTAGGACGACGCTCCGACGGTGATCGCACCCAGCCCTTCCATGGCAGACCCACCGGGCGCGCAGCGAAGGTCAATAGTCTCCCCGGAGATTGCGTCCAGCTCCATGCTCGGGCTGCGACACCAGTCAACCTTGAGGAAGATCTCGTGCCTGCCCGGCGTGACCGGCAACTCCACGGTCTGTCCGCGCCCAATCCTGCCGGCCACCGCGCCGTCCATCACGATCACGTACTTGCGAAGGAGATCGCGCCAGCCGCCTCGTACCCGAGTAACAGCGATCACCGCGTTGTCGCTCACAGCACCTACATCCGATCACGCTGCCTACGCCGCTAGCCAGTCAAAACTCGAAGAATGCCATCATCGCAGGACATTCCTGCGCCGGCCACGGTAGCGTGCCGCCTGCCTTCCCCAGGAGTCGTACCTCGGTGGCTCATAGTCGCTGGGGCTCTTGTCGAAGACGACCGTCGTCGGCCCGGATTCGTAGACCTGCGCCGTAGCGGCCAGGTCGGCCCATGGCATCAACCGCCGGTCCTGCTGCGCGCCCGATTTCTCTGCGAGAGCCTGGTCGAGCTGGTGGCGGGTGAAGTCGTGTGCCCGAGCTCCGCCTTCCCGGACCGGCCGGCAGCGTGGGCTGGTCGCGCTTGTCGATCTCGCGAAGGAACTCGGCCAGGTCGCCCGTAGTGATCTCACCCATCGGCCTCGCGCCGAGCTTCGGGGATGATCCAGCGTGACAGCACGGACTTGTAGGTGATCCTGACGTTGTGCGAGACGCCATGCTTCTCGATCCATGGTTCAGCGAACGAGGCCAGCGTGATCTGCTGACCCACCTCGCCGGGGTAGACCGTCTGCACCTTGCTGCTCGGGTCGATGCCCCGGAGCACCGCAGCCTTCGCCTCCAGGTACGCCGCCTGAGCCTCCGGGCGCGTCCCGTACGTCCCCCGCGCTCTTCTGGGAGCCGTCGGTCGTCCGGTACAGAGCGAGGTAGCGCGTCCCGTTGACTATGGCGCTAGCGCGAATATTTCTCATGATCCGGGAGACTTGCGCCCATGCCAGGACTACAAGTCTCCCGGATCATGGAAGACGGCCCTTAGTCCCTGACCACCTCCGGCGTCGCCTCTGCGTAGGCGTGGTCAGGCAACTGGCCGTTCGGAGTTCCGTCGCCCACCATCACGGGTGCCAGTTCGGGCTCTTCCATCGGATAGGCCACCTCGCCGTGGACCATGATGTCGCCGGCCACGAGCTCAGTGTCCGTCATGCGCAACGGCGTGAAGAACTTGATCACGCGCAGGATCACGTAGGTGACGATCGCATCCCACACGATGACCGTGAGCGCCGCGCCGGCCTGGATAAGCAGCTGCCTCGGGTGACCGTAGAACAAGCCGGCCGTCGTCACGTCCGGGTTCTTGCCGAGGCCGAGGTAGACAATCATGTTGGGGTCGGCGAGCAGACCGACGAGCAAGCCGCCGAACAGCCCGGCGAAACCGTGCGTGTAGACCACGCCGAGCGCGTCGTCGACCTTGTTGAACGGCCAGACCTTCCGCGGCAGGTAACCGAAGAGCGCCCAGACCAGTCCTGACGTCACCGCGCCGATGACGATCGCGCCGACACCATTGACGTAGCCCGCGGCCGGCGTGATGCCGACCAGGCCGCAGATCATGCCGTTGACGCCGCCGAGGAACGTGGGCTTCTTCTCCTTGCCGAAGCCCATGTCCATGATGATCCAGGTCATCATCGCGACCGCGGTCGCGAGGTTGGTGTTGATCACAGCAGCGCTCGCGTCCGCGCCGGCGAAGTACGGGTCGCCGCCGTTGAAGCCGTTCCAGCCGAGCCACAGGATGCCGGCGCCGACGGCGATGAACAGCAGGTTGTTCGGAACTGCCTTCTCCCGGTCGCGGGCCAGGCGCGGACCGACCATGGCGGCAGCCACGAATCCGGACACGCCGGCCGCCAGGTGGATGACGTAACCACCGGAGAAGTCCAGCGCGCCCTTGCCAGCCCAGAAGCCGCCGCCCCAGAGCATGAAGGCATTGACGGCATAGGCGAACGTGATCCACAACGGCACGAAGATCAGCCAGACCTTGAACTTGATCCGGCCGATGACGCTGCCGATGAACAGGATCGGCGTGATGGCGGCGAACACGAACTGGAAGTAGACCAGCGAGCTCTCGGGGAACCTGAAGTTCGGCATCAGGCCCTTCAGCAGCGGGATGCTGGCTTGCGCCTGCTCTCCCCCGGCACCGACGACCGTGCCTGGCTTACCGACAAACGTCGAGATCCAAGGCGAGCCGAAGCCCATCTTGAATGCCCACAGCACCCACACGATCAAGGTGAGCGCAAACGCAGCGAATACCATCATCATGGTGTTCACGGCCCATTTGCGCTGGACGATGCCGCCATACAAGACGGCTAGCGCGGGAATGCTCATCAAGCCGACGAGCGTGGCCGCTGTCATCTGCCAGGCGTTGTCGCCCGAGCTGAGCCAGCTAAGGTAGGGAGTCACTCTCCGCCTCCAGAGGCTGAAGCGAAGGGTTGCCGGGTGCCAGGCGTCGGTGACCAGCACGGTCCCAGCCGACCGCTTCGGTTCCGTCAGGTACGGTCCATGTCTCCCATGAGATCGTTTCGGCCAGATTTCGTGACCGTTACGCCGGGCGCACAAGGCGCCTGGGAGGCGCCGGCAACGTTAAACCTTTGTTACGGCGTTTTCCGCAAGCCCGTTCCGCAGGCCCTGCGCGGATGGCGCCCGCTAGCTGAGAACGCGGCCACGCGAGAGGAGAGCACCCGATGGCCTGGTCCAACTTGGCGCCTAGCTCTGCCGGCCGACTGCGCGATCCGTCCCGTCGGCCGTCGGGCTAGCATCGCGGAGAGGGCGGGTTGCCGCACGCACGGCAGGCGTGGGCGAATTGCTCCGTTTGCTCGGGCGAACAGGGCACGCCGGCACATCAGGGGGTGCTTTACGTGACTACGGCTGTACAGGACAAGGGCGCAGTGATCGTCACTGGCGCCAGCCGGGGCATCGGGGCTGCGATCGCTAAGCGGCTGGCCGGTGATGGCTACGGCGTGGTCGTGAACTACGCGGCCGACGCGGACGGGGCCGAGTCGGTGGTATCGGCCATCACCGGAACGGGCGGCCGGGCCGTGGCGGTGCGCGCCGATGTCGCCGCCGAAGGCGATGTCGAGGCGATGTTCGGCCGGGCGCAGGAGGAGATGGGGCCGCTCACCGCGCTGGTCAACAACGCCGGTTCCGTCGGCGAGCAGGCGCACATCGACGAGCAGCACGAGGACGCGCTTACCCGGCTGATGCAAGTCAATGTCGTGGGGCCGATGCTGTGCGCCAAGCACGCCGTGCGGGCGATGTCGACCGCGCATGGCGGCAAGGGCGGATCGATCGTGACGATCGCTTCGCTCGCAGCCCAGGCTCCCCCCGGAGCCTTGGGCGTGGTCCCCTACGAGGCCACCAAGGGCGCCATGGTGACGTTCGCGCGCGGCCTGTCCAACGAGGTCGCATCCGAGGGCATCCGGTCCAACAGCGTCTCGCCCGGGGCCATCGAGACGGCAATGTCGGCTTCGACTCCGGACGTGCGGGACATCACCGTTCAGCAGAGCCCGCTGGGCAGAATCGGCCAGCCCGAGGAGATCGCCGCGACCGTGTCGTGGCTGATCTCGCCCGAGGCGTCGTACGTCACCGGCACCGATATCCCCGTCACCGGCGGGCTGTAGGGAAATCGCGTCATAGGACGGAGCCGGGTACGGGCTATTGCTGCCCCGGCACCAGCGCCGCACGCGTTTGCCTCGAAACCCGGCACCACGTGACCCGGCTGTCGGGACCGGAAATCGTTCCCCAGCTGTCCGCGAGCGCGTTGACTAACAGTAAGCCGTAGCCATGCTCGGCGCCGCCGGCGCCGAGCGTGGTCAGGCATGGTTCTGACGGGCCGCCATCATCGCGGACCTGGACCAGGACCCCGGCGGACACGGGGCAAAGCGCCACCGTGACGGTCCCGCCTGGCGAGCCGGACCGGCTGTGCATGATCGCGTTGGTCACCAGCTCGCTGACGAGAAGCATCACCGTCTCGACCGCCGGGTCACGATCGCCCAGCAACTGACGCACCATCAGGCGTGCTGCGCTGGCGGAATCTGCAGTTCCCGGCAATACCCGCAGCAACGGTTCGCGCGCGGCACTGCGGAATGGGTCGGGTGCGGGCGGCGGCAACGTTGAGGACCTGTCCGAACTGCCCGCAGTCATGCGTGAACCTGCCAGACGACCGGATCATGCGACGCGGCTGGCCTAGCGGGCGCTGGCATAGTAATAGTCATAGCCACTGCTCCGATTACACGTTTAGCCCAGATTGATTCGACTTCGGCTACTCGGCTCCCGACCATAACGAAGCGACCATTACCGAGCTGTTGCCCAGACGTAACCGGAGCCGCATTCGGCCGGCTCCCCGGCAGGCTGGCTAAGCAATATCGCGACTGTAAGTTACGATTGCGCCATTCCTGCGGAGCGTAGGTGATTAGTGGAATTCCGGATCCTCGGCCCGCTCTATGCGGATGCGGGTACTGGCCGCGAGCCAGCGGTCATCGGGCAGCCATTGCTCCAGTCCGCCCTCGCCGTCCTGCTCCTGCGCGCTAACAGGACTTGCCCGCGCGCGATGCTCATCGAGGCGCTGTGGGGCAACGAGGCGCCGAGTTCGCCCGAAGCTGCTCTGCGGGTGTGCATTAGCCGGCTGCGACGGTGCCTGGGTGACTGCGCCGGGCGGCTGGCAACTGTCGGACCGCCCGGCGGGCGGTCGCCGGCCTACCGTCAGCAGCGCGGTTATGTCATGGCCGTCCGGCCGGGCGAGCTTGACGTCGACGAGTTCACCGATCTGGCCGAGCAGGGCCAGGCTGAGCTCGACTCAGGTAACGCCACTGCGGCGGCCGCTTCATTCATACAGGCCCTGGCGCTATGGGGCGATCCGCCGTTGCCTGACGTGCCCCGGAGCGCGGCCTTAGCCGGTGACATCGCAAGGCTGACGAATCACCGGCGAGCCGTGATGGACGCGCTTATCGACGCACGGCTAGCCGCCGGCGAGCAGGAACAGGTACTCGGGCAGCTACGTGCCGCGGTCGTCGCCGATCCGGGCCGGGAGCGAGCGTGCGAGCAGCTGATGCGCGCGTGTCATGCGCTAGGCCTGCACAAAGAGGCACTTGACGTCTATCAGCTAGCGCGGAGGGTAACCCTCGAACAGCAGGGTGCGGAGCCGGGTCCAGCGCTGACCGTTCTCTACCGGCGGATCCTGGCCGAGGAGACTGCCACGGCAGGCTCAGCCACAAGGCTCACCGAACTGCCGGCCGGCCTGCCGGTACTAGGCGCTTCGCAGGTGCCCGGCCCCCCGCCTGATTTCACCGGCAGGCGGGGCGAGATCGCCACGGTTGCCGGTCATCTGAGCGGTGCTGCCGTCCCGGTCACGGTTGTCAGCGGCGCGCCCGGAATGGGTAAGAGCGCCCTCGCTGCTGCGGCCGCGTTCGAGCTGCGCTCCAGCTTCGTCGACGGCCAGCTTTACGCTGAGCTCGGCGGTGTAGAACGCCCGGCGAATCCGCACGACGTGCTGGCCGGGATGCTCCAGACGATGGGCATCCCGGCGCGCAGCATTCCCGCTCCCGGACCGGCGCGATCGGCGCTCTACCGCTCAATGCTTGCCGGCCGCAATGTTCTGGTCATCGCCGACGATGCCGCGACTGCCGCGCAGGTACGCCCGCTACTGCCAGCGCCCGGCGGCGCTGCTGTGCTGGTAACGAGTCGCGGCCGCCTGACCGGGCTGGCTGGCGCACGTTTTCTGGTGCTGGGCGGGCTGCCCGATGATGATGCGCTGACGCTGCTCGGCATGACTGCCGGCCTGGCGCGTATCGCGGCCGAGCCGGCCGCTGCCCGCGCTATCGTCGCAGCCTGCGCGGGCCTGCCTCTCGCGTTGCGCCTCGCCGGGGTAACGCTCGCGGCAAGGCCAGGGCTGAGCATGGCCCGATTGGCAAGTGAGCTTGGCAGCCTGCGAACGCTGGATGTGCTGGCTGCAGAGGACATCTCCGTGAGGGCAGCCATCGGCTCGAGCTACCGCGCCCTCTCGAGCTCTGCCCGGGCTGCTCTGCGCACGGCCGCTGCGACCGGAGCGGAGATCGACGCCGCCGAGCTCGCCAGGCTCAGCGGAGGTGACGGCAGCGTGATCAGCCAGCTCCTCGCCGTCGGACTGCTCGTACCGGTGCAGCAGGCTGGTGCGGCGGAGGAGCGGTACAGCATGCACCCGCTGATTCGCGCCTTTGCTCTTGAGCGCGCGCGGGACTCCGCCGACCGCCGGGACGCTGCGGTCGCGCGGCCTCCAGGATTCACGCAAGCAAGCTGAGCTTGCTCTAGCCAGTTCCGGCCCGCTATCACTGCACTCTGAGACAGCAACTGTCCGATAACGTTTCTAGTCCCACTGCCAGCAGAATCCCACGACTGTCTTATCAAGTGAACGAACGTAACGATGCACCGAGCACTCGCTATCGAGCGTAACGGTCTCGCGCTGAATCACATCGCCGTCGTCACCGTCCCAGTGAGCCAACCAGACCTGTGCTGGCCGCCGATTCGGGTGGAACTCAACCCGCAAGTCGAGGTTGTCGGCGTGGCGCATAATGGCGCGCCGGTACTCGCGCTCGGCCGGATCCAAAGGATCACCGGGAAAACGATAAGTCACCCAGTATTCCAGGGTGATGGTCTCACCGAGGTCCAGCGTCCGGGCCAGCAGAATCTCTGCGAAGAACATGTCGTCCCGGATCTGCTGGACGTTGCCGTTCAGCTCCTTGCCACCCTGACCGACCTCGACGGTGAGCACGTTCGTATCACAGAGGAACGGGATCCGGTCGACCCCTTGGGATATCGCCTCAATGACGTGCAGCATCCGGGCACGATCGATCCGGCCGTCCTCGCCGACATAGATATGATCGTGCAGCGATAAAGTCTGATGGCGGGGCGGCCCAAGCACTTCGGCAAGCTCACGCTGGGTTTGCCCGGTCACTGCGTGGCTACCCGACAGCACGCCTATCCTCGCCGACCCGTGCCAGAGCCGCCACAGCCGGATAGCTTCATGCTCAGAAAACCCGAACGCGTCGATGAAGAGTTCCATCGTGTACGCGCTCAACTGCAGACCCGACAACGCACCGGACACCATGTCTCGAAGTTGGTAGGGCATCATCTGGGCGTCGCCAGGGTGACCAGGCGCCGCTCGCAGTCGGCCGGCGATTACTTCGGCAACCGCCATCTGATTGATGACACCGTCTCTCGGCCTCGCGACGTGCTGCTGCCATGCCTCACGGTAATGCCCCGGCTTGAGTAATAACTGCCGCAGGTACTCGGCGGCTGCGCGCCGACCCTTTACGTGCGTGGCATCGCTCACCGGCGACTCTTTCTACCTAGCTCGCGGCGTCCCTGCTCGCGGCCTGTGAGTACTGGGCTACCTGCCTACTCCCACTGCCAGTAAAAACCAACAACTGTCTTGTCAGCCGACCGAATATAGCGATGCGCGGAGCACTGGCTGTCGAGCGTGACAGCCTCGCGCTGAAGTACATCGCCATCCGTTCCGTCCCAGTGGGCCCACCAGACATGTGCTGGCGGCCGACTCGGGTGGAACTCAACTCGCATGTCGATGTTCTCAGCATGCCGCATCACCCCCCGTCGGAACTCGCGCTCGGCTGGATCGGCTGGATCGCCCGGGAAGCGATAGGTCACCCAGTACTCGAGCGTGATGGTCTCGCCGAGATCCAGGGTCCGGGCCAGCAATACCTCTGCCAGGAAAGTGTCGCCCCAAACCCGCTGGACGTCGCCGTCCACTTCCTTACCGCCCTGCCCGACTTCAACAGTCAGCACGTTTGTGTCGAACAAGAACGGGACGCGGTCCACCCCCTGCGCGATCGCCTCGATTACCTGGAGCATCCGGGCATGATCGATTCGGCCGTCCTCGCCTATATAGACATGATCATGAAGCGAAAGCGTTTGATGTCGAGGCGGCCCGAGCACTTCGGCAAGCTCACGGTGAGTTTGTGCGGGCACAGCGTGGCTGCCGGACATTACACCGATGGTCACCGACCCGTCCCACAGCCGCCACAGGCGTCCGGCCTCATGTTCAGAGAATCCGAACGACTCGATGAAGAGCGACAGCGCCGGACGACTGAGCAGTCGCCCGGTGAGCGCGCGAGAAACCGTGTCCTTCAGCTGGTGCGGAGTTACCTCAGCGTCCGCTGGACTTCGCGGCACCGACCAAAGGTGCCTGGCGATCACCTCAGCTACGGCCAGTTGGTTGATCGTGCCCCGCCGCTCACGAGAGACGTACCGTTCCCAGGACTGCCTGTACGCGCCCGGCTTCAGCAGCAACTGCTGCAGATAGTGCGAAGCGGCACGACGACCATCCTGCCGCTTCGCATCTTTGTACGGCATCAATCCACCCTGGCGAGCGTCAGACATGAGCTGGCTCCGCAGCCTACTTCAAGCATCAGCAGATCCAGAAACGTCAGACGAGACAATTCGGGCACCGATGCCGCATTCGGCCTTGCCTCGGCCCTGCAGTGCAGCCTTATTTGTGCGTGCAGTAGTCAATGATCGTCGTATTCGGGCACGCCTGAAGGGACTGACTAGCGACAACGGTGCCCTGGCTGGCCGAGCTGACGGTGAAGGCAGTCAAGCCGAATGCACTTGCGATGAGAGCCGAACTGGCGAGCGAGATAGCCATTCGAGTGCGGACGACCTTCATGATGCAACCCTTCCCGGCGCTCGCCCGGCGCATGAGCCCTCACCCACGCTACTCAACGTGACCGCCGTCAATTGTATATTAGAGGTATAAAAAGGACCCGTCAACGGCGAGAACAATGGGTTGTGCGATCTCACGAGGCAGCCCATGTGCAGTGCGTGACCAACGGTGCAGCGATCGGCTCACGGGTCCTATACGCTCCACACTCCGTTGCGCACGATCGCGTCAGTCTCGATCGCACATGACTCAGCTGGCCTGACGGAGCGTCTGTTGAGTCAACTATCTGAGTCAAGGCGTCTTACGGTGAGTCAGCGACGAGTTCCGCCTCGAAACCGTCGGCGTTCTCGAGGTATGCCGCATAGTGCTGCGGCCCGCCCGCGTACGGGTGCGCGTCCGAGAACATCAACCGCCAGCCGTGCAGCAGCGCCTCGGCGGTGAGCTCATCGACCTGTCGCCGGCTTGGTACGTGGAAAGCCAGATGGTTGAGCCCCGGCCGGCACCGATCGTGCCTGCTCGCGGTGCGAGCCGGGGACTGCTCGACGACGATGTAGGCGTGCCCGGACAGCCAGCTGCGGCCACCGGGCCAGTCCTGGAACATCCGGTAGCCGAGCGCGGTGAGCAGCCAGCCCCAGCTGACGATGGCACGGTCCAGGTTCGGTACCCAGAGCTCCACGTGATGAATAGCGCCCAACGGCGGCCGGTCAGCCGAGACGTGCTCCGGGCCAGCGCCGTGCTGCGCACCAGCCTGTCCAGTATCAACCTGGCCGGCATCAACCTGGCCCGCACCGAGCTGGCCCATGCTGGCTTGCCCCTGGCCAGCCTGGACCTGACTGGCCTCTGCCTGAGTCTCTGCCATAACTGCGTCCCTGCAGGTCCCCGTACTCGAGCTCGCTGCGGCCCAGCATGGCTGCAGCACCGGAGAAGACCACGTTACGGCATCTAATTGAGACTTTCGCTTTTAATATCGCGAAATCACCAGGATGCGGTCTAGTGACCCAGATCCGACACTGGGCGCGAAGTTCCATCAGCGCCTACTGAGGTGCCGGCAGGTTGGCCAGCACGTCCAGTGATGCCCGGTGCGCATCCGCGGTGCCAAGCCCGATCGAATCGGCCTTCGCTCGCTTGAGGTAAAGGTGCGCCGGGTGCTCCCAGGTGAACCCGATCCCGCCGTGCAGCTGGATCATCTCCTGAGCGGCCTTGAGCGCAGTATCCGAGCAGGTCGACTTGGCCAGCGCCACTGCGAGCGTCGTCTCGGGACCGGAGCCGGCCGCCAGCCAGTCGGCTGCGTACCGGGCCGCGGCCCTGGCCTGCGTGACCGAGACCCACAAGTCAGCCAGCCGGTGCTTGATCGCCTGGAAGCTGCCGACCGGGCGGGCGAACTGGCGCCGCTCCTTGACGTAGGCGACGGTCGTGTCCAGGCACTGCTCTGCCAAGCCGAGCTGCTCAGAGGCAAGGACGCCGGCGCCCGCCAGGAGCGCGGCCGCGACCGCCTGCTCAGCCGCCTGGCCAGCCGCAACGCGGCGGGCGAGTACGCCCTCCAGCCGCACCTCACACAGTTGCCGGGTCATGTCCAGCGAGACGAGCGGCCGCTTGCCGACACCGGGCTGGCTGACCCGCACCGCGTACAAGCCGTACGGCACGCTGTCCACCGGAACGATCAGCAATCCGGCCGGCAGAGCGTCGGCCAGGCCCGTGATCGTGCCGGTGAGCCGGTAATCGTTGCGCTCGTCACCGCGCTGCGGTGCGTCCAGCCGGACCGTCGCCCCGGGCCGGTTACGCGTCCCGGCCGCGAACGGGATTGCCAGCGAGGCCGTCACCGCACCGCTCGCCAGCTCCGGGAGATACTCGGTGTCGCCTGCCGCCAGCAGCGCCGTCGTCGCGACGACAGCACTGCCCAGGAACGGAACCGGAGCGACCGCCCGGCCCACCTCCTCCGCGACCACCGCAGCCTCACGATAGGAGGCCCCGGCGCCGCCGAGGGACTCCGGGATCAGCAGACCCGCACAGCCGACCTCGGCCGCGAGCGTGTGCCAGAGGCTCTCGTCGTAGGTCTGGCCAGTCTCGGTCCTGGCCAGCACGTCCCGCCAGGGTGCCTTGTCCGCGAGCAGTTCGCGCACCGCGGCGCGCAGCTCGGTCTCGGTCTCCCCGTAGAGGAGGTTCGGCGTCCGGGCCGGGCGGTTGCGTCCGCTCGCACCTGGTCCGCGCGCCGCGGCATCCGCTGGCACCGCCGCG
>DASXIA010000228.1:0-2325 GCA_036488155.1 Streptosporangiaceae bacterium | reverse complement strand
GTCGACGTCGGCCACTAGTTCGCCGACGCCGCGCCGGTCGCCGCGACCACTGCTGATGTCCAGGATGCCGAGGCCCGCCACCGGCTCGCCCTCGACGCCGCCGAAGGAGTCGCCAATCATCTGGTAGCCGGCACAGACGGCGAATACCACGGCGCCGCGGTCCGCGGCCCTGGCGAGGCCGCCATCCTGACGCAGCCGGTTCGCCGCCAGGATCTGCGGAAGATCCTCGCCGCCGCCCATCAGGTAGATGTCGCCCTGACTGGGCACCGGCTCATCTGAGTTCACCTCGATCGCTTCGACCTCGATGCCGCGCAACTCGGCGCGGCGGCTGAGAACGAGCAGGTTGCCTCGGTCGCCGTAAGTGCTGAGCAGGTCCGGATATACCCAGACCAGCCTGAGCTTGCGGTCGTTACGCACCGGGCGGCGCTGCCGGGCGGGGGCGGACGCTTGGTGATCGCTGCTCAGCGGGCCCGGGCGCGGCGCCGGGCCGGGAGCCCGGACTTGATCAGAACCGCCCAGGCTCGTGTGGCCGTTGCCTACCGCAGCGCGGCCGGATGCGTGCCGCCCGACCGATCTTTGCGGCACCGCGTCCGGACCTGCAGTTGCCTCGTCACTCGGCCAGGCCTGCTGAGCTGGGACGATCAGCGTCTCGGCCAAGTCTCGCGCAGCCGCGTGCCGCCCTACGCGGTCGGTCATTGGTGCCCTCTCCTGCATCACGGTGTCCGGATCACTAGCGCCCGGTTATTCGGCCCGGCCGAGAACAACCCGGATCTGCTGGAACGCGGTGTAGTTGGCGATCACATCGAGTTCGCTGCCAGTCACCTGGCTGATCGCGGCATCGATTCCGTCGACCAGCTCGAACGGGACCTGGTCTGCCTCAAGCCGCACGGCGAGGTCGAGCTGTCGCTCCCCGGCTACGTAGACCGGCCGGCCGCGGAGCACCCGGTAGTCAACGTCCCACAGCCACGAGGTGTCCTTGCCGTCAGGCGTCTGCGCGTTCACTCCGAGCAGCACCGGAACCGGAGCCGGAGCGAGCACCTCGAATGCCTCCAGCCAGCCGGCCGGGTTCTTCGCCAGCAGCAACCGGACAACCCGGCCGTGGCGCTGCACCTGGGTGTAGCGGCCTGCCACCGACTTCACCTCGCGCAGGCGTGGCAGCGCTTGGTCAACCGTCGCCCCAAAGTGAGCGGCCACGGCGAGGGCGACCACGGCATTGGACCGGTTCGCCCTGCCTGGCAGGGCCAGCTTCAGCTCCCGCACCTGGCCGTCCTCGTCGATGACCGAGTCCTCGCTCAGCACCCAGCGGGTCGCCGGCCTTGCGAAGCCGCACTCACCGCAGCGCCAGCCCAGGTCGTCGCGGCGCAGGTGCGAGCCACACTCCGGGCAGCACCAGGAGTCCTCATGCCACCGCTGACCTGCGGCTACCCAGGTGACATGCGGCGCCGCCGACGCGGCCCAGACGATCAGCGGGTCATCGGCGTTCGCGATCACCACGCAGTTGTCAGCAGTGGCCAGCGCCCGCCGCCACCTGCGGGCGGTCAGCCAGATCTCCGCGGCCCGGTCCATCTGGTCGCGGCTGAGGTTCAGCAAGACCACGACCCGCGGGCTAGTGGCCTCGATCACTGCCGGCAAGTAGGCCTCGTCGGTCTCGAGCACCGCGTAGGGAGCGTCTGGCGCGCGGCCGAGGGCTGAGGCCAGGCCAGCTTCCATGTTCGCGCCGAAAGCGTTGCTGGCGACGTCCTGGCCGAGCGCGCCAAGCCCGGCGGTAATCAGCCGGGTGGTGGTGGTCTTGCCGTTGGTCCCGGTGACCAGCACGACCTGGCGGCCAGCGGCCAGCAGCCGGAGCAGCTCTGGCTCGACCCGCAGGCCGAGTACGCCGCCGATGACCGAGCCGTCGCCGCGGCCAGTGAGCCGGGAGACTCGGCCGGCGGCACCGCCGACAGCGGTAGCAACGCGCGCGCGCAGCGGAAGCTTGCTCATGTCGGCCGATGCTATCCGGCGACCGGGTCAGGCTGGCGCGCCGTCGAGCTGGCCGCAAGATCATCCGCGCCGACAATGAAACGCCTCGGCCAGGAGAGCACCGCCTCCAGCCAGCCGGTCACGCCCATCTCGCCGGCCGCCTTCCCCAGCTGACCGCGTTGGCTGACGCCGATGGCGACAGCGGCCAGATCCTCGATGAAAGCGGCCTGGTCGTCCTCGCCGAGCAATGCCGACCAGGCGACGAGCCGGTTGCGAGGAACCTCCATCGACAGCGCATGGCGGCGCAGCGCGCTGACCCGCTGGCCGATCTTGACGTCGGCCCGGTCGGCGAGGTCGGCCAGCGAG
>DASXIA010000225.1:0-61805 GCA_036488155.1 Streptosporangiaceae bacterium | reverse complement strand
TGGCCCGGGCCGCGGGGAGGAGCTGCCCGGCCAGGGAGCGGGGCAGGAACCCGGGACGGCCGAGTGCCACGGCGATGTCCCAGGCGTGCACGGCCGCGTCGAGGGCGCAGGCCCCGGCGGCTACCCGGGCCTGCAGCGGGCCCTGCGGCAGCGGCGTCGGCACCGCGTCGTCGTCGTTGCGGACTCCCGCCCACGCGGTGCGGGCGGCAGCCAGCGCGGGTTCGATGAGGTCGCCGGTGCCACCTTCGATGAGGCCAGAGGGCGCGAAGGGATTTTCGGCGGGTCCGGTCCCGACGCCGAGCGCCGCTGCCCAGGCGAGCTGGTCCCCGGCGGCATGCTGCAGGACCTGGGTGACGGTCCACTCGGTGCACGGGGTTGGCGCCTTTCTGTCCGCATCGCTGACCGCTGCGGCGGCAGCTCGCAGCAGGTCGAGGGACTCGGTGATGATGTTCCAGGTCTGAGCAGGCATGGCGGGCATATCTCCTTGATCGCGGCGGAGGGGCGGCTTCTATAGCCGGAACGGAATGAACAGTTCCACTGTATCAGAGCGGATCGCTCCGTTCCAGTGGTAATCTGAAAGCGTGCGAAACACGGAGGGCCCGCTCAGCGGACGACGCCGGGAGGCGGCCCGCAACGACGTCGAGATCCTGGACGCGGCACGCGAGGTCTTTCTCGCCGATCCGGCCGCTCCGGTCTCTGCGGTCGCCGCCCGGGCCAAGGTCGGGATCAGCGCCCTGTACCGGCGCTACGCCAGCAAGGAGGACCTGCTCAGAGAGCTGTCCAGGGACGGCCTTGCCCGCTACGGCGCAGAACTCGAACGCGCTCTGGCGGACGACGGAGACCCCTGGGCCGTCTACTCCGAGTGCCTCACGCGGATTCTCGACGGCGGAAGCCAGGCTCTGGCCCAGCGTCTCGCCGGGACCTTCACGCCAACACCCGACCTGACAGAACTAGCGAAGCGTGCCGGGAAGCTGGCAACGACGGTGCACCGAAGAGCTCAGCGCGACAACGCGCTCCGCAGCGACGTGAGCCATGAGGATGTCGTCCTGCTGCTCGAGACGCTCAACTCGATTACCCTGCCGGGACGAGACGGGGGACATTCGCTGCGCCGTCGCTACCTCGCGCTGCTCCTGCAGGCGCTGCGCGCGCCGGGCACGGAACCGCTGCCCGGTCGCCCCGCCAGCCCGGCCGAGCTCACGGCCAGGTGGCGCGGGCAAGCAGAAGCGGGGGGCCATGCCTGACAGGGACGCCCATCGGGAGATCGCTCTGCTGCGGCTGGTTGCCCAGGGCGTCGCGGGCTCGCGGCGTGACTCGCCGGAGCGGGTCGTCCGGCGGCTTCTCTGCCTCCAGGCTCAGGACTACTGGAGCGGGGTCGCATCTGTGGCGCTGCGCAGCGGAACCAGCATCGCGGCAGTGGAGACCGCCCTCAACGCCGGCACGGTGGTGCGGGGATGGCCGCTACGGGGCACGCTGCACCTGGTCGGGGCAAGTGACCTCAGCTGGCTCCGCGAGCTGCTGGCCGGACGCGAGCTCGCCGCGGCGGCCCGCCTCGAAGCCCGGCTCGGAATTGACTCTCATCTCCTTCGCAAGGCCGAGCGCATCGCCGTTGAGACCCTTTCCGCCGAGGGCCCGTCCACACGAGCCGAGCTTACGACGGCATGGCAGGCAGGCGGTATCGACACCAGCAGCCAGCGCGGATACCACCTCATCTGGCACCTCGCGCACACTGGGGCCGTCTTCTTCGGGCCGGTCAGGAACGGCCAGCAGCTCCTCGCTCTCGGCGGACAGCAAACGCACGCCCCGGCTGGCCTCACTCGCGACGAAGCCCTGACGACCCTCGCCCTGCGCTATTTCGAGGGCCACGGCCCGGCCACCCCGGCCGACCTGGCCCGCTGGGCGAACCTCACCACCGCCGACACAAAGCTCGCCGTAGCCGCCGCCAGGCCTCAGCTGGCCGCCCTCACCGTGGATGGCTCCGAGTATCTCCTCGGGCCGGACACCCAGGACAACCTCGCCAGCTGCCGGGAGCAAGCACAAGATGTGATAGCCCTCCCCGGCTTCGACGAGATGCTCTTCGGCTACCGCGACCGCACCGCCACCCTGCCCGATGACATTAGCGCCCGTGTCTTCCCGCATCGCAACGGCATCCCTTCCTGCACCGTGATCGTCAACGGAAAGGTCGCAGCCACCTGGCGACGCCCGAAGAAACGCCCCGGGGAGGTTACCGAGATCACCCCGCTCGTGCCGCTCAGCGTGCAGATCATGCGCTCAGCGGCTCGCAAGGCCTCGGCCCTCGCATGAGCCGAGCGCGCAACCCGACCCGCCAGGCAGGTTAGCTACGCCCTTCGCTGTACATCGAGAGGATGTCGAACACCGCACGGTTGCACGGGGTCGCCACGCCCAGGGCGGCTCCGCGCTCAACGACGTCGCCGCTGAGCCAGGCGACTTCGAGGCGGTTCCCGTGCTCGAGGTCGTGATGCATTGACGACGTCATGCCGGCGGGCAGCCGGTCGGCAAACGCAAGCCGGCCATCGGCATAGTCGGCAGGCAGCGGCACCCCTAGGGCCCGGGCGACCTGTACGACCTCGGCCATAGCGTCATGCAGGAAGGCACGCGAGCGCGGATGGCTACGGATCGGGCCGATAGGCGAGCGCGCCAGGCTGGTCGTGCCGGAGAGCCCGACCAGGAAGACAAACTTCTCCCAGATCGCTTGCTCGATCCGGTCGCTGATCTCGGCGTCGATGCCGCTGTCCGCGCAGGCATCGCGAAACCGCAGCACGCGGGGTGACAGCGAGCCGTTGTACTCGCCGAACACCAGCTTCCCAAGAGTGCCGGAATGACGAATCAGCCCTGGCTCAGCGATGGCAGCTGCGATGTAGCACACGCCCCCGATGATGTGCTCGGCACCCAGAACCTGAGCCAGGACATCGTCCTTCACCACCCCGTTCTGAAACGACATCACGGCGGTCTGTTGCCCGAGCACCGGTTTGATGGCTTCGGCTGCTGCCAGCGTGTCCCAAAGCTTGACGGCGAACAGCACGAGGTCCACAGTGCCGATCGTGCCCGGCTCGTCAGTGACCTCGACGTTCTGCAGGTGCACGTCGCCCAGCGGGCTCTCCACGCGCAGTCCGCGGGCGCGCAGAGCTTCGAGCTGCCGCCCGCGGGCCACGAACGCCACCTCATGACCGGCCTGCGCAAGCCTGGCCCCGAAGTAGCCCCCCACCGCACCGGTAGCCATCACAGCGATCCGCATGGCGTCGGCTAAGCACCCTCCCGCAGAACTGCCTGCACCTCCGGGCTCATACCCGAACGACAGGACTCTCATCCGGCGTGACGGGCGATGCGATTCGCCCGCTGCGGGTGGTGCGACGACGCATGTCGGAGGGGACACTGCTACTGGCTTCACGGCCATCAGCGGCCGGACGACAAGAGCAAAGTCACCGGGGGATCACCACAATGCCAAAGACGGTCATCCAGCACGTGCTCGGACGGCTCAAGGACACCGGGATCGATGACATCTTCGGAGTTCCGGGCGACTTCGCCTTTCCCATCCAGGACGCCATCGTCCAGCACCCGGGCATCAACTGGCTCGGATGCTGCAACGAACTGAATGCGGGGTACGCTGCCGACGGGTACGCCCGCCTTCGCGGCGTCGCTGCTATCAGCACCACCTATGGCCCGGGGGAGCTCGGCGCGATTAGCGCGATAGCCGGAGCGTACGCGGAGAATCTTCCCGTCTTTCACCTGACCGGCATGCCGACGAGGGAGGCTCAGCACAAGCGTCAGCTGGTCCACCACACCCTGGGAAACGGCGAATTCGACTTCTTCGCCAAGATGGCCGGTCCTGTCGTCTGCGCACGGGCGATCATCACCCCGCAGAATGTCGTTTATGAGACCGAGCGGCTGATCGCCAAGGCGCTTTACCATCGGCGGCCGGTCTACATGGCGATCCCGAGCGACGTCGCCGGTCAGGAAGTCCTCGGATCCGCGCAACCCCTCGAGCAGCCACGCAGCAACCCCGACAATGTCAGGGCCGCCACCGACGCGATCGTGTCTGCCCTTGACAGTGCCGAGACCGCGTGCATCCTGCCCGGAATGCTGGCCAAGCGTGCCGGGCTGCAGTCACAGCTACAGGCCTTCGTCGACGCCAGCGGCATGCCTTTCGCCACGATGTTTGCCGACAAGTCAGTTCTTGACGAGCAACAGCCGTCCTTCATCGGAATGTATGACGGCAGGCTGATGAACCCCGACGTGCGCACGTACGTGGAGTCCTGCGACCAGGTCGTCACAGTCGGTACGCTCATGACCGACTTCAACACCGGCGCGTTTACCGCGCGCCTCGATCCGATGAAGACGATCGCTATCAAGCATCACTACACCCGCGTCGGCCAGCGGGAGTTCCACGAGATCGAGATGGGCGACGTCCTCAGTTCGCTCGCCAGCCGGGTCAGGAACCGCGGCGGGTATACCGCCCTGCGGCCGGCCTCGCTCGGACCGATCACTGGCAGTGACAGCGACGCCATCACGGCCGAATCGTTGTACCGCCGGTGGGCCGACTTCCTGCAGCCAAACGACATCGTCATCGCCGAATCCGGGACATCTTCGCTGGGCCTGGCCTTCGCGCAGATGCCGAAGGGTGCGACGTTCCACAACCAGACCCTCTGGGGAGCGATCGGCTGGGCCACCCCGGCCGCATTCGGTGCGGCCGTGGCTGCCCCTGACCGCCGCGTCGTCCTCTTCACCGGTGAGGGATCCCACCAGCTCACCGCTCAGGAGATCAGCCAGATGGGCCGCCTGGGGCTGAAGCCCACTGTCTTCGTCCTCAACAACTCCGGCTACCTGATCGAGCGGCTCCTGTCCAAGGACCCCAACATCGCCTACAACGACCTGGCGCCGTGGCGCTACTCCGAACTTCCGCACGCCCTCGGCTGCGACGGATGGTTCACCACCCGCGCCACTACCTGCGGTGAACTGGACAAGGCCCTGCAGCAGGCAGGCCGGAACGGCTCCGCGTCCTACATCGAAGTTGTCACCGACGAATACGCAGCACCGCCCCTGCCACAGAAGATGCGCGAGAACCGCGACACGCTGTACGCGAGGTGAGCTGACGCCGCTCGCCGGCGCCGTCCGGCCCGGATTCATCGAGGCGGCGGCACCGGCAGGGCTGCCCCGGCGCGCACCTGGTCAAGGTCGGCGTGCAGCCTGGGCGCCAGCTTGCCGACATGGTCAACATCTGCCATGGTCTTCTGCAGCGACCTCAGCGACGCCTCGCGCATTGCCAGCGCGTCGATTTCCTCGCGCAGCCGGCTGTTCGCCGGCGGCTCGCTGTCGTGGCTGTTGTCGACCTCGTCCAGCACTTCCATCCCGAAGCGCGACACTCGCTCGGCTTCGCCCAGCGCGGCCCTGATCAGCGCGAGTTCTGTTCCGGTGACCATGACCTGGTACTGGCTGCGGGATAGCTGCCTCACTGATGCCACCTTGGTAACCTCCATGTCGTAGTGGCGAGTTCCTCGTGATCTCTATCCTCCGGATGCAGCCCCCTGGTGGCATCGCGGCGAGCACCCGTTCTCCGCTGCAGCCACCGGTAGCCGGTCCTACCTGCTAGCGGGAACGCGGACGGCCTCTCCGGCCTACCTCGGCGGGAACTGGGGATTGCCGATGCCGCAGGAGGATGATCCGGAGCCGGTCACACCGTCCGTACGGCGGCGTCCGGCATCCCATCCACTCGGGCATCGTCCTCGCAGCTGACTGACGATTATCGTCGGACCGGGTTAGTTCCCTTGTGCATGAGGACCTTCCAGCGAAATTGTTGTGATGCGAGCTTGGCGAAGCAGGTGCGGATCACCTGCTGGGCCGGACGATCCAGGAATGTCAGCCGGTCGGCCTCAAACGGGCGCGGGGCGGTCGGATTGGCGTCAAAGTTGACATACCACCAGTAGATCCCTCCGCCGATCTGCTCGTCCGATACGGCGTTGCACGCAGCCTGGTACCACGAGGCCTGCACGCGGGTGTCGATAGGCGCGGCCATTGTGCTGTACCAGGCCCACGGGGCCTTATACGATCCCGCCACCGCCTGAATTCCGATCTCGCTCAGTGTCAGCTGCCGCCGCACTGACAGCGGATGGGCTCCCAGCCAGGCATCCCAGGCCGAGGTCAGGCGGGCGACAGACGCACTGTCCGGGAGCCTGAACTGCGGGTAGGCGTCGACGTCGTGGCTCTGCACCGGCGGGTCAGAGGTGCCCGTGGCGAACGCGTCGTAGTTCTCGTCATAGATCAGCTGACCGTGGTAGACGGACTTGAGCGAGCGGACAAGGCCGGGCCACTGCGGTGCACCTTCCAGTGAGTTGAGCTCCGTGCCGATCACGAAGCTCGCGGCATGACCGGCCTGCGCCGCAGCGAGGTAGGGAACGAGCATTTTGTGGTAGCTGCGGAACCAGGCGGCGCGGTTATGCGGCTGGATCGAGCCGCGCCAGGCCTGCGGGTTCTTCGCGATCAGCGCGTTCTCGCTGAGTTCCGGCCGCAGCGTGACCCGGAGGTGCGCCTGCGCAGCCGCGGCCAGGAAGACCTTGATGTGCCTCGGGCTGGGCGTTACCTTGCGCTTGGCATACACGGTGTTCGCGGTGAGGCCGTGGGTAAAGAACGGGAACGTGACGGCGATCGAGTTCGCGTGCAGGCTGATGGCGTAACTAATGATCCGCTGGGCCTTCGCCCGAACCACCGCATCGGAGTCGTTGGGGTTGGCTCTCCAGTACACCTGGATCCCGAGTTGCCGCATGCCTGGGTGCCACGGATCGCGCACGGTCGGCACGGTCACCGTATTGCCGACAGGAGGGTGCTTCGGCTGAGGCCACCAGAGCGGCCTGGACGGGATCGAGCACGCCGTGACGAGGACGAGCAGAAGCGCCGCGCCGACCAGCATGATTGAGGCACGGCGGCCCGGTGCTGTCATGACGGCTTGGCGATGACGACGAACTTGTTGTCTACGCGCCGGGCGAACTTCACGAAACCGCAGAGCCCGGCGAACCCCTCCATCAGCCCGAAGACCGGAATCAGCAGGACCACGGCCCAGGGCTCCCACCATTTGCGCCTGCCGCGACCGGATACTCCCGCATTGAGGCGCAGGCCCTCCCAGTACATCCAGATCACGTAGCCCATGTTCAGCGCCCACAGCGGAACAATGAAGATCGTCACCGGAGACGTACTGTGATCGGCGACAAGATAGGCGACGAGCATCACTACTGCGACATTCTGAATGGGTCCGGCAATCCACGACATCACCGAATATCCGAGTAGCAGCCGGTTCCGCAGTTGCAGCGACCGGTTGAACACCAGGCCCCACAGGCCCCAGCACCACCGCTCGCGCTGCCGGATGAAATCGCGGAGGCAGGCCGGCGACGCGCCATAGGACCGCCCACAGAACCAGGCACTCCGGCCCTTGTATCGGGCACTGAATATCAGGGCGAACTCGGCGTCCTCGACAATGCTCCGAGGACCGAAATCCCAGCCGATTGTTGCCTCGATCGACGCCCGCACCAGCAGTAGCTCGCCGTGCAAGCCCGCCCGCGGCGTGCCACCGCCGGTAAAGGCGGAAAAGCGCGCTACGTCTTCGGCGGGCCGGGCCGAGTCTGCGAGCCAGGTGAGCCTGTTCATGGCGTACTCGCGCGGGTAGGTCAGGATGCCCTGAGCCATGTGCTTCGCTTTGGGGCCGGCCAGAACCTGCTCCTGCACGAAACGGGCCATGGCCAGCGCGGTATCGGGGCCTACGCCAGTGTCGTCATCCATGTGCAGGACCCACACGTCGTCGCGGGCCTCTTGTTCGCGTATCCGCAGCTCGTGCGAATAGTGGCTGGCGCGCGCCTTGAATCTCGTCCCGTTGGGAGTGCGGTACCGCATCGGCACGGTGACGAGCCGTATCAGCTCGCTTCCGGCGGCCAGGTTTTCGATCGGGCTTGTTGCCTCGCTGCCCTCGTCGATGACGACATCGATCCTGAGTCGGGGAAAGCACCTGGGGAGATATGCAAGGTAGGACTCGACTGAGCGCTCGAGCGCGGGGTAAGTGTCGTGCCGGCCGATCGTGGAAACGACCACGATCAGGAAGTCATCGCACCTCGTCAGCCCGTCGCCGGACCACCGAGCCCTCGACCTGCGCACCGCCCGGCGAGTCCGTCGAATACCGACAAGGCCGATGATCGTGGTGAGGATCGGCCACGTCCACAGAATGGTCAGCGGCCAGCCAAGCAAGCCGCCGAAGGGCTTGGTATACCAGCCGACGATCACCAGATCGATCACAAAAGCGACATACAGCGGCCAGACCGCTGGCCGCCAGCGAGCCAGCCTGTTCTGCAGTTGCCCGGCCTGCCGCGGGCCGAGGGTGGTCTGCGTGATCCTGAACTGCCACCTGTTATCCGGCCATCCTGGCTCGGACAGTACCGTGGTCGGCTGTCCGTTCAGCGACTCAGCCGCCGACGCCTGGAGTGCCCGGTCGCTGGCAATGGCCTCGCCGCCTTGCGCCTCGCCGGCGCCCCGCCGCCGTGATGCTGCCAGCGCTTCCCGGCGCGCACGCCGGGCGTCCCAATCCGGAGGCATAGATTTCGGTACTCCCTTGCGCGTTTGACTACGTCGGTCAAGGGTGATTCACGAAGTGTTAGCGCAACGGGCAGTCGCGGAGCAGCGACTGTGAGTAAGTACCCAGAGACAGATCGACCCAATCCGGGGTGTGGCTGTCCCGAAACCTAAATCCCGACCGCCTCCGGGCGCCGGGATCATGGTGTTGTCCCGGTTTATTACCGGGGTCATGGTTTTACGGATAGATCCGTAAAGCGTCGTTAACTGTCAGTCGAGACTCCGTGTGCTCTTGGCGGATGGGAAGGAGTACCGAGAAGCATCAGATAGGACTCACCGGGGCCTGGCTGACCCCGGTGCCCCTGGTCGCGGCTGCAGCCGCTACATCATCATCATGGCGTCAAGAAGCTGCCTGCACGCCTGCTCGCAGCGCCGGCAGGCCTGCTCGCAGACCTGGCAGTGGGCGTGCTTCATGGCCATGCGCTCGCACTCGTCGCCGCAGCTCCTGCAGCTTGCGATGCAGGCTTCGAGCATTGGCCTCGTGACGTTCGGGTCGGATTCGGTCTGGCGGCTGACTACCTCAGCCGTGGTCGTACAGATCGAGGCGCAGTCCATGCAGAGCCGGATGCATTTGACTAGGTCGGCGACATCGGGCTCGCTGAGGTCGTTGTCCGCATCTGCGGTGCATGCCTGCGCGCAGTCGGTCAGCGCGTCGATCGCGGCGGTGACCATTCGGGCGTCCATAGTGAAGGTGCGCGGGTAGCTGTCGAGCAGCTGGCTTGCGTAGCTCATGATTCCCCTTGGATTTTCGGGTATACGGCCGCTAGTTACCCTCGAGCTCAAGCGGGATAAACCGATGAGTTCTCCTACCTTTGGCATGAGCTAGGTAATCGAGATGGTGTTGCTGGACTCCGCGGTCCCAGGTCCAAGCTGGCGGGGGACTTCCTGCACTAGCGTCGGCGGTTCATCCAGGCGGTAGATTTCACCGTCTTCGCTGCACTTCCACCAGGTTGTACCTGCCGCGTTGGCGAACAATGCCCATGCTTTGATGGAGGCGTTATCGATCTCCAGTAGAGGATCGCGGCACTGATTCATCTTCGTGTCCTGGTCGAAGAGCACTGACTGACCGGGGAAGATGGCCCGGAACGCGTGATACAGTTCCTTGCCGTCAACTGTAATGCGGAATACTCGCATTCGTTGCGATATCTGCAAATGCCCGGTCCGTGGGTCGGTCTCTAGCACGACCGTGTGGTAGCGACCTATTACGCGTTCGATGTCCGCCCAGACATAGACCTGACGGATGGCGCGACTGGAATTGTTCACGACTTCGACGCGAAGATAGTGACCAGGACCCGATACGCGGTTAATCACGACGCACGCTATATCGTCCTCGGCAGCTTGCGCCGATCTTCTGTTCGCTTCGTCGGCAAGGAGCTTATTCGCGTTTCGTTGCTCACGAAGCACTCCGGCAGTGGCGCCGGCAAGTCCAACGGCGCCAAGGGCAAGCATCGCGGTTGCATAAGCAATCAGGGTGCCCGATGTAGTGATGACCCGGCCGGCCCAGAGACCGACAGTCGCTAGCAGCAGGACGGCGACAGCTGCGATGACTTCCCGGCGTGGAAGCTTGAACCTGTCACTCATGAGCCCATCATGCCGAACATTGGGGACATTCGGGGCAGGAGCCAGGAGCTGCGTCAGCCGGAGCGCAGGCGTGACGAATGCCACATTCACAGCCCAGACCAGTGGGGCTACAACCGGGGTATGCGCTCGCGGAAGTACCGCCTGGTCACGACGCTGGAACGGGGAAGCAACCGGCTGATCAGCCTGGCCCTGCGCGCTGGCTTCGCGCCGCAGGCGTTCGCGATGCTAGAAACGACCGGGCGCCGGACCGGCCTTCCGCGGCACACTCCGGTGGGCAACGGGCTGCTCGGCAATACGTTCTGGCTGATCGCGGCCCACGGGACGCAAGCCGACTACGTCCGCAACCTGCAGGCCGAGCCGACGGTCCGTGTCAAAGCCGGGGGAGTGTGGCGTTCCGGGACCGCAGTTCTGCTCCCCGGCGATGATCCAGCCGCTCGGTCGCGAACGCTGCCACACCAATGGGACGCGGCGATCGGCAGGCTAATGGCCTCCACGCCGCTGACGATCCGCATCGACCTTGATCCGGATACCGCGCCCGCTCGGCGGAATGGCGTACGCCCGGCTCGCGGGTCGCCCGTGCTGTGACACTGTCGGATCAGGTCGACGAGTTCTCGCCTGGGAGAGCGTCTGCAGCGCCTCCTGCATGCCTGCGAAGCCACGCCTCCGGCTGGCCTGACGTTGCTGCCATCTGCTGCCAGGTCAACCCATGGGCCCGGCTCAGGTTAATGAACTCTACGATCGAGTCGAATCCCAGCTCTGCTGCCACTTCGGAAGCGCGGCGTTCCGCGGCGTGGCGTTTGGACGCGTGCGCCGTGACGGCTAGTCCGTGCCGGGACAGCGCTGACTTCACGGTATGGAACGACAGACCGATCTCACCGGCGATCGCGTTCACGCTCATATGCTCGACGTGGTGCCGCTGCCTGAGGTAGCTGGCAACGTCGGAGTACCCCATGGCCGCCAGAGGCGGCAGCCAGCGCGCGTCAAGCCGGTCATCGCCGCGACGAACGGCGGTCGCGGCCACCACGGGATCCAGCAGCGGGAGGTGACGCTGCATCCAGTCCTTGTCCAGGCCGCAAGCGCGGCTGATTGCGGCCAGGCTGTGTCCTGCGCGCGCCAGGTCAGTGACAAGTTGACCGAAGTCGGCATATCCATGGCGACTGGCTACAGCCTCTGCGACAGCGGTCAAGCGCTGCCGGGCTCGCTCCCGGTTAGCCTGGGCGAGCCGGGCGCGTGCGGCAGCGGAGACGCTGGCCCGCTGGCGCTCTCGGCGTTGCTCCGGGAACGGCCGCCCTCGCGCGGCGTCAGCCGCCTGCCGGGTGAGTTCACCGCTGACTGCTCGCTGGCGTCCGTTAGCGCTGCCGTTGCGGAGCGCCGGCTCAAAGACCAGACGCGCGCCAAATGCAGCTGCGCGGAGCTTGCGAGTATCGATGCCCTCGAGCGACTGCGTGCGCTCGAGGCCGAACGCCTCGCAGTACTGCGCCTTGGTCCAGCCGTGCGACGCCAGGTGCGCTGTGACTGACCGGAATGTCTTACCGCAGAGGTGGCAGATCACCCGGTCACCCTCCGCCACAACCTGGCCGAGGAGAGCGAAGTAAGGAGTGCCATCGCCGAGAGCTCCGACGATCGGCCTGCATTCCGGGCGCCCCGGCCTGACAGGCAGCGAGTCGGCCGGATCAGCGCACACAGTCGTACCCTTCCGTGGCAGCAGCAACGCTGAAAGCGGTAGTTACGTTGAGACTACTAGCCTCGGGAATGGCTCGCTATCCCGGAACGCCCGACTTATCGTGCCCGCGCTCCTGTCGCGGGCTCGCTCGAGGCGTCATCAAGGAATCGCAGAGTTGCTACGACCATCTCCCATCGCCACAGGACGACAGTCCGGTCGAATCCGGTCGTCCGGGCCAGTTTCCGGTGGAGCGCCTCTGCCACCGGCTCGAGCTGTGCACGCTGCGCGGTTAGCAAATCCGCCGGATCAGCTCCGGCCCGGTCGAGCAGCGCGAGCTTGGCCAGAAGTTCTGAGCGGACATCACGGTTGTGGCGAGCGGGCTCAGCGAGCCATGCCGAGGCGGCATCTCGGCCCGCATCGGTCGCATCGACGAGCGAGCGCACCGGACCTGCGTTGGATGGCTGGAGTTCCACGGTTGCCACGAGCCCAGCGTCCTCAAGCCGCTGCAATGCCCGGTAGATGACCGGTTTCGGGACGCGCCAGATCCTCCCGAGTTCCCCGTCTTCGGACAAGGTGCGGGCCAGCGCGAACCCGTGCGACGGCGCCTCGCAGATAAGGCACAGGACGAGCCACTCCGCTAGCGAAAGCCGGGCAAGGGGAGCAGCCATGCTCCAACATTATGGCTTGCCGAACCAGGCGGCCTGCGGCGCCTGGAGGACGCTCGAGCAGCTCGCGTCCTTCCACCGCGTGCTTGTGCAGCAAACCAACGACACCGAGGTCAAGGTGGTTACCACGCTGCTGTAGCGCGGCAGGACCAATCGGAGGCCGGGCCGTCGGTTGGTCCGGCCTCCGACCGATCTCGACCGGCTACCAGGGCACCACTGAGCCGTCGAAGGACAGAAACTGGCCGGTCGGGCCGTCGTCAGGCAACAGAGCCAGGCGCACAGCACCCGCTGCCGCCTCCGCCGGGTCGCCGCCGCTGGCAGCGGCAACGGCATTGAGGTCGGTACGGCGCAGCCCGGGCGCGAGCGCGTTCACCTTGAATCCGTCAGCCGCGAGGGCATGAGCGTAGAGCACAGTGAGTTCGTTGAGGGCCGCCTTGGACGACCGGTACGCGGCGAAGCTCCCTGTCCTCTGCCGGGCCGACACGAAGGCGCCCGTTGCCTGGCCGGCTGAGGCGGCCAGCGAGCCGGTGCCGCTGGAGATGTTCACGATCCGGGGATGCGCGGAGCGTCGCAGCGCAGGCAAGAACGCGTTGGTCACGGCGACGACGCCGAATACATTCGTCTCGTAGATTCGGCGGAAGGTGCCGACATCTTCGGTGTCAGGTGTCTGCCCGCCGCCGGAGATCCCGGCATTGTTGACCAGGATGTCCAGTTCTGGGACCTGCCGCGCGGCGGCCGCGATGCTGGCCGCGTCGGTCACGTCGAGGACGAGGAGTCGCACGTCACCGCCGGTCTCCCCGGCAGTACGCTCTCCGCGCGCCGGGTCGCGCGATCCCAGGTAGACGATGTGGCCAGCGGCAGCGAGCTGGCGGGCAATTTCCCTGCCGATGCCCTTGTTGGCACCGGTGATCAGGGCGGTCGAGTTTTCCATGCCATCAGAGACTGCCCCTAGCCTGGTAGCGGATCCAGGCACAGCCTGTGCCTGGCTGAGGGAGGCCCGAGGTGGCGCGACAGGATCTGGCCCGGTTCTTGCGTGAGCGGCGGGAGGGCCTGCGCCCGGCGGAGGTTGGCCTGGTCGGCGGACCCCGGCGCCGGACGCCGGGCCTGCGCCGAGAGGAAGTCGCAGAGCGGGCCAGCATGTCGGTCGAGTACTACGCCCGGCTCGAGCAGGCTCGCGGACCACGTCCGTCGCCCAGGATCCTGGACTCCATCGCCAGCGCGCTCCGGATGGAACCGGTGGAGCGCGCGCACCTGTACCGGCTCGCCGGGGTCCTTCCCTCAGCGCCGCAGGGCCCGCCGCGCGGGGTCCGCCCGCACGTAGCTCGCTTGCTGGAACGGCTGCCGGACACCGCTGCCATCGTCACCGCTGCTACCTACGACGTGATCGCCTGGAATCCGCTCGCCGAGGTGCTGTTCAGCCTGCACGGAAAGCCCAATCTCGCGCGGCGGCGGTTCTTGCACCGCGATGAGGTGCTGACGTCAGGCCACGAGGATTTCGGCGAGATCGCAGTCTCGCGTCTCAGGGCGGCCGCCGCCCGGTACCCGCACGACGCCGGCCTCGCGTCGCTGGTGGCCGACTTGCGCGCTGGCAGTGAGGAGTTCGCTGTGATCTGGGACGCCTATCCAGTGCGCGTTCCCGGCCACCGGACGAAATCCATGCTGCATCCCGAAGTCGGCCGATTGCAGGTCAGCTGCGACGTGCTCACCGTCCCCGATGACGACCAGCAGGTTGTCTTCATCACCGCCGACCCGGCTTCCCGGAGCGCCCGTGCCCTGCGCCACCTCGCCGCCGCGCGGCTGCTGGCCCCAGCGAGGGCCGCCGTCAGGACTGCAGCGATGCAAAGCGGCTGATGCTGGCGCCGCGGCGCACGTCGCGGCACACTGATAGCAGTCGTCGCGCACAGCCGGACCCCGCTAAGGGAGCACTGTGAAGATCGTCGACCTGACGCAGCCCATGACCAACGGGATGCCCGTCATGGAGGGCATCGAGCCCCCGCAGTTCCGCGACCTTGCCGATGTCAGTGTTGATGGATACGCGATGTCGCAGTACACGTTCGTCAATCACACCGGCACTCACGTGGACGCCCCCGCGCATCAGATCGCTGGCGGAGCCACCCTGGATGAGATCCCGCTGGACCGGCTAGTGACCTATGCGGTGACTATCGACCTCACGGGCCACGAGCCAGGACCCGTGGGCCGGTCGGACCTGGACGGTCAGCTGGACCAGGTACTGGCGGGCGACCTGGTCCTGCTCCGCTCGGACAACGCGCGGAACTGGGGCACCGATGCGTACTGGCACGGCTGGTGCTATCCGGACGCGCTGGCGACGCGGGCACTACTCGACCGGGACGTCGCCGGCATCGGCTTCGACGGCCCATCAGCGGATCCGGTTGATACCGGCGATTACGAGCTGCACCGGCTCTGGCTGGGCGCAGGCAAGATCATCATCGAGAACCTGGCGAGCCTGGCTGAGCTGCCGGATCGCTGTCGCATCGTGGTGGCGCCCCTGAAGGTGCGCCAAGCAAACGGGGGGCCGGCCCGTGTGCTCGCCCTCGTGGATGACTAGCAAGACTTTCGCCCGTCGCCGCAGGAGGAGCCATGCCCGTCTTACAACGCAAGCACGGCAAGGCAGGCGAGCTTCGCCATGGCGTGCTGGGGAGCGCCGACGCCGTCGCTCAGTCGCTTGCTCTGCTGGCGCTCACATTCGCGGTGTCGGCCGCGCCCGCTGCGGCAGCGGCGACCGCAGGCGCTGCGGTACCTGTTGCGTACGTGATCGCCGGCGTGGGGAGCCTGTGTCTTGCGTCGGTGATCGTGCGGTTCACCCGGCGCATAGCTCATGCGGGCGGGTTGTACACCTACACAGTCCGCGGGCTCGGGCCTCAAGTGGGCTTCCTCGCTGGCTGGCTCTATGCGATCGCCTTCGCTGTGGGAATCTCCTTCGTGCTGATCATCTCGGCCGATTTCCTGTCGACCGTGCTGACCACCTCCACCAGCGTGCATCTCGGCTGGTTCCCGCTGTACTGCATCCTGCTTGCGCTCATCCTTCTCATCGCACTTGCCGACATCAGGATCTCGACCAGGGTGCAGCTTGTCTTCGCAGTGGTAGGCGTGCTGACCATCCTGGCCCTGTCGCTGGCGATCGTGGCGAAGGGCGGGGCCAGCGGGCTTACCTGGCGGCCGTTCGATCCCAGTCTGTCGCCCAGCTCGCACGGGCTCGCTCTTGCTGTCATCCTCGCTTTCACCGGATACATCGGGTTTGAGGCCGCCGCCGTTCTCGGGGAGGAGGCGTCCAAGCCCCGGCGGGTGATTCCGCGAGCCATACTGGGCACCGTCGTCGTGGCAACTGTCTACTTCATCTTCGTCACCTGGGCCCAGGCCGTGGGCTACGGCATCACCGGGGCGGGCAGATGGGCGGCTGACCCCACGGCCCTGGCCACTCTGTCTGACCGGTATGTCGCGCACTGGTTCAGTACGCTCGTGGATCTCGTGGTGGTTGTCGACGCGTTTGTGGCCGCCCTGGCGGGGGTGCACCTCACCGCGAGAGTCCTGTTCGCGATGGGCAGGGACGGCGGCCTGCCGAGGCTGTTCGCCGCCACCACGCCGCGATTCCGCAGCCCTTACGCGGGGATTGCGTTGTCTGTCGCGCTGACGCTTCTGCTGGGGGCGTGGTTCGGCCGCCATTTCGGTGTCGGGACGTACTTCGCGCTGATGGCCACTACCGCATCGCTCGGGATTCTGTTCGTCTACGCCTTGGTAGCGATCGGCGGGATGGTCTTTTTCTGGAAGGCGCGACACCAGAAGGGTGAGTCGTACAACGCCATCCTTGACGTGGTCTTGCCGCTGATTGCCGTGGTGATCTGCGGTTACGCGATCTACTCGACCCTCGTCCCGCGCCCTCCGGCGCCTATCAGCTACTCGGCGTGGATAGCACTAGCCTGGCTGGTTGCTGGCTTGCTGGTGGTCGGCGTGCTGGTCCTGGCCCGGCCTAACCGGGTACGTGCGTTTGGCGAGGCGTTCGAGTCCAGCGAGAGCTGAGGGTCGCCGCATCGGCTCGCGACGCACTGGGCATATCTCTTGCCGGGCTCACCACGGCCGCCGTCCCGGCTTGCGCGATGTTCCTCGTGCCTGCCGGAGGCCGCCATAGAAGGCAGAGGAGATTAGGCAGTGAGCGGATACCAGCGCAGTGAGGCAGCCGGACCCAGGCTGCTCGGGATCTATCTCAATGATCACCTTGCCGGGGCTACCGCGGGCGCCGAACTGGCCCGCCGGGCGGCGGTGTCACACGGAGGCACTCCTGTCGGTGCCGCCCTGGCCCGGGTCGCGCGCGAAGTAACGCAAGACCGCGCTGCGCTCGTGGAAATGATGACCGCACTCGGTGTCACCGTCCGCCAGTACAAAGCGGGGCTGGCGTGGCTTGGCGAGAAGGCAGCGCGGCTCAAGCCGAACGGCCGCATGGGGGCTCGGTCGCCGCTGAGCCTGCTTGAGGAGCTCGAATTGATGCGCCTCGGCGTGGAAGGCAAAGCGGCCAGTTGGCGCACACTGCGCAAGCTGGCGGAGCGGGATCAGCGACTTGACTCCAGGCAGCTAGACGACCTGATCGAGCGGGCACGCTCCCAGTCGCAGACGCTCGAGGAACTCCGCGTGAACACCGCCGAAGGCCTCGTCGAGCTGGAGCTGAGCGCGCCGGGCAGATAGCCGGGGAGTGAGCCACAGCCGGCCGGACCCGCCGAACCGGCTCTGACCTGCGCCTTCAGTCTCTGAGGGAGGCTTCGATGAACAATCAGGAAGTCACTTATCAGTTGAATGTGTCAAGAATATTCGGGGCATTGCCGCCAGCCGTCTACCGTGCCTTCGTCGAACCCCGCTTGCTCGCTGTCTGGTTCCCGCGGTCGGGCTGGTCAATGCCGCCAGAGCAAGCCGAGATCGACCCTCGGCCGGGCGGCAGGCTGCGCTACGTGCTGGTCAGCACGCACGAGCCGGTAGGTCACATCGTGCGGTCCGCAGAGTTCTCGGCCGCTCAGGAAGACAGGCTGCTCGCCTGGACCTGGGAGTCGTCATCTGGTCGCAGAGCCGGGGCAGCGGTACCAGCGCACACGGTAGAGGTGGAGTTCCTTCCCGAGCCGCACCGAACAACCAGGCTGGAGCTGCGCGAAGAGCCGTTCAGCGAGGCTGCGGAGATCGACGCCCGCGAGTGCTGGAATTGTGCGTTCGGCCGGCTCGACAGAGCCCTGGCGCACGTAACTGTCGGCTCGTGAGCCGCGTCCGCCATCGGAACTTGGCCTCCGGCCACGGCTCGGGCGGCGCTCCGCCGACGCCGTAGCTGTTTGGTGGCTTTCGCGGGGTAATTTGCCGTTTACGTTCCCGGCAAACAGCTACGGAGCAGAGCTGATGCCGACCCCGCCTCCGTCGGCCGGTCGCCTGGTTAGCGTCGCAGCGCCTGGGCAGTGCCTTATGTGTCCCTGAATTCTCCCAGGGGGGCAATCTATGGCGAAAACGTCAGAAACCTGGCACGACGCTCCGGGAACCCAACTTCTCGACTGGCAAGACAGCGGCGGCGTTGCGCTCATCACCTGGCATACCGCGTCAGGCGAGGTGTACGAGCAAGAAACAGCAAGCAGGAAAGAAGCCGAAGACTTGCTCGCCAAAATCGCCTCAAATGACCAGTTGAACCTTGTCAGCGCGCAGGTTCGCCGCGCGGGCATTGGCCCGGACAGTTGATGGCACCCGGCGTGAGACTGCTGCCGGGCACGACGCTCCCGGTACTCCTGGTGAGTTAGCTGGCCCCGCCTGGGTATGGCCAGCAGCTTGTGACTGCCTGGCGAGCCGGGATCGCGCTATCAGCGAGTGTGCCGACCGGCAGGACGGGCTCTTGGAGAGGGCGCGCGGTCACTCGGCAGTGCGAAGCGGGTTTCAGCGGGAGGGAAAGATGACAGACGTATTCGAGGTCCTCGGCGGTGACCACGCAGTGCTCAAACGGATGCTGGATGCACTAGAGCGCAGCCCTGACAACTCCAGCGGGGCGACCGAGGCCGTGGTGGCTGCACGGAAGGCAGTCGCCGAACAGATGATCATCGACTCCTCTGCTCACGAGGCAGCAGAAGAGCATTACTTCTGGCCGGTTGTTCGCGAGCGCCTATCGGGCGGCGGCGCCCTAGCCGACCAGGCGATAGAGCAGGAGACTGAGGCGAAGCAGATTCTGAACGAACTCGGCAAACTCGCCGGACCTGAGCATGAGTTCGACGCTCTGGTCGACACCTTCATTCCGGCCTTCCGGGCTCATGTCGAGTTCGAGGAAACTCGCGTTTGGCCAGGATTGCGAAAGGTACTGAGCGCGGACGAATCGCAGGAACTTGGCAAGAAGATCACGAAGGCAAAGGAGCACGGCCCCACACGGCCGCATCCGCGAACGCCGCCCACTCCGGCGGTGCTCGGCACTCTCGGTCCCGCGGTGGCGGTTGTCGACCGGATTCGGGACGCGGTTACCGGCCGACGGTGACCGCGTGACCTGACCTGGTACCCAGGCGCCAACAGCAGCAGGGCCTTGGGAACCGGGACGGACCTGCGCGGGTCGGCGCGCCGTGCGAGGTGTTTCACGGCTAGCAGGTCCGCCCGGCCCCTCGTGGGAGCGGGCCTGCGCGAGTAGGTGAGGTTCCACAGACCCGCTCCGTCTCACCAAGGTATACGCTCCGTAGCGTATCGGTTACTCAGCTGTGCGTGATCTGCCTCACGCCTCACTGATCGCCTTCCCGGCCGCCTGACGAAGACTGAAACGCAAGCCGCCGGCGGCGCCGCGGCAGGTCCCGTTGAGCATGACTTACCCGAAAGGTCCGACTGCGCTATAGCCTTGCCAGACTGCCGGGCGAGAGGCCGGGTACTCCGGCCGAACTTGGCGGCGAGCTAGGGAGCGTGGATGGACCTGAGCGGGCGAGCGGTGATCGTCACCGGGTCGTCGAGCGGCATCGGGGCGGCAGTCGCGCGCCGCCTTTCCGGCCTCGGGGCCGGAGTCGTGGTGAACTCGGCATCGTCGGCGGAAGCCGGCCAGCGCGTCGCCGCCGAACTCGCCGACGCGGTGTACGTGCAGGGTGACATTGGCGACCCGGCCACGGCTGCCGCGCTCGTCGCGGCGGCCCGGCAGAGATGGGGCCACCTCGATGGCCTGGTCAACAACGCTGGCCGCACGGTCGACGTGCCGCTGCACGACTTCGACGGTGTCACGGACGAGGACTGGGACAAGGTGTTGCGCACCAACCTGATCGGCACCTTCCTCGTCAGCCAGGCGGCGCTCCCGCTGCTGCGCGAGACCACGGACGGATGGATCGTCAACATCACCTCGCTGGCAGGGGTCCGGCAGACGGGCAGTTCGCTGCCCTATGCCGTCTCCAAGGCCGCGCTTAATCACCTCACTACGATCATGGCCAAGTTCGCCGGCGGCGGCGTCCGCGTCAATGCGGTCGCGCCGGGCCTGGTCGCGACGCCCTGGACTGCGGACTGGCATGAGCGCAAAGAGCGCGTCGAGATGGCCGCGCCACTGCACCGCGTCGCCACGCCGGAGGACGTCGCTGACGCCTGCGTTGCGGTTATCTCCGCCCGCTATGCGACCGGGCAGACGTTCGTCGTCGATGGCGGGCTCGGTCTCGCGATCTGACTGGCCCGTACGCTCGCCAGCAGCAGACCGCCGGGATGTCAGTTAGCGGGGCGCAGCCGCCGCCTCGACGACGATGGTGATCTGGGTCCACGCACCGATGCAGATCGAATCCGAGTGGCTTAGCTGAACTTGCTCCCCGGGGAGAATCTCAAAGCCGTTGACAATCGTTCCGTTCTCCGATCCTGGATCCACGATGGCCCAGGTGCCGTCGGGTTGCGCCAGGAGAACAGCGTGCAAGCGCGAGATGCCGGGATCGGCGGGCGGGCCGCTGAGATCGATCTCCGGGGTGACCTCCCGCGAGACACTGCGCCTGCCGATGCGCACCTGGGCACCGTTCAGCGCGAACCGGCGCTCCGGGACGGCGGCGGGGAATACGATGCTGGCCACGTCGGGGCCGCCGACGGCTTGCACCGAGTCGTAGTAAGCCCGGCTTGCGGACACCACGGCAGTCCACGTCCGGGCAAGCGACGCGCTCGGAGCGCCGCACGCCTCGCAGAACCGCCCGAGTCCGGGACTGCCGCAGCGCGGGCAGAGGACTGCAGGTGGCTGGCTAGACAACATAGCGCCGGCAGATTCATGCGCTACCGGTGAGCCGGACGCGACCCCGGCCGTCCCGTTCATCCGGATGCCGCATACCTCGCAGTAATCCGCCGCAGCAGACTCATGACCGGCCGGACACGCTGACAACGCAAACCTCCAGGTTTACTTCTTCACCCGGACAGTCTTGCTTGACCTGGTGTCCAGCGCCATCTCGTCCGCGTCCGCCACCCTGTGCTTCAGCCGCACCGTGCCAGTCACGGAGGTCCTGCCGCAGCGGCGCGGCCAGCGACTATCCAAACCGGACGGGGATGGCGAGGCGCAGGACCTACCGGTGAGCCTTCAGCGCGGAATCCCAGAATTCCTGAACTGGCGGGTAAATGAGTTCCTGATCGCGCGGCAGCGAGGCCTTAACGAACCGGCTTCGCTCGTCGGCGAGCACCTCGACCTGCCCTGCCTCCACCGCATCGAAGACCTGCTGCGCGACCGACTCAGGGCTGATCTTCGGCTCGTCCGTCATAGCAGCCATGTCAGTGTCGATAAGACTCGCGTAGACGGCGACAACGAGCGTTCCCTGATGGTGCAGCTCGACCCTGATGCCGTTGGTCAGCGACCACGCTGCCGCTTTAGACGCGCCATATGAGGCATCCGTCGGGTAGGTGTAGAAGCTAGTGACCGAGAGCATGTTCACGATGGCACCGCCGCCGTTGGCCGCGAGCACCGGCGCAAAGGCCCGGCACATGCTGAGCGTGCCGAAGTAATTCGTCTCCATCTCGAGCCGGGCGTTGTCCAGATCAGGCGGTCCGGTGAAGGTGCCTGCCTTCATCACGCCAGCGTTATTCACCAGCAGCGCGACGTCACTGCAACCGGCAGCCACCTCGCGCACCCGGTCAGGGTCGGTGATGTCGAGCGCGACCGGGGTCACCCCGGGCTCAATGACCGCATCCGGGCGACGTGCGGCGCCGTACACCTTCGCTGCGCTGCGGCTGACCAGCTCTCGGGCGTACACCTGACCGAGCCCGCGATCGGCTCCGGTGACCAGGGCGACGCTTCCCGCGATCCGCATGTGTTTCCCCCCTGACCAGATTCTTCCCGCCTCGGGTAAGTTGCAGTCCTAGGGCAGGTTGACCGACGCCACCAGGGCATCCAGCGCGCTGGCCTGGCTAAAGGAGGTAACGCCAGCCATCGGCCCGGCCCAGTACACGCCGAACTGGTGCTGCGCACCGGTGTCATGGGTTTCGATGGACCGGGCTTGGGCGCTGAAGAACGCGTTGAACTGGCTTGTCCGGGCAGTGACTGCCAGCACCTTGAGGTCGCGGACGAAGATGCCCTTGAACGACTGGGCCGGGGCCTGGAACCGGTCGGCGCAGGCATCAGTCGTGCACGGCTCAGTCAGGACGCCCCCGATGGCGAGATGGCTAATCGACGCCCTGGCGAGGCGCTCGGCCTCGGCTAGGAGACCGCGGTTCCCGGTCGCCCGGTAAAGCTGGGCAAGCCCGGCCAGGATCACGCCCTGGTTATAGGTCCAGGTGGGCTCGCCGTTGTTCTTGCAGTCGTTGGCAAGGCCGTCGTTGATCAGGTTCTGCTTGTTGATCATCCCGCTGTGGTCGAACCAGGACCACTCGGCCTTAGCCCAGGCCAGGTACCTGGTGTCGCCGCGGATGGTGTTGTGCAGCCAGGCGGTCAGTTGCAGGAAGAGCTCGTTGGTGATCGCGTTCTTGTAGGAACGCGGGTTGCGCTGCCACCACAGTCCGCCGCCGCAGGTGCTGTCCCAGGCCTGGTGAATGTAATCAGCGTCGGTCTGCGCCATGGCGAGGTATGACCTGTCGTGGGTGACCTCGTAGGCCTGCAGCCAGGCCAGTCCCCACCAGGCTGTGTCGTCGTCGGAGGAGTTCTCGAAATTGCCGGCCGCGTTGAGGTTGAACGCCTCCTGGAAAGCGGCGTCGTAGCTGGTGTCCCCGGTGGTCTGCGCGTAGGTTTCCACGGTCGAGAGCGCCACTGCAGCCTGCCACCAGGTATTGCCGATGAGGCCGGTGGATCCCGCGTACGACGTGAAGAGCTCGGCCATGGCGGCCCTTAGCGGGTCCTGCCTGTCGGCCGCAGCTGACGCCGTCAGGGCGGCCAGCACGGTAGCGGCGACAGCGAGAGCGACGGCCGTGATGGCGAAGGCCCGGATCCCTGCCCGTGGCAGGGGGACCGAGCCAGCTGCCGCCGTCAAGCGTGGCAGCTTGAACAAAGCCTGTGCTTTCTAGATCGTCGTTACTATTGCTTTACGATCAATCTAGCAGCAAAATTCGGACAGGCAGGGTCTTGTCGCCCAAGTCAGTCAATAGCGCGCCCGGCGGCGGAGTGGCAACCAGGCTGGCCGGCCAGCACGCGGCCGGCCAGCCTGGACAACCGTGATCAGCCGAGGTCGAACCGGTCGAGGTTCATGACCTTGTCCCACGCGGCGACGAATTCGGCCACGAACTTGGCCTGCGCGTCGTCGCTGGCGTAGACCTCAGCGAGCGCGCGCAGTTCGGAGTTCGAGCCGAAGACGAGGTCGACGCGGCTGCCCGTCCACTTGACCTGGCCCGTGGCGAGATCGCGGCCCTCGAAAATCTGCGCGTCCTCCGACGTCGGTTTCCACGTGGTGCCCAAGTCGAGCAGGTTCACGAAGAAGTCGCTGGTCAGCGACTCCGGTGCCGAGGTGAACACACCCAGCGCAGAGTGCTGGAAGTTCGCGCCCAGCACGCGCAGCCCGCCGACGAGCACGGTCATCTCCGGGGCGCTAAGGGTGAGCAGATTCGCACGGTCCAGCAGCAGGTACTCGGCGGGCAGCCGGTGGCCCTTGCCGAGATAGTTGCGGAACCCGTCCGCACTCGGCTCAAGCACGGCGAAGGACGCGACGTCAGTCTGCTCCTGCGACGCGTCTGCGCGTCCGGGCGTGAAGGGCACCTTGATGTCGGAGCCGGCATTCCTGGCGGCCTGCTCGACGGCTGCGGCGCCGCCGAGCACGATGACGTCGCTGACCGAGACCCTCTTGCCCCCCGTCTGGGCGGCGTTGAAGGCCTCCTGGATTCCCGTCAGGGTGCGCAGGACAGTTGCCAACTCGTCGGGGTTATTCACCTCCCAGCCGCTCTGCGGCTCGAGCCGGATTCGCGCCCCGTTCGCGCCGCCGCGCTTGTCACTGCCGCGGAACGTGGCAGCCGACGCCCATGCGGTTGAGATCAGCTGGCTAACGGACAGCCCGGACGCGAGGATCTGGCTCTTGAGGGCTTCGACGTCTTGCAGGCCGATGAGCTCGTGCGTGACGGCCGGCAGCGGGTCCTGCCAGAGCTGCACCTCTGCCGGGACCTCCGGCCCGAGGTAGCGGGCAACCGGACCCATGTCACGGTGCGTCAGCTTGAACCACGCACGAGCGAACGCATCGGCCAACTCGTCCGGGTGCTCCAGGAACCGCCGCGAGATCGGCTCGTAGATCGGGTCGAACCGCAGCGACAGGTCCGTCGTGAGCATGGTCGGCTTGCGGCGCTTCGACGAGTTCTGCGGCTCCGCTGGGTCCGGGATGATCGCCTCGGCGTCCTTGGCGACCCACTGGTGGGCGCCCGCCGGGCTGATGTCTGGCTCCCACTCATGGCCGAAGAGGATCTCCAGGAAGCTATTGCTCCACTTGGTCGGCGTCGGGGTCCAGGTGACCTCCAGGCCGCTCGTGATCGCGTCGGCGCCCTTGCCGGTCCGGTAGCTGCTCTTCCACCCGAGGCCCTGCTCCTCCAGCGGCGCGCCTTCCGGCTCCGGGCCGACAAGCTCGGCCGGGCCAGCGCCGTGAGTCTTGCCGAAGGTGTGCCCGCCGGCGATGAGGGCGACGGTCTCCTCATCGTTCATCGCCATGCGGCGGAACGTCTCACGGATATCCCTGGCTGCAGCGAGAGGGTCCGGATTTCCGTTCGGGCCTTCCGGGTTCACGTAGATCAGGCCCATCTGGACTGCGGCCAGGGGGTTCTCGAGCTCCCGGTCGCCGGTGTAGCGCTCGTCGCCTAGCCAGGTGGTCTCGGGGCCCCAGTAGACATCCTCGTCAGGCTCCCAGACGTCCTCGCGCCCTCCCGCGAAACCGAAGGTTTTGAAGCCCATCGACTCGAGGGCCACGTTGCCGGTGAGGACCATCAGGTCCGCCCACGAGAGCTTCCGGCCGTACCTCTTCTTCACCGGCCAGAGGAGCCGGCGTGCCTTGTCGAGGTTCCCGTTGTCTGGCCAGCTGTTGAGCGGCGCGAAGCGCTGCTGGCCGGCTCCGGCACCGCCGCGGCCGTCGCTGATGCGGTACGTGCCGGCGCTGTGCCACGCCATGCGGATCATGAATGGGCCGTAGTGGCCGAAGTCGGCTGGCCACCAGTCTTGCGAGGTAGTCAGTACCGCTTCGATGTCCCTCTTCACGGCGGCGAGGTCAAGGGTCTTGAACTCCTCCGCGTAGTTGAATTTCCCGCCCATGGGGTTAGCAACGTCTGGGTTCTTGGCGAGGATCTTCAGGTTCAGGCGGTTCGGCCACCAGACGCGGTTCCCCGCGCCCTCGGTCGGGTGGTTCGGGCGGGCGGCCGCGACCGGGCACCCTCCGCTTTCCTCGTTCATCTCGCCAACGCTGGCGTTCGGATGGTCAGTCACGGGAATCCTTCCAGAATCAGAGGGTGTGCTCAGGAACTAAGTGCGGTCGAACAGTCGGGGCACATGCCCCAGTAGATGACCTCGGCCTCGTCGATCGCGTAGCCATGGTCGTCGGACGCGGTCAGGCAGGGCGCATCGCCGACGGCGCAGTCAGCGTCTGCGATGGCACCGCACGACCGGCAGACAACGTGGTGATGGTTATCCGCGACCCGCGACTCGTACCGCGCCACCGAGCCGGATGGCTGGATGCGCCTTATCAGGCCGACGGCGGTCAGCGCGCGGAGTACGTCGTAGACGGCCTGGTGGGACACCTCACCGAGATGTTCACGCACGACGCCGAGGATCGAGTCAGTGTCGGCATGCGGATGGTCGTACACCGCCGCCAGCACCGCTACCCGAGGACGTGTCACGCGCAAGGAAGCGCCGCGCAACAAGAGTTCGAACTCCGAGGGCGTGGGCACGTTCTGAAGTGTTGCCCATTTTCTAGAATGAATCAAATCTGCGGCGAGTTCGTGACACGTAAAACTAGAATCAACCAGGACAAACCCATCCGTCATTAGCCGACATCATGGGCGCCGGATCTCAGCCGCCACGCGGGTTCTTCAACTGAGCCGATTATTTCGGCGCAGGCCGGCAGTCCTAGCCGTCAGGGCCACCGTCTGCCGGCAGTGGCATAGGCGCAGCCCGAAGCCAAGCCCCCGTGGCAAGGACGGAAGATTGGAGCACTGGTGACTATCCCGGTGACAAGTGTGGAGCGGCGGCACAACGACCCCGCTCGCGGTCGACCACGTGCCGCAAGTCACGCTACCGTTTTGCCAGTGACGGCCAGCCCCGGCGCGCGCCCGGACGAAATGACATTGCTGACGCAGGCCCAGGGCGGCGACCACAACGCGTTCGGCGAGCTTGCCGGTGCCCACCGCGCCGAGTTGCGAGCCCACTGCTACCGGATGCTTGGCTCCCTGCACGATGCCGATGACGCACTCCAGGAGGCGTTGCTGCGTGCCTGGCGGGGCCTTTCCGGATTCGAGGGGCGTAGCTCGGTACGCTCCTGGCTGTACGCGATCGCCACGAACGCGGCCATTGATCTCGCCCGGCAACGGTCGCGGCGGGAGCTTCCCGCCGGCTTTGGCCCCTCCGCCACCGGCCTGGACCCGTCGCAGGCCGACCCCCTCTGGCTAGAGCCCTATCCAGACGACTGGCTGGCCGATGACACAGCCTCCTCACCCGAAGCGCGTTACGAGCAGCGCGAGAGCGTGGAACTGGCGTTCGTGGTCGCCCTGCAGTACCTGCCGCCGCTGCAACGCGCGGTTCTGCTGCTGCGCGAGGTGGCCGGCTTCCCTACCGCGGAGATATCCCGCCAGCTCGGCACGTCGGCAGCCGCGGTCAACAGCGCCCTGCAGCGCGCCCGCGCCGCGGCCCGTGACCGGCTCCCGGACGCAAGCCAGCAGGCGACCCTTCGCCAGCTCGGGGATCAGCGGACCCGCGCCCTGGTTCAGCGCTATGCCGACGCTCTGGAGCGCGGCGACGCCGACACGCTGATCAGCATGCTCACCGAAGAGGCGACCTGGTCCATGCCGCCAGAACCCGACTGGTTCCGCGGCCACCAGGCCATCAGGGAATTCCTCCTTGGTGGCCCGCTCTGCGTTCGATGGAGGCACCGGGACGCCCGGGCTAACGGGCAGCTCGCTGTGGGCTGTTACCTCTACGACGAGGCTCGCGGCGGCTACATCCCCTGGGTTATCGACGTGCTGACTCTCGAGGGCGACAAGATCGCGGCGGTGACGGCGTTCCTGGCCGCCGAGGCAGCCCCGGCCAGACGCGCCGGTAACCCGGTATCCGGAACCGAACTGTTCTCCCGCTTCGGGTTGCCGGCCAAGCCCGGCCCTGCGGCGGCTAACGGCATCTGAGGAGTGGAGACAACGCCGCTCACCGAGCGCCGGGGTGGCTCGGCGATCGGGCAGTTAGTCCCGCCGGATGCTGAGGTACCGGGGCTGGACTGGCGCCGGTTCGGGGAGTACCAGCGGCCCCGCCCCGGGCTGGATTGAACCGAGAATCGCCGGGTGCCGCGCGCCGGTCGCGGCGGTCACGGAACCGGGCAGGCCGTTCCAGCTGAGGAAGCCGAGCACGGCGAAGGCGACGGCTTCCTTGGCTTGCGCCGGGATACCGAGATCGCCGGTGGTCAGTACCCGGACGGCCGGCACTGCTGCACGTAGCCAGCTCATCGTCGTCGGGTTCGCGCTGCCGCCACCGGACAATACGAGTTCGGTGAGTCCGTGCTGCTCAGCGGCGCGGGCCAGCAGGTCGACCAGGAGCCTGGTCACGGTTGCCGACACGTCCGCAGCTGCCGGCTCGGGTGTGATGCCGTCTAGCATGGCACGCAGGTACGGCACGTTGAACAGCTCACGACCGGTGCTGCGCGGGGGCGGCAGCAGGTAATACGGCTCCGCCCTCAGCCGCGCCAGCAGGGCCGTGTTGACGTTTCCCCGCGCGGCGATGGCGCCATCGACGTCGAAGAGCTGCGAGCCACCGCTGGCCCAGGATGCGGCCGGGTCCATCAGCGCGCCGGCCGGGCCGATGTCGTAGGCGACGAGAGCCCGGCCATCCTCGACCACCGTGAGGTTCGCTATGCCGCCCAGGTTGACCGCCGCACCCGGGCCAGGCCGGCCAGCCAGCAGAAGCTGGTCGAACATTGCGACCATGGGCGCTGCCTGACCGCCGGCGACGAGGTCGCGGCTGCGCAGGTCGCAGATCACCGGCAAGCCAGTGCGCTCGGCCACCTCGGCGGAGTTGCCCAGCTGAAGGGTACCGAGGGCGCGCCCGGCATCGTCCACCCAGTGGAAGAACGTCTGGCCGTGCAGCACGGCGAGTTCAGCTTGCCCGGCGGCAAGTTCGCCAGCGGCCGCGACGAAGGCCTCGGCGTACGCGGTGCCGAGCTCTGCGTGCAGCTGGCATAGCTCGCCGGCGCCAGGCTTGCCTGGCGGCAAAGCCGCTACGATCCGGTCACGCAGGGCTTCCTCGAAAGGTGTGCTGACGACGCCGCGGTAGACGAGCCGGAGTTCCTCGCCGTCGAGCTCAAGGTCCGCGCACGCGACATCGATGCCGTCCACAGAGGTCCCTGACATGCAACCGAGCACCCGGGCCCGGCGCGGATGTGAATATGCAACTACCTTGGAATTCACGATGAAAAATAGTAACAGGGGCCTCGCCCCTGAGTAAGGATGGAGGAGGGCGGCGGTGCAAGCAGAGCACCAGACAGATCAGCCGGAAGCCGCGTCCTGGCCAGCACTGCCGAGAACCGAGATGCGCAATGAGCGCACGACGCAGATCGACATCGCGGGAACCCTGGAGTTGCTGCAGCTGCTTAACGCCGAGGATGGCCTCGTCGCCGGAGCCGTGGCGGCTACGCTGCCGGTGCTCGCCACGGTGGTCGATGCCACTGTTGCCCGGCTCCGAAGCGGCGGCCACGTGCATTACTTCGGGGCCGGCTCCTCCGGCCGCATCGGCCTTCTGGACGCGGCTGAGGTTGTCCCGACTTTCGGCGCCGATCCTGACATGTTCGTCGCGCATCACGCGGGCGGTGAGGCCGCCGTGGCGCAGGCAATCGAGGGTGCCGAGGACCGGCAGTCGCTGGGGGAGACGGCGGCCTCGGAACTGAGCTCAGCCGACGTGGCGATCGGCCTGTCGGCAAGCGGCCGGACCCCGTATGTCGCGGGCGCGCTGCGCCGTGCGCGCGCCGTCGGTGCGCTGAGCGTGCTTGTCAGCAGTAATCTCGGGGCTCCGCTAGCCGAGCTGGCGGACTACAGCCTGCTGGCCGACACCGGCCCTGAAGCGATAGCCGGATCGACTCGGCTCAAGGCTGGCACGGCCGAGAAGATGATCCTGAACTCGCTCTCCACGGCCGTCATGATCAAGCTCGGCCGGACCTACTCGAACCTGATGATCGCGCTGTCGGGCACGAACGAGAAGCTCCGCCTGCGCCAGTTGCTCATCCTGACGGAGATATCGGGCGCCAGCGAGGCTGCCTGCCGCGCCGAGCTTGATCGCTGCGGTGGCGATCTGCGGCTCGCGCTGCTGTGCCTGCTTGCCGGGATAACACCGGAATCGGCCGCCAGCGCGCTAGCGGCTGCCGACGGCAATGTGCGGGCGGCGCTGGCTGCACTTGCAGCCGCCGATGGCTCCGGCGATAGCCGGCCGTGAAGCGCGTGACCGGGGAGGCGGCGGTGGCCGAGGGCGGCCAGGCAGTGCATGGCTTGAGCGTGCAGGAAATCAGGCGGCAGCCGGGTCCCGGCGAGCCGTCAGTGCCGGACGCAGGCGACGACATCCTGGTCACCGTGCGGGCCCTGCTGCCGAACCTCGCACCGGTCGAGCAGCGGGTCGCGCGGCAGGTGCTGGCGGATCCGTTCGGCACGGCCATGCAGGCCATCTCGGAGCTGGCAGCCTTGTGCGATACCTCGGCCACTACAGTCGTCAGGTTCTGCCGCGCTGTCGGCCTGCGTGGTTATCCGGAACTGCGGATCGCTCTCGCAGCCGCAGCCGCGCAAGCCGACCGAGGGGCGGGCGTGGAGCCGTCTCACGACATCGCGCCCGGTGATGACGCTGCGACTATCGCTGAAAAGATCGCGCGAGCAGACGCCCAGGCAGTGACCGACACTGCCAAGCACCTGGACATCGATATCCTGGTCCAGGTCGTGGACGCCCTTGCCAGCGCCCGGCGGATCGACATCTACGGAGTTGGCGCCAGCGGCTACGTAGCCCTGGACCTGCAGCAAAAGCTTCAGCGCATCGGCAAGCCCGCGTTCGCCTGGCCGGATCCGCACATGGCCATCACCTCCGCTGCGCTGCTGGGAGCCGCGGATGTCGTCGTGGCGCTATCGCACACCGGCACCACGGCCGACACGATCGACGCCATGCGCGAGGCAGGCGGTCACGGCGCGCGCACCGTGGCCATCACTAATTTCCCGCGCTCGCCGATAACCACGACGGCTGACCTCGTGCTGCTCACCGCGGCCCGCGAGACGGCGTTCCGCTCGGGCGCTATGACCAGCCGGATCGCGCAGCTCACCGTTGTGGACTGCCTGTTCGTCGTGCTGGCGCAGCACGATCTGCCCGCCAGCCGGGAGGCGCTCGAGCGGACCTACCATGCTGCCCGGGCAAAGCGAACCAGGCGAGGAAGGCGGCATCCGGCCGGTTAGCGCCGCCGGGCGGGCGCACAGCCAGTTATCCGGCAAGCGCGGCGGCTGGCCGGATAACTGGCTGCCCGGCGACGCCCGGGCCATGGCGGACGTGTTCATTCGCGCCTGGCGGCAGGCCTATCCTGGCGTCGTGCCCGACGCGATTATTGCGGAGCTCGATCACGACCAGACTGCGCGCACCGGCGGGCCAGCGCCGCGGCTCACTGTTACCTACCAGGAGCTGCCCGGCCGTTCAGCCGAGGGCTACCCCGTCGTGTCGCAACTGCTGATCCGCCAGCTGGCCGGCGGCGTCCCGCCTGGGCTGGCCATGGAGGTGCGCTCGTCGGCCGCGACGGCCTACTCTGCGGCGGGTGGCTGGGCAAAGCTCACCGGGTCCGCGGCCGGCGCTGACCTTGTCACCTCAGCGCAGGGGCCGGTCGAGGTCGGCGCTGGCACGCTGTTCGACCTCGCATCCCTGACCAAGGTGATCGCCACGCTGCCACTCGTGCTCCTGCTGCACCAGCGGGGCCAGTGGAGCATCGACGATCCGGTAGCCCGGTGGCTGCCCGGAGCGCCGCGATCACCGGTCACCATCAGCGACTGCCTGCTGCATATCGCCGGGCTCGTCCCGTTCCGGCAGTACTACCTGACCTGCGACGGCCCGGCCGAGATCAAGAGGGCCGTCACCGCCGAGCTGGCTGGTGCTGCCGCCGGCCCGGTGAGTTACAGCGACGTGGGCTTCATGCTGCTCGGCTGGGCGATCGAGAACTGCGCTGGCGAGACGCTGGCTGGATTGTTCGCCAGAGAAGTGGCCGGGCCGCTCGGCATGACGTCGACCAGCTACCTGCCGGAGGCCCCGCGGCAGCACATCGCGGCGACCGAAGCGGACGGGGATCAGCGAACCAATCCGGTACTGGTCTGGGGCGAAGTGCACGACGGCAACGCTTTCGCCCTTGGCGGCACCAGCGGTCACGCCGGCCTGTTCGGCACGGCCGCCGACCTGGGCAGGTTCGCGAGCGCGCTGCTCCGGCCGGACCATCACCCGGTCTTGTCCGCCGAGACAATCGCGCTGATGACGAGCAGGCACACCGGAGCGGACCCGGAGGCTCGAGTGCTTGGCTGGCGGGTACGGCCGGACCAGTGGGGCAGCTGGCCCGCCGGGACGATCTGGCATACCGGTTTCACGGGCACCTCAATGCTCATCGCGCCGACGCTCGATGCCGCTATCGTCCTGCTCACAAATGCGGTGCATCCGGCGCGACGGGGTGCCGAGATCGCCGAGTTCCGGACCAAAGTGCACCAAGCCGTCCGGACGGTGCTGGACGGCTCGCCTGGCCCGCACGACACGGGCATGCCTGCGGCCGAGGCTTCAAGCACGCGTTCCCGGTTCTGACGGCTATCGAGTCGATGGGGGAGTGAGGCCTGACGATGCGAGTCCTGGAGGCCCTTGGCCATGCGCTCGCTGTTGCCGGGACGATGACGTGGGAGATCACCTGGTCGCTGATACTCGGGTTCGCCCTGTCGGCAGTCGTGCAGGCGCTGGTCCGACGGCAGACCATCATTCGGCTGCTCGGGGACGATAAGCCCCGCACGCTCGTCTGACCGCCGGCCTCGGAGCCGCTTCGTCCTCGTGTTCGTACGCGGCTGTGGCGCTGGCCCGCTCTCTGTTCCGCAAGGGTGCCAGTTTCACCTCCGCCATGGTTTTCGAGATTGCGAGCACCAACCTGGTCATCGAGCTCGGGATCATCCTGGCGCTGCTGATCTCCTGGCAGTTCACGCTGGCCGAGTATGCGGGCGGAATTGTCATGATCGTGGCAGTAGCGGCGGCCTTCCGGCTGTTCGTCCGGCGACAACTCGTCGATGCCGCCCGGCAGCAAGCCGACAAGGGGCTTGCCGGGTCGATGGAAGGCCACGCCGCCATGGACATGAGCGTCAGTGCCGGCGGAAGCTTCTGGCGGCGGCTGGCTAGCTCGGGCGGTTACACCGCGGTGAGCCAGATCTTCGTGATGGAGTGGGCTGCGGTTATCCGGGACGTGGTCGGCGGGCTGCTGATCGCTGGCGCGGTCGGCGCCTGGGTGCCGGACAGCTTCTGGCGGCATCTGTTCCTGGTCAGCCACCCGCTGGTCGCCAGGCTCTGGGACCCGCTCATCGGCCCGGTCATCTCCCTGCTCAGCTTCGTTTGCTCGATCGGGAACGTGCCGCTCGCCGGGGTGCTGTGGAACGGCGGCATCAGTTTCGGCGGCGTCACCGCGTTCATCTTCGCCGACCTGATCATCATCCCGATTCTGATGATCTACCGGAGGTACTACGGCACGAAGATGATGCTGGCCATCCTTGGGATCTTCTACGCGTCCATGGTCATCGCCGGTTATGCCATCGAGTTCCTGTTCGGCGGCCTCGGACTGATCCCGCACACCCGGACGGCCAAGGTTACCGAGCAGGCCCTGCAGTGGAACTACACCACCGTTCTGAACATCATCTTCCTGCTCGTAGCTGCAGCGTTGCTCGTGCGCTTCTTCCGCACTGGCGGCGCGGCGATGCTGACGATGATGCACGGCGGTCCCGGAGGGCAGGAACAGCACCAGCACGGCAGCGCGGCGGTGCGCGTTGTCATCGGCCGGCGGCCACCGTTTGCAACTCGCCGAGGGACTCCCTGATGTGCTGCGGCAGGTCTCGCGAGTCGATGCCGCTGAGCCAGCGGGCAAACGCGACCCTGAAGATCGCGATGCCCGCCTCCGCGGTCAGCGTCGCGGCAGGCTCGGCGACGCCGCGCCGGCGGAGCGCGCCCGCGAGCGCCGACGCGAGTGACGCAAGCTTGATCAGTTCGCGCTCGCGCAGCTCTCTGCTGGCGACAATGACCAGCTGACGCTGCTGGGCGCTGTCGCGGCGCTGTTCGAACAGCGGGCCGGTGGCCTCGAGTGCGCTGGTGATCGCCTCGATCGGCGAAGCGGACTCCGGCGCGGTTTCGACGGCGCTGACGAGGAGTTCCTCCAGCGCCGGTGCCCCCCAGAACAGCACCTCGCGCTTGTCGGCGAAGTGCCGGAAAAACGTCCGCTCCGTCAGGCCCGCGCGTGCCGCGATTTCCGCGACGGTGGTGTTCTCGAACCCACGCTCGGCGTAGAGCTCGAGCGCCGCCTGTTCGAGCCTGCCCCGGCTGTCCGGCTCCCAACGCGCCATGAGCTGATCGTACTAGGCAGCTGATGGCATGGACTGACATCAGTGCGATAGACTGATGTCAGTCACTGCCATCACGGCGACCTCGGCACCGAGGATCGTCGGCCCCACGGGAGGTTCCTCTCATGCGTTACTTCGTCACCGGCGCGTCCGGCTGGATCGGCTCCGCCGTCGTTTCCGAACTCATCGATGCCGGCCATCAGGTCACCGGGCTGGCTCGCTCTGATTCCTCGGCCGCTGCACTCACCGAAGCAGGGGCACAGGTGCAACACGGCACTCTGGATGACCTCGACATCCTGCGCGACGCGGGCGCGGCGTCGGATGGCGTCATCCACCTGGCGTTCAAGCACGACATCGCGTTCTCGGGAGGCTTCGAGGGCGCCGCCGACGCCGACCGCCGCGCGGTCGAAGCATTCGGCGACGCGCTTGCGGGTTCTGGCCGGCCGCTCGTCATTGCCTCCGGCACGCTTGGCGTCGCGCCAGGACGGCTCGCGACCGAGCGGGACGGACACGAGTCCAACCCGGCTATCGACGCTGCGGGCGCCGGCCCGAGAACTCGGTGGGGCACCGCCGAGCTGACGCTCTCCTTCGCCGATCGCGGCATCCGCTCATCGATCGTGCGGCTTCCGCCGACGAATCACGGCGACGGCGACAACGGCTTCATCGCGGCCATCGTCGGGATTGCCCGCGACAAGGGCGTCTCCGGGTACATCGGTGACGGCACCAACCGCTGGCCCGCTGTGCACCGGCTCGATTCCGCGCGCCTGTTTCGCCTCGCGGTGGAGAAGGCGCCCGCCGGGTCGACACTCCATGCGGTGGCCGACGAGGGCGTGCAGATCCGCGACATCGCCGAAGTCATCGGCCGCCATTTGGGCGTTCCCGTCGTTGCCGTTTCTCCGGACGACGCCGCTGGGCACTTCACCTGGCTGTCAAGCTTTCTCGGTATTGACAGCCCAGCTTCCAGCGCGCTGACCCGAGACCTGATGGGCTGGCAGCCCACGCAGCCGGGGCTCATCGACGACCTCGACAAAGGTCACTATTTCCGCATCCCGTCCGCCTGATGACGCTGGCCACCGGGCGCTGCGACGATCCGCTCAGCGCCCGGTGGCCCCGGCTGCCGGGGGTAGGTCAATGTGCGGAGACTCTGCCGCCGCGCCGGCGTCAGCCGAACTACAGCAGGAGGTCATCAGTGATGACATTTGCGCCTGTGCCGGAGTTCGCCCGAGGCCCGGACATACCTGATGCCGGTTATCTCGTCACTGACCTGGGCGGCGGCGCCTACGGCATCACCAGCGGCCTGGTGAACACCATGTTCCTGGTGACCAAGCAGGGCGTTGTCGTCGTGGACGCCCCTCCGGACCTGGGTGGCAGACTGCTGGCGGGCATCGAGGAGGTCACCCCGAAGCCGGTCACTCACCTGATCTACAGCCACGCGCATGCCGACCACATCGGCTCCGCCCGCTTGCTGGCACAGAATGGCCTCAAGATCGTCGCCCACGAGTTGACAGCAAGGTTCATCGAAGAGGCCCGCGACGAGAACCGGCCTGTGCCTAACGAGACCTTCAGCGGGACCAGGAGCGAGCTGAGTATCGGCGGAGACAGGCTCGTTCTCGACTACACCGGCGACTGGCATCAGCCCGGCAACCTATTCATCCACCTGCCGGAGCACAAGATCCTGACAGCGATCGACAGCTTCACCGTGAAGAACGCGCCGTTCTTCCGGCTGCTGTTCTCTGCTCGCGTGCCCGCCTATTTCGACGCCATGGACCAGATGCTGGAGTACGACTTCCAGACCGTCGTGTCCGGTCACATGGCCCTGTTCGGCACTCCCGAGGATGTGCAGACCAATCGCGAGTACGTCCGCGACCTGCGGGATTGCGCCGCGAAGGCGATGCGCATGGTGGACCTCAAGCAGGCCGCTGCCACGGCCGGCGTGCCGGATGACAACCGGCAGGCACGGCTCAAGGTCTGGATGGAAGCGGTTGTCGCCTGTGCCGCAGGGCTCATGCCGACGTCATGGGACAAGCGCCTCGGAGGGACCGACATCTTCCTCACCGACAACCTGAACACCGTCGCATGGAGCCTTCACAACGATTAGCCAGGACCCTCAGACCGTGACGCGCTGGTTGCGCCGGACCTGTCGGCCACGCGCCTCATCCGGGCGATCTCGGCGGCGGTCATATTCGGATCAGCTGACTTCCACTCGACGAGATCAGGCAGGTAAGTCATCGCCGCTGAGACACCGGCCCCGGCAAGGAAGCTGCTGAGCAGGTTTGCCCGGGCTAATGCCGCGAGCGGCCGCTTCCAGGCGGCAGCCGGTACCTCACCGGCCGCCATCAGCAGCCACGCGATGCCGATGTCCAGAGCCGGCTCCCCGCTGGCCGCTCCGGTCCAGTCGATTACTACCGGACCCGCCGGGCCGATGATGACGTTGAGCGGGTGCAGATCGAGATGCAACAGCCTGTCACCATCGCCGAGCGGGCCGGCAGGAACGAAATCAGGCGCCGGGATGTCGTGCAGCCGGAGGTGCAGATCGGCCAGCAGCGTTCCCAGCTGACGGACCGTCCACGGCCGCCGCTCGATCGCGCCGACCAGGGACGGGCCGTCGATGCGCTGCATCACCAGTTCCGTCCCGTCGCCGGAGACACGCTCGACAGCCGGGACGGGGTAGCCGTGCTGCCGGGCGTATTCCATGACGCGAGCCTCGCCGTCCAGCCTCCGGCCATCGCGAGACCTGCGCAGGACCAGCCCAGGACCGTACTCAAAGATGTCGCAGTCTCGCCCGGACGCCAGGAGCCGGCTGGCCGTCTTGCTAGTCACGTCGCCGCCTGTTCGGGGAGCAGGGCGTTGCACACGAACTCAACCACCGTCGCGCGCGTGATGTTGTCATCGAAGCGAGAGGCGTCGCGACTCTCGTGCCGCTTCCAGGCGAACCAAGCAACAGTCTCGGTCACGATCTGCGCCGCGACCGTCATATCCGGCAGCGACCTCAGGTATCCCGACGCGGCACGTCGCTGCAGGTAATCGCGGAGCAGGTCGATGCGCCCCCGCCTGCGCCGCCCGAAGTACAACGCCTCCAGCGGTGGCAGGTCAGCGGCGCACGCCTCGATCACCGACAGCACACCGCGAAGCCGTTCGACCGTCGAGTACTGCTCGGCTACCACTGCCGCTAGCTCCGCCCTGACATCCTGCGGCGTGTCTACGGCTACCGCGGCCTTCAGCAGCGGCGTCGTCCCCTGACGCGTCAGGCCGCGGCCAACCATCTCCACGGTGACCGCGATATCGGGCGCCGGCAGCGGCAGGTCACCGAGGTCCGCGGCAGGCAAGCCCAGGCCGGACGCCAGCACCAGATGCAGGAGCGCTTCCTTGCCCTCCACGTAGGTATAGACGGCCCCGGTGGACAGTCCGGCCGCTTCCGCCACTTCAGCCATCCGTGTCCTGCGGTAACCCAGGTGCGCGAAACATCGCGCGCCGGCCAGGGCGATCTCCTGCACCCGGGACTCGGCGCTGGCGCGTGTCATGCCAGCAGTATGAAATGAATGAACGGTTCAGTCAATCGGCTAGCCGCTGGTCCTAAGCGGCTATTACGGCCGTCGTCGTACGGCCACCGTCCACATCGAGCACGATGCCATGAACGAAGTCGGACTCCTCACTTGCCAGATAGACCGCGGCATGCGCGATGGCCTGGGGGGTGCCCATGCCGCCAGCAGGGGTGCCTTTCATCATCACTTCGCCTGGGCGCACCTCGCCCGGTACGGGCGTCTGGATAACGCCGGGAGAGATCGCGTTGACGCGCACGCCGTGCGGGCCGAACTCGGCAGCCCTGGCCCGCGTCAATGTCTCGATAGCGCCCTTGGTGGAACTGTAGAGCGCGCCAACGGGAATGCCCAGTCGAGAGATCCAGGATCCCAGGTTGATGATCGTCCCTCCGCCGGCCTCGACCATGGCCGGGATCCCAGGCCGATAACTTCCTGCCCGGCTTCGCCGCATGGTGCGCGGTCCGGACTCCGCGCGGCGGCTCCGCTTCGAGTTCGGCCCTCGCCCGCGCAAGCTCTTCTTGCGCGGCCAGATCCGGGACCGGGTAGTGCGGGTCAATCTCGATGAGCGTGTGCGCGATGACGGCCGCAGCGCAAATCCGGGTGACCCACTTGTGGTCTGCGGGCAGTACGTACCACGGAGCCCAGTCAGTACTGGTGTGGGTCAGCATTTCGGAATATGCCATCTGATAGTCATCCCAGTACTGGCGCTCGCGCACGTCGCTGGCGGAGAATTTCCAGTTCTTCTCCTTGCGGTCGATCCGCCGCAGGAAGCGTGCCCGCTGCTCTTGCTTCGACAGGTTGAGGAAGAGCTTGACGATCCTGATGCCGTTATCGGAAAGGTAGTGCTCCCAGTGGTTGATCTCCCGGTACCGGCGAGTCCATAGGTCGTCGCTGACGGAATCTGGCGGGATCATCTCGCGGGCCAGGTTGTCCTGGTGCACCCGGACAACAAGCACTTCCTCGTAATGCGAGCGATTGAAGATCGCGATCTCGCCCCTGGCAGGCAAGCGGCGGGCGTGCCGCCACAGGTAGTCGTGAGCGAGTTCCTCCGGCGACGGCGCCTTGAAGCTGGACACCTGAACGCCCTGCGGATTGACGCCCCTCATCACATGCCTGATAGTGCTGTCCTTGCCCGCCGCGTCGATCCCTTGCAACACCACCAGGACGCCATAAGTACGCTGTGCGGCCAGCCGGTCCTGGTACTCCGCCAGCAGCTCAATGCCCTGCTGCAGAAGCCGGACCGCATCCGTGCCTTTGCGCAGGCCGAACCGCTCGCGGGGATCGAAATCCTTCGGCAACGCAACCGTTGACCCCGGTTTGACCCGCAGCGGGCGGACGAATCCGGCAGGCCAGCCGCCAACCAGATCGGTCATCCGCGCCCTCCCCGCCCGCTGGCTGTCGGTACGACCCTACGCTTGCTCCGGACTGGCTCGGCCCCGACCTTACCGGGCTCAGGAACGCCAGCTAGCCGCCCCTGAGTCCAGGTGATTGCACCTTGGCAGAGAACGTATAAGTCTCGCCATGAGCCAAGTAGCGAAACGCGGTGTCGGCCGATGACTTTGCGGCCGCGCGCCTGAAGTCGTCCAGGCCCGACATGAAGACCGAGTAGTCGTTGTAATGGATCGGGATGGCCGTCCGCGGCCGCACGAGCTCCACGGCGCGGACCGCTTGCTCGCCGGTCATTGTGACGACGGTGACAAACAACGTAGTGCCGCCGGTGTGGAAAAGCCCGAGGTCGATATCCGGGTACGCCCGCGGGATATCACCCAGCTCGGCGTGCGGCATTGTGTCCCCGGTTATGTACAGCCGGTATAGCTCCTGGCCTGCGTGGCTGAACTCGAGCATGTGCCCGTTGACCGGCATCAGCATCGCTGCGATCGCGTCGTCGCTGGCGTGTTTAGCCGGCATGGCCGTGATCTTCAGGCGCGCCTGGCCTTTCTCCACCTGGTGCGACTGCCAGGTGCCAAGCGGGTAACCCTGGCCGAAGCCCAGCGGCTGGAGCTTGGCGACAGCGTCCGCGGTCGAGATGACCGGCAGGTCCTGGTCCAGGTCGAGTGCCGCCGCCTCATCGAAGTGATCGCCGTGGAAATGGGACAACAGCACCAGATCGATTGGTGGCAGGTCCGCGACCTGGCACGCGGGCCCGACCTCGCGCCGGGCCCAGATGCCATGACCCAGGTAGGTGTGCGTTCCGGCGTGCATGAACGCCGGATCAGTCAGGATCGTGAGCCCGCCGAAGCGGATCAGCGTGGTGGCATTGCCGATAAAGTACACCTCACCCTGGGAGAAGTCGGCTACCCCGCCGTCTTGAAGCCGCACTACGGTCATCACGCACCCCCGTGCAGAATCGCCGCCGGCGAGTCGCCTCGGACCTCAGCGCAGCGGGAAGGGCTTACCGCGGTCAGCCTCGAGCCGCGGACCCAGGATGCGCCGCTGCGCCGGGTCGATGGCAACGTCGTTGATGCTTGCTTCACGCCGGCTCATCAGTCCCTGTTCGGTAAACTCCCACAGCTCGTTGCCGTAGCTGCGCCACCACTGGCCTGCCACGTCGTGTGATTCGTACTGAAAGCGGACGGCGATGCGGTCGCCGGTAAAGCTCCACAGCTCCTTGCGCAGGGCGTAGTCGAGTTCGCGTGCCCATTTGAGGCGGAGGAACTCAACGATCTCGGTCCGTCCCGTGACGAACTGATCCCGGTTGCGCCATACCGAGTCCGCCGTGTACCCGGCGGCTACGCGTTCCGGGTCGCGGGTGTTCCAGGCGTCTTCAGCAGCCTGGACTTTCTGGCGGGCGGTCTGCTCGGTGAACGGCGGCAATGGCGGGCGCGAGTTCACTTGGCCTCCCGCGGCTAGGGGCGCTCCAGGCTGTGTTGTCGAACGCTCAAGGCTGTGTTGTCGAACGCTCAAGGCTGTGCGGCCAACCCGGGCTCCACTGGTTCTTCCCCGTCGCGCGCCGCCGCTATCACCGACAGGTGCTGGTCGGTGCGCCTGGCGGTCACCAGGAGCGCCGCGATCACACCCAGGCCGGCCAGCCCGGCCAGGACATACAAGTCCCCGATCAGCTGCTCCTGGCCCGTCATGACAAACCCCTGAACCGGGGCGCGGCGGCCACCAGCGGAGGGCACAGTCCACAGCACGCCGGAGAAGACGGCCGCCACCGCTGCGGCGCCGAGCCAGCAAGTCCGCCGCCAGCTCGCAGCCCCTGCGAGCGATGGCGGGCGGCTGGCGAAGTCCACTAGCACGACCAGCATCGGCGCGACCCAAACCCAGTGGTGCGACCACGAGACTGGCGAGACCAGCAGGCCGGTGAGCGCGCACACCAGAACGCCGACGATCTCCTGGCCCCGGCGCGAGGCCCATGCCGCAAGCACCAGGCCGACCACCCCGACGAGTACTTCGGCGAGTAGCTGATAAGGCCGCGCTGCGGCATCGGTGCCGAGCAGCCGCAACGCGCCACCGTACAGCGACTGATTTCCCACGTAGTGCACGTTCCCGATGCGATTCGGCTTCAGGAACAGCCGTTCAAGCCAGTAGTGATGGGCTGCCGCAGGCAGCAGCGCGAACGAGCCGAGGACGGTCACGGCGAAGGTCGCCGCGGAGACGGCCGCTGCCCTGAAGCGCCCGGTGAGGAGCAGATACGGGATGAAGATCAGGGGGGTCAGCTTGAGACCCGCTGCGAGACCGACGCCGACGCCCTTCCACCAGCGCGTGTCTGGCAGGCACAGGTCCGCGACGATGATCAGAAGCAGCAGCAGGTTCACCTGCCCGAGGGACAGCGTCTGCCGGACCGGCTCGAGCCACAGCGCCACGGCAGCCGTCGCCAGCGTGGCGCCGAGGCGAGCGCAAGAGCGCTCGCGCCCGAGCGCTCCCCACGTCAGCCATAGAACGCCCACCAGCGAAGCGATGCCGGCCGTCACCTCGAGCGCTTTGACGACCTGCAGGTTCAGGACGCCGAGCAGCGCAAAGATGCCCGCGGCCATCGGCGTGTAGGTGAAGTGCAAATAGTGCGGCATATAGGTTGGCACGTACGGATCTTGCGAGTGCCGCACGAAAGTGCCGCCCCAGAGGTATATGCGGAGGTCAAGCATCGACCACGGGTGCCTGGGGAAGACCTGGAAGACAGCCAGGAACAGCGCCAGCGATGTAGCGAACACGACGGCGCCGACGATGGCGCTACGAGTCCCGGCCGGCGCGGACCGGTCGTCACCGCCCGCGCTCGGAGCCAGCCTGGGTGGCCGGCCCGGCCAGAGCAACGGGTTCCTGAACCCTAGCCTGGCGGCTCTAGCGCGGTTGCTGACTGTCACCCGGACGCGTACCTGCCCAGTTCACGGCCGACCGTGTCACCGTCACCATCGCCCGGCGGGTGCCGCCTCCTGATCGAGCTGATGATCACGCCGATGCCAAGCGCGCCGGCTGGTACGAGCGTGACGAGAGCTGGCAGCTGGTAGCGCCAGGAAAACACGAACAGATCGGACACCAGAGTCAATAGCACTGCTGAGGCGAAGAACAGCAGGCAGGCAAAGGCCGGCTCGCGATCCGCCCTGGGTAGCCGGCGGCGGAGCGCGGACGCCGAGCCGATCAGGCCGGTCACTGTGCAGAGCAGCAGCAGCGGACCCGGAGTGTAGCCACCGTCAAGCTGGTAGGAGCGCAAGAACTCCGCGACAGGCCGCCACACGGCAGGCAAGCCGCCGCCGTACCGGTCGACGGACGCCTTGACGATCGCCGGGGTGGCATGCGAAAGAAAGTACGGGAACGAGGTCTGGAACTGCCAGCGGGAGACGGGTGCGTCGCCGGGCAGCGAGACACGGTCGACTGCGTACACCTTCAGCACGTCGTGCAGATAAGCATGGAGCACCCGCAGCGGCTGCTGACGCACCACGCTGTCGCTGAAGTTGCTCACCAGCGAGTTGACTTCGCCGGGGGACAGTGTGTGGTTGTCGTAATAATGCTGCTGCACCGGGGCGAACGTCCCGAACTCGAGCCAGTCGTTCCCCCTGGCTTGCTGAGCGGGAGTCGGGCACAGGGCCTGTTCGTCCGGCGGCAGCTTGATGGTCGCGCAGTCGGCGGTCGCCGCGGTCCGCCCGTAGAACGACGTGACGCCGGAATGCGACAGGAAGAAATTCCCGGTGAGCAGGTAGGAGCCAGCGGAATAGGCGAGGATCGGCACGGCGCAGGCCACGCAGAGCACCGCCGCCTTGCCGACGGCATGCCGCCAGCGTCCGCCCGCCGCCAGCACGAAGATCGCCGCGGCGGGGATCAGGGCCTCGCCGACTTGGGCGACGGTGGCCGACGTGCCGAGCACCAGGCCGGCCAGCATCACCCGGCGCCAGGAAACGCCCGGTTTCCACAGCAAGATGGCTAGCCCCGCGACTATCAGGGCTTCGAACCAGGTGCCGGGCATGATCGCCTGCTCGTCCTGCAGCTGGTAGGCGTCGAGCAGGATCGGTGCGATGGCCAGTGCGGCCAGCCAGCGCGACACTCCCCGCCGCAGCAGCAGGATGTAGATGACCACGGCCATCGCCAGCCCGAGCAGATGCTGGACGGCTACGACGACATCGAGGTTCGACACGGCAGCGATGCCCCGGAGCGGCGCTGTGTAGCCCACGGGATCGTTACCGGCGGCGTCGTACAGGTACTTCACCGAGTCGATGTAGAAAAGCGCCGGGCGGTAAGCGAACTGCGCCAGCACCCGGAGCACCAGGCCGGCCGCCAGCAGCGCCGCGGCCAGCCAGTGGCGGCGGAGGAGGCCGGCCACTGCAGCGTACCGGCTCGCAGCATCGCCGCCCTGCGCGTCGCGGGCCGGGCGGCCTGCCGCGGACGGCTTCCGGCCGCCATCCCCGGGCAGGCCGGCCGTCTCGGTCACCGGATCCGCACGCGCAGCGATCGCCTGAGCGGCCCGGACACTTCGGGTTTGATCGTGGATCACACTTGCCCCGGTGCGTGCTGTCCGCCGCCGGAATGCCAGCAGGCGAGCAGGACGGTGACGATCGTCAGCCACCTTGTCATCCGGTTGCGCGGAACCTGGGTCAGAGCGACCCAGGCAATCGCCGTGTACCAGGGAAACACCCACGGGTAAACCAGGACCCAGGCGAATGTCAGCGCGAACGGCGCGACGACTTCGGGCGGCTGCTCCGCAGAGATCCGCTGGAAGATCAGCCACGCGACGACGAACATAGCGATCGGCCACAGGCAGCCGATGACGATGGTGGTCGCGCCTGGGCCGATCGTGACGTCTCCCAGCGCCTGGAAGAGCCGCCAAGGTGAAGGAAGTATCACCCACTTTGCGCCTTCAAAGAGCGGTTTAAGCGCATTGAGCCCAAAGGCGCTGTACTGGAGCGCGACGACGACGAGCGATACGGCTGCGATGCGGCCGACGCGGAACCACTCGCGCCGCAGCAGCATCGGCCAGGCCAGCCCCAGCGCCACCAGCGCGCCAGTGGCCTTAATCCCGATGCCCAGGCCGAGCAGCACGCCGATCAGCACGTCGCCCCAGCGGCCCGAGACCCGGCGTGCCACCTGGATGGCGCAGATCGCCGCGGCAGCCACGAACGTGTCAAGGTGGCCGCCGCTGACCAGTTGCTGGATGAGCACCGGGTTGGCCGTCCAGAACAGGGTCGCCCGAACGGGATCGTCAGAGGTCTTCAGCAGCAGCCAGCCGACGCCCAGGAACACGGCGCCGTTGAGGATCATCAAGATCCAGATGGTCGTGGCGGCGTCCGCGCCGCCGATCGAAGCCGCGAACCTCTGGATCGCGGTCGCGAACGGCCCATAGACAGACGAGACCTTTGTCCAGGCATCGCCGACCAGCCGGAGGTACTGCCCACCGTCGTGATAGCGGAGCCATGCCCAAGGGGTGGATACGTACGGATTGCCGCCCTGCGCCGCTATCCGGCCGTAGGCCGCATAGCTCGCCGTATCCGAGGAACCGACCGGGGTGAGGCTGACCATGACCGCGACGACGGCCGCGCTCGCCAGGAACAGGTGCCGCGGCCGGGGGCGCCATCCCTGGCTATGCGCCCAGAGCATGCCGGCCAGCCCGAGGCAGGCGCAGACGTCTCCGGCGTAGACCAGCACCAGCACAAAGGCGTTGTCGCCGGAGCTGGTCAGCGGCGGCAGCAGGTGCGAGAGCGGAAGCGCCAGTCCGGTGCGCTCAATCGGCAGCGTCGCGGTGTTCGGTGCCGTCGCCCCGACGAGGATGCCGAGGAGCAGGCCGAGCCCCGAGACGGCGATGGCTACTTTGGGATCGGAGAGCTTGCTCCAGGCGAGCTTGCGGATGACCGTGCTCATCAGCCGGTCGATCGGACCGGTCGGAGCGGCACCGCTGACGGGAACATTCGTTCCGGGCCGGTCGGCCGGCCTTACCGATCCCCGCGGACCAGGCCGCTGGGTACGTGCCTGCGTCAACTCGGCCATGCCTCCATGAACGGTCCTGCACTTGCTAGTGCCGTCGCAGGTATCGCCGCGCCGTCCGGTCTTACGCTACCCGCCGGCTGACCCGTCATATCTCGGCTGGCCCTGCTGGCACGTCCCGGCTCAGCGAATGGTGAATTCGAAGGTACCACGTCACATTCGCGCGAATTGCGCCATCGCTGGTTTTGGCTACGCACTGTAGCCTTGAATGAGCAAAGAGTGATAGATAGCGAGCCCTTCGCGACGCAAGGTCCGCGCGCTATGAGGCGTATGACCCTGCGTGATTACGGGGTCGACCGGGCAATGTGCGGTCATTGACTTCGCCATGACTCTGACGGCAGCCTTTGGTTACCACGACCAGAATCGGAGAGCCGGGCTATGGCGACGAACGTAGGAGCGGACCCGCTGGGGATCGGCCGGATCGGGCGGCACTGGGGCCTGCTGGTGGTGTTCGGCGTGATCACCGTGGCAGCCGGGATCTGCGCTGTGGTCTGGCCCGGCATCACGCTGCTGGCCGCTGCGATTGTCTTCGGCGTGCAGCTGATCTTTGCTGGCGCGTACCGGCTCGTAGCGGCATTCGCCTCGACGGACGTGACGAGCGGGACGCGTGTCCTGCTCGCCTTGCTAGGGGTGCTATCGCTGATCGTGGGCCTGTACGCGGTACGGCATGTCCTGCTCACGATCATCGCCCTCGCTCTGCTGCTCGGGATCTTCTGGGTCGTCAACGGCGTCATCGAGATCTTCACCGCGGGGTCGCACCGGGAGATGCACGGCCGCGGCTGGCGAGCAGCCATGGGAATCTTGAGCATCATCGCCGGAATCATCGTGCTGGCCACCCCTGCCATCTCGCTAGTCGTGCTGGTCGTCGTGCTGAGCGTCTGGCTCATCATGTTCGGCGTGCTGGAGATATCGCTCGGGTTGCGGCTTCGTCCGGCCAACTGAGCCGCATGCCCTTGATCGACTGATATTCCGGACAGTACGGCCACATCGCCGACGGCAACTGCTCGCACGGGGGATGCAGCGCCGCGATGGGCTGGTTAGCGTGGTGGTGCAGTCGGGTTGATCTACGTGTCGCGCCAGATGGGGGTCTGCGGGGCATGGCGAATTACGGCTGCGATGTAGCGGACCTGCTAGCGATCTTCGTCATTAGGCGCGATCTTTCCCGGAAGATGACATTCAGGGCGCTGTACGGGTCAGAGCAGCGGCGCTTGCAGTGGCGGCAGCAGCCGTGGCTGTCGGCAGACTCCTGACCGGCCCTCGGCGGGCCATCTCGTCGGGCAGGCCCGCCGTCGCGGACTGGCTGACCGATGCCGTACCGGAATGGCTAGCAGCGGCCGCCCGGCCGCAGCGATCGCCGGTCCCATGGGCCGACATGCTCCGGGCCATCCTGGCTATCAGTCTGCCGCTGTTCGCCGGGATGGAGCTTGGTCAGCAGGAGCCTGGCCTGCTGGTGGCGCTCGGCGGCCTGCTCGGCGTCGCCATCGACAACGGCGGAGCTATCACAGCCCGAATGCTCAGGGTCGGTTCGGCGGCTTGCGGCGGTGCCGCTGGGCTGGTCCTGGGCTCGGTCTTGCATGGCCACGGCTGGGTCGCGGTGGTCTCGCTGGTCGCCATTGCGGGCCTCTCGACGCAGCTCAGCTCGATCGGCGGCATCGGCTCCGTCACCGGACTTCAGCTGCTGGTATACACCGCGATCTCGATGGGCCCACTGGGCGCAGTGCGCCCGTGGTGGCTGACCGCGGTGGGCTTCGTACTGGGCGCCGCATGGGCCATGCTGCTCACCGCTCTCGGCTGGCTCGTGTCGCGGCGAGCCGCCGAGCGGCGCTGCGTGGCGGCGGTGTACCGGGCGCTTGCCGCCCAGCTCCGCGCGATCGGCACGCCCGGTGTCACCGACGCACGCCGGCAACTGATCAATGCGTTCAATCTGGCTAGTGATACCCTGCTCAGCCGCCGGTCCACCGGGGCGGGGCGGATGCCGCGGCTGGCCCGCATGATGGCGCTGCTCAACCAGGCAAACCTGATCGGCGAGGCCGCGACGGCGCTCAGTATCGAAGGCACCCGGCCGCCACCGGAAGTGAGCACCAGGCTGGAGGAACTGGCCGAGACGATCCAGGCGGGAGTGCCACCACCGAGGCTGCCGCGGCTGACCGCATCTACCCCGGGCATGCGCGCGCTCCGGGACGAGCTCGAGGGAGCGGCACGGGTCCTGTCAGGCAAGCTGGCCTACCGGGGCGAGCTGATCGAGCCCCGGCCGCCACTGCGCGAGCGCCTGAGCGCTGTCATCGACCGGCTGACCGGCAAGTCTGCGCTGATCTTCGCCGTGCGGCTGATGGCCTGCGTCGGTGTGGCCGGCGTGATAACCGAGGTGCTGCCCCTGTCGCGGTCGTACTGGGTGATCCTGACCGTTGTGATCGTGCTGAAACCGGACTACGGCTCCGTTTTCATCCGGGCGGTTCAGCGCGGCATCGGCACTGTGCTCGGAACTGTGCTCGGCGCGGCGATACTCGCCGTCGTTCCGCACGGGCCGTGGCTGCTGCTGCCGTTCGCCATACTCGCGGCACTACTGCCGTACGGGCGCAGCCGCAACTACGGCCTGTTTGCGGTGTTTCTCACGCCGCTGGTGGTTCTGCTGATCGACCTGCTGGAGCCGGCCGGCTGGTACCTCGCGCTCACCCGGCTAGCGGACACGCTGCTGGGCTGCGGCGTGGTGCTCCTGGTCGGGTACGCCCCCTGGCCGTCGAGCTGGCACGCTGACCTGCCTCGCCATTTCGCCGCCGCGGTCTACGCCGTGTGCTGGTACGTAGAAGCCGGGTTGTGCCCCGCCGCGCAGCGAGGGCAACGGCGCGGCCGGGCGGAAGTGTCGCTGGCGCGCCGTCAGGCCTACCGGGCGCTGACGGACGTCCGCTCCGAGTTCGACCGGTGTATGTCGGAGCCAGCCGCCGCCAGCCGTCAGGCGGCCGCCTGGTGGCCGGCCCTCGTGGCGCTGGAGAAAGTCGTCGACGCCGTCACCGCTGTCGCAGTTGCCATCAGGCACGGCGAACCTGAACCGGATCCTGGCGCAGTGCATCAGCTGACGGCTGCGCTTGACGCGATGGCCGACGCAGTGAAAGCGGCAACGCCGCCCAGGCCGACTGAACTGCCGTCCGATCCGTCACTGAAGCCAGTGACCGACGCGGTACGGGCTGTGCTTGCCATTCTGGCCCGCTCGCCTCGCGACCGCCGGCCAGCGCATGCCTACCAGGCGTAGATCCGCGCTGGCAACTTACGCATATAGCGCTGGTTATCCCCGGCATAGAAAAGAAGCACCGGCAGATCGTCCGGGTCCCGCCCTTCGACAACGGTGACGTCGTGGTCGGTGCGTGTCTCGCGGTAGGCGGAGTTCCGCCGCAGTATCTCCGTCCGGCGGTCGAGATCCTCCTTGCTCGCCGTGCTCCAGGTCAGGTACTGGACGCCGATGGCGCCGAGCGGGTGCGGCGCGTTGTTGCCGAACTGGCGCAACACCAGCTGCGACCCGTCTGGCGTCGCCAATAGCGCCGCGGTGGTATCCCGGTCAACGACGTCCAGCCCCAGCAGCTCCCGGTAGAAGCTCACGGACTTATCCAGGTTCCGCACGAATACGACGGCTGCGCTCAGCCGGACTCCTTCGGCCATTCGCCGACCTCCGCTCAGGGCACCCGCGGCTTGACGGCGCCGGGCATGGGTTGCTTTCGCCCGGCGCGCGGGATGCTGGTGCCGCCTGGCTACCATCCTCCACGTATCTTCCCTGTTGCTGCTGGCGCTGCACCAGAAGAAGCCCTTTCGACCGGGAACGCGCACACCTGAGCCAGCCGCCGAGATCACTGCGCGGCCACCATCAGGACAGCACGCGAGTCTGCCTCTGCTGGCCCCGGCGCTGACTCGTAAGCTTGGCATCGTGCTCGGCCTTCCGGGCGCCGTCCGCGGCTGTCTGTTCGACCTGGACGGCGTACTCACCAAGACAGCGAAGGTTCACGATGCCGCGTGGACCGAGATGTTCAACAGTTTCCTGAGCGAGTGGTCGCGTGCCACCGGCACGCAGTTCGTGCCATTCGATCCGGTCAAGGATTACGAGCAATACGTTGACGGCAAGCCGCGGCTGGAGGGAGCACGCTCGTTCCTCGCCTCGCGCGGCATCACGTTGCCGGACGGCCACGAGGGCGACCCGCCGGGCGCGCACACCGTCAACGGACTCGGCAACCGCAAGAACCAGGTCTTCCTGGCCAAAGTCCGGTCCGAAGGCGTGGAGGTTTACCCGGGCTCGGTCCGTTACGTGCGCGCTGCCAGAGATGCGGGCCTGCCGCGGGCAGTAGTCTCGTCCAGCGCCAACACCCGCGACATCCTGGCTGCGGCGCACATCGAGGACCTCTTCGAGGCGCGGATCGACGGCGTCGTCGCGCAGCGGGAGCACCTGCGTGGTAAGCCAGCACCGGACACGTTCCTAGCCGGCGCCCGTGCGCTCGGGCTCCAGCCGGGCGCGGCCGTAGTCTTCGAGGATGCGCTGGCAGGCGTTGCCGCCGGTCGGGCCGGCCAGTTCGGCTATGTCGTCGGTGTCGATCGCCTCGGGCAGGCATCAGCGCTGCGCGAGCACGGCGCCGACGTCGTCGTGCGCGACCTGAGCGAATTGCTGGAGCAGCGATGATCAAGCAGCCTCAGTTCACCGAAGAGCCGTGGCTGCTCCGGGAGACCAGCCTCGACCTTAACCGGCTTGCGCAGACGGAGTCGGTCTTCGCGCTATCTAACGGCCACATCGGCTGGCGCGGCAACCTGGATGAGGGCGAACCGCACGGGTTGCCAGGAACCTACCTCAACGGCGTGTACGAGGTGCGCCCGCTGCCCTATAGCGAGCCTGCGTACGGTCTGCCAGAGTCCGGTCAGACAGTTATTAACGTCACCAACGGCCGGCTGATCCGGTTGTTCGTAGACGACGAGCCTTTCGATGTCAGGTACGGCAAGCTGCGGTCGCACGAGCGCGTGCTCGACTTCCGGGCCGGCACGCTGGCCAGGCGATCCGAGTGGACGTCACCGGTTGGCGGGTCAGTCCGGGTGCGATCGACGCGGCTGGTCTCATTCACTCATCGCTCGATCGCGGCCATCTGTTATGAAGTCGAGCCCATCGATGCGAGCGTGCAGATCGCTGTCCAGTCCGGACTGATCGCGAACGAGCAGCTGCCGCCGGCCGCCGCGGACCCGAGGGCCGCCGCCGTGCTGGAGCATCCGCTGATTTCGGAGTACCACGCTGCGCACGAGCACGGTGTCGCGCTGGTGCACAAGACGCGGCACAGCGGACTGCGTGTCGCCGCCGCAATGGATCACATGATCGACGCACCCGCCGCGATGCGCATCGACACGCAGCTGACCGAGGACGGCGGGCTGCTCACCGCCGCGGTAGCGCTGGAACCTGGACAGCGGTTCCAGCTGATCAAGTTCGTCGGCTACGCCTGGTCGAGCCAGCGGTCGCTGAACGCGCTCCGGGATCAGGTGTGGGCGGCGCTAACCGGAGCGCGGCACCTGGGCTGGGACGGACTGCTCGCCGCCCAGCGCGCCTATCTTGACGAGTTCTGGAGCCGGGCCGACGTCGAAGTACACGGCGATGTGGAGATCCAGCAGGCGGTTCGCTTCGGCCTGTTCCACGTGCTGCAGGCCGGCGCGCGCGGCGAGGAGCGCCCGATCCCGGCGAAAGGCCTGACCGGGCCCGGCTATGACGGGCATGCCTTCTGGGACACTGAGACGTTCGTGCTGCCGGTGCTGACGCTGACGGCTCCGGATGCGGCAGCGAGCGCGCTGCGCTGGCGGCGTTCGACGCTGCCGGCCGCGCAGCAGCGCGCCGCGCAGCTCGGATTGAAGGGGGCCGCGTTCCCGTGGCGGACGATCGCGGGTCAGGAAAGCTCGGGCTACTGGCCGGCCGGGACAGCGGCATTCCATGTCAATGCCGACATCGCCGACGCCGTCACGCGGTACATCGATGCCAGCGGGGACGAGGAGTTCGCCCAGGCGGAGGGCATGGAACTACTGGTGAACACCGCGCGGTTGTGGCGCTCGCTGGGCCATCACGACAGCGAGGGCCGATTCCATATCGCCGGCGTGACCGGTCCGGATGAATACAGCGCGATCGCCGACGACAACGTCTACACGAACCTGATGGCACGGCACAACCTGCTCGCGGCGGCCAGCACGGCGGAGAAGTACCCGGACCGCGCGCGCGAGCTCGGCGTCAACCCGGAGGAAACGGCCGAGTGGCGGGACGCGGCTCAGGCCGTGTTCGTGCCATTCGACGAGAAACTCGGCGTGCACCAGCAGGCCAACGCGTTCACCCGGCACCAGCTCTGGGATTTCGACAACACGCCGCCCGATCATTACCCGCTGCTGCTGCACTACCCGTATTTCGACCTGTACCGCAAGCAAGTCGTCAAGCAGGCCGACCTGGTACTGGCCATGCAACTGTGCAGCTCGGCCTTCACTGCCGAGCAGAAGCGGCGGAACTTCGACTACTACGAGGCTCTGACGGTGCGCGACTCGTCGTTGTCCGCGTGCACGCAGGCGGTCGTCGCGGCCGAGGTCGGCCATGTCGGCCTTGCCTATGACTACCTGGGTGAAGCCGCCTTGATGGACCTGGATGACCTCGAGCACAACACCCGCGACGGCGTGCACATCGCCTCTCTGGCCGGCGCGTGGATCGCGCTCGTCTGGGGCTTCGGCGGCTTGCGGCACTTCGATGGCACAGTGTCGTTCACGCCCCGGCTCCCCGAAGGCATCAACAGGCTGGCCTACACGATCACGATTCGCGGCCGCAAGCTGCGCGTCGAGGTCATGCACACGGCCGCGCACTACCTGCTGGTTGACGGGGAGCCGCTGGACATCAAGCATTATGGCGACCAGATCACGGTCTCCGCCGGCGACCCGCAGGACCGGCCGATCCCTCAGATCCCGGCGCAGGCCCGGCCGAGCCAGCCGCGCGGCAGGGAGCCAGCCCGCCGACGGGTCGGCGGCAAGACCGTCTAGCGCTCGTGGGTCGCCCTCTCCTATCGAGTAGGTTGCCGGGTTCGCTGGCCGACACACGTGCGGAGCGTTTGAGCGTTCCGGCTGGCGGGCAAAGGCGCGCTGAAGCATCCGTGACGGGGCGGAATGAAGCGACGGGCGCCGGTGGCCACCGGAAAGCATTGTTGCACGCGGGGGAATGCATTTCATGACTGATGACAACGACAATGTGCGTGCAGGACGACCACGCGGGAAGTTGAGCAGGCGACGCGTTCTTTACGGGACGGCGGGTACCCTTGGCGCCGCTCTGGCATCCGCCGGCGTCTATAAGATGATCGACACCATCGTCGAACCACCGCAGCGACTCGCCGTCGCCACCAGCCCGCTCGGCCAGGAACAATATATTCTGCAGAACGAGCAGGTGGTGAAGGTCAATGGCTCGGGCCTGAAGAGCAGCAATGGCACGATTCCGGTCCGCGTGCCGGCCTTGCACGATCATGTCGTTACCGCAACCATGAACGTGCCGGCGAATGCGAAGGCATTGCAGGAGGCGCAGCACCACCTCGAGTCCGTCCTCCTGGGCCTGGAACGCCATTTTCCGCCGACTCCCACAGGAGTGGGCATCACCGTTGCTTGGGGGCTTCCCTACTTCCACCACTACATACCAAGCCTGGGCAAGACTTCGGGCTACTTCAAGGCGCGAACACGTTTCCCAGCGTATCTGCCGGTCGATTTGGTGACCTCCAAGATGGAGGGCCATACCGTATATGCGCTGCAGGGGTCAAGGACCTTCCCCAGCGACCAGCCTCCGCCTGGCTTCGGGCAGGTCCGCTTGGAACAGAATGACGTGGCCGTGCTACTGCGCAGTGACTCGCTCGCCAATATCATGGCAGCCACCAACGCGATCTTCGGGTCCGGAAGCAACCAGGCGGGCAGCCTGTTCAAGGTGACGAGTATCCGCCGCGGTTTCTCCGGGGGCGGTTTCTACGGAGAACAGGGCCTGCCGAGCAAGCTGGCGCTGGCAGCTCATATCCCCGGCGCACAGTTCATTCCCCGGCAGGCGCAGGGCTTCCTCGGCTTCACCACCACTCTGGTATCGAATATGGGACCCGGCGTCATCGCCAATCTGGAGACCCTGCCGGGCGTCACCAACCAGTGGCCCGACGGCTATTTCAAGCAGGGGACCACCATGCAGCTCTCGCACCTGTTTCAAGATCTGGCAACCTGGTACGAACAGAGCTTCCCCCAGTACGCGCATCGCGTCCAGGCGATGCTCCAGCCCGGCCTCTCGCCCGCGCCGGGAACCCTAGCCCTGGAACCGCCAGGTCAAAGTGAGGCCGATGTGGCGCACGGGGTTCAGCGGTATCACGGCTACGGCCACACCGGGAGCCTGTCGGCTGCGGACAGCACGACATCGGCGATGACCAGCAACTACGGCGTGGCCTACCCCGCAGGGACGACCATCCCCGTGCGCGGCGATTTCGACACGCTGGACAATCCGTTCTATTACACATCCGATCCGGCGGGAGACCACTACAGCAAGACGAAAGCGGCCGGGTTGCACTTCATCGTGTTCCAGCCGACGATTGCTATGTTCGATCGCGTTCGGCTGGCGATGGACGGCCACTACGCCGGTAAGACGCTCCCTGTCGCACCGCGCTCCACCCACGCCGGCATCAACTCGGTCCTGCACACGACGCACCGGCAGAACTATCTGGTTCCACCACGTCGCCATCGCTCCTTCCCGCTCGCCGAGTTCCTAGTCTGACACCAGCCGAGCCCCTTGCGCTGCGGAGGTCCTGGCTCCCGGCGCACGCTGCGCTTACCTGCCTCGCCTATTCGATCGCGAGCGCGGCCAGGTAGCCGGCCAGCATCGCGCTCGCCACGTCGCCGATGGCGCCATCGGCCGGCAAGAACTCGGGGTGGTGCAGCGAGACGCTGGTACCGCTGCCGGCGAACATCATGACCGACGGCACCGCAGTGCCCTGCCCGCCAGCTTCCTGAGATCCCGCCCCCTGAGATCCAGCGCCGTAGTAGGCGAAGTCGTCAGCGCCGCAGGAGGCGAATTCTGTCGCGACAACGTAACCGGCGCGACGCAGCAGCGGCTGGCACGCCGCGGCCAGCCGCGGGTCGTTCACCAGGGCGGGCTCGGCGGGAACGACGGTGACGGTGCCCTCGCAGCCGTGCGCCACGCAGACCCCGGCCACTACCTCGCTGATGGCAGAGCGCAGGAACTGCCGGTCCTGCTGGTCCAGAGTCCGGATGGTGCCGCTGGCGGCTGCAGCGGCCGGGATGACGTTCGGCGCGTGGCCTGCCCGCAGAGTCCCGACCGAGATCACCGCAGCATGAGTGGGATCGATCCGGCGGCTGATGAGCTGCTGAAGCGCGACCACCGACTGGCACAAGGCGAGCACCGGGTCAGCGGCAAGCTGGGGGTAGCCGGCGTGCCCGCCGCGGCCGCTGACGGTGATCTCGAAATCATCGGTGGCAGCGTTGACGACACCGGCGGGCACTGCCACCGTCCCGGCCGGCAGCAGGTGCTGCAGGTGCACGCCGATCATCGCGGCCGGATGCTGTGCGCCGAATCCCGCCGACGTGACGACGTCCAGCGCTCCGGACGGCGCCGTTTCCTCGCGCGGCTGGAGCACTGCCAGCAGCGCGACCGGCAGATCGGCCCGGCGCGCGGCCCGGCCGAGCGCGACGAGCGCAGCCAGGTGGACGTCGTGCCCGCAGGCGTGCATGGCGCCGTTGGCCGACGCCCATGAGACGCCGGTCTGCTCCGGGACGGGCAGCCCGTCCAGCTCGGCCCGGATGGCTATGCACGGTCCGTCCGGCGGCCCGATGCGGACGAGCCTGCCCGTTCCGGCGATCGCCGGCGCGTCAGGGCTGCCCAGCGCGCTCGCGACGGCAGCCGCGGTAGCACGCTCCGCGCCGGACAGTTCCGGATTGCGATGCAGGTCCCGGCGCAACTCGGCCGCCGCTGTCAGCTCGGCGGCCAGCAGCCCGGCGAGATTCTGCCTCAGCTCCTCGATGTCTGCCGCGGCGAACCCGAGAGCGGTCACGGATCGCTCAGCCGGTAGACGCGTGCTGCGTTGCCGGCACCGATCATCTCGCTCACCCGGGCAGCGTCTGATGGCGACCAGGCGCCATCGGCTACGAGCTCGCCGGTGAGGTGTGCCAGGTCCCGCCGGAACCCCGCGGCACCCAGGTAGTGCAGCTCGGCCAAGCCGAAGGCGTCGGATGAGTACAGCATCTTGTGGAACGGCGTCAGTTCTAGCGCCTCCGCCAGCACGGCGGCTGACCGCGCGCCAACGTGATTGAGTGCCTCGCCGACGTCCATGTAGACGTGCGGGAACAATGCGGCCATGGCCCCTGCCTGGCGGTGATAGGGGTAGCAGTGCAGCAGCATGACCGGAGCGCCGGCGTGCTGGCTCGCCAGCAGGAAGTCATGCAGCAGCGCAGGATCGGCGCGATGCAGCCGCGAGTCGGTGTCGCCGTATCCGGTATGCAGCTGCAGCGGCAGCCCGGTGTCCAGCGCGGACCAGATGCCGTGCCGGATCAGCACCTCGTCCTCCAGCCGGGCGGGGCCGCCGGTCTCGAGCTGCTGCAGCCACTGACCTGCCGCAGCCTGGACTTCCGCTGGCCGTGGCCGGTCCGGGTCGAAGTCCAGGCCGCCGCGGTAGGCGGCAACCGACTTGAAGCCGACCGCCGTCACGGCGGCCTGCTGCACGGCTGCGGTGAACTCGTCCGCGAACCGGCCGGCGCCGCCGCTCGAGCCAGCCAGTTGCTCCGCGATCGACTCAAGCCGGGCGACCTCCAGCCCCGGCGTGCCGCTGAGCTGAGTCAGCTCGCCGACGGTGGTGACCGCGTCGCTCTGGTAGCCGGTATCGACCAGCCAGGTGCCGACCTCGGCCGCGCTGAGCAGCCGGCGGCTGGCCTCGGCATTGCCAAGCTCGAGGCGCCGCCGAACGTAATCTGCGGCCGGCGCGAGCGGCTCAAGATCGAGGACCGGCGCGCACCAGCGGCGGACCGCGAAGCCGAGCTGGCTGTCGAACACGCTGGTGTCCGGCGGCGCAGGTGACGACGACTCGCTGAGCATCGCCTCGATGCCGGCTTGGTCCAGCTCGCCGGTGACGACGCCGTGGACGTGGTGGTCCACCAGGCGCAGGCCGGCCCCGCTGCCGCTGGCCGCCATCTAGCTCAGCCACCGGGCGCGGGCGATGACTTCCTCGTCAGGCAGGCCGGCGGCTAGCTCGATCTCCGCCCGCCTCGACGCGGCGAACGTGCTGATGAGCTGGTCGCCCGCTGCCGTGCGGAGATCATCGCTGGCCTCCAGGGCGCTGACCGTCTCAGCCAGGCTGCCTGGCAACCGGGGGACGCGGCCCGCCAGCGGGTGACCGGGTACCGCCGGATCACCACTCACTTCGTCGGGCAGGCGAGCATGGCGGTCGGCACTGGCGATCGCGACGGCAAGAACGGCGCCGGTCAGCAGGTACGGGTTGGCGCTGAGGTCGAAGCACTTCAGCTCCACGTTCGCGGTACCAGGATCCGGCGGGCTCGCCGCGATGAACCGGACGGCCGCTTCCCGGTTCTCTGCACCCCACATCTGGTAGACGCCGGCCCAGCGGGACGGACGGAGCCGGAGGTAGCTGGCCGGCGACGGCGCGCCGATGGCCAGCAGGGCCGGCAGTGCGCCGAGCAGCCCGGCGATGATGGACTCGCCGGTCTCGGTGAGGCCGTGCCGCCCGCTGCCGCCGCTCAGCAGGCTGGTCCCGTCCCGTGTGAAGCTCGCATGCAGGTGCCCGCCGTTGCCGACGTTGTCGCTAAACACCGCAGGCGCGAACGACGCGCGCAGCCCGTGCCGGGCGGTCACCGCACCGATCACGAACTTCACTAGCACGCAGGTATCCGCCGCTGATACCGGATCCTGCGCGGCCACGGACACTTCGAACTGGGCCGGGCCGTACTCCGGGTGGATCTGCTCGACCCGAACGCCCGCAGCTTCCAGGGCTGCGAGCACGTCACGTACGTAGTCGGCGGACCCGGTGATGCGGCTCAGCCCGTACCCCGTGCCACCGAAGGCAGGCTCGAAGTCCGCGGTGTCTCGGCCGACCATCCACTCGATCTCGAATGCCATCAGGGCGCTGATGCCTTTGCTGAGCCCGGCCGCAACCTGGGCCCGCGCGAACGACCGCTGGCAGCATGCGTACGCCGTGCCGTCCTGGTGGAAGCGGTCGCCGGGCACCAGCGCCCAGCCCGGCGGCTCGGCCAGCGCCGCGAGCCCGTCCAGGTCGGGGACAAGCCGCAGGTCACCATCAGGCCGGTCGAGCGGGGATGCCGGATCGATGCTCCCGTCGCTGATGAACGCATCGATGACCGGCGAGAACCCCAGGCCGGTCCTGGCCGCTTTCGGCAGGCCGCTGCGCGGCACAACCTTCACCCTGGCGGCACCGCTATGGTCGACGAACGTCGTCGCGATGCTCGACACGCTCCCCGCTAGCTGTCGCGCCACGACCTCCGCGCGCTGGGCGTCGGCTGTGCGCTCCTGCTCACCGCGGAGGTGACTGAATGGTCGGGCCAAGCTCATCATCCCTTCAGCGAGCCCGGCAGACTGCCGGGCTGGCCGGTAGCTGCATCAGTATCCGGCGGGCTGTATCGGCGGAAGGACTACCAGATCTCCTGGAGCACCCGGTAGACATTGCCGCCGAGGACAGCGCGGATCTCATCATCGCTGCAGCCGTCCCTGACGAGCCAGTCGCAGATGTTGCCGAAGTTCTCAGTCGGATTCTCCAGTCCGTCAACGTAGCTGACCGGATCGAAGGCCGGCCCCCGCATCGCGGAAAGGCTGAGCAGATGTGCGAAAATCCGGTGCAGAGCCACGTGGTCGCCGTAGAACGTGTCCGGGCCAAAGGCGACGTGCTCGATACCGACCAGGTCCGCGCAGTAGCGGAAATGATCCATGACCGACTCGATGTTGTGCCGCGGGTGCGCCCCGGACAGGGTGGTATGCGGCGCCGCGGACATTCCGATGACCCCGCCGGTCGCCGCGACCGCCCGCAGCACCTCATCTGGTTTCATCCGGGCGGTGTCCCAGACCGCTCGTGCGCCGGCGTGCGTGATCAGTACCGGCCTGGCACTGGCCTCGCAGGTATCGAGCGCCGTCCGGTCCGACGAATGCGACAAGTCGATGGCCAGGCCGAGCTGGTTCATCCTGGTGACGGCGCGACGGCCAAATGCAGTCAGCCCGCCGTCACTCAGCTCGCTAAGGCCGCTGCCGAGAGCGTTGGCATCGGAATAGGCGATGCCGATCTGCCGGATCCCGAGACCGTAGAGCACGTCCAGCCGGTCAATCTCATTCTCGATCGGCGTCGCCGACTCCAGCCCGAACACCAGGCCCACGGCACCCGTCTGGTAAGCCGAGTCGATATCGGCGACCGTCCGGATCACCCTGAAGCCCTCGGCATGCGCCAGGTCAGCCTGCCGCATGCCGAGATCAGTGATGATGTCGTTCCAGCGCCACGGCGCGTTACCGGTGACGCATGCGGTGCCGTCCATGAGGTTGTCGAATACAACAGTCAGGCCTGACGCCCGCAGGCCAGCGTACGCAGCGTGCTGTCGCCCGGTCCGGTTGTACGCGGGAGTCTGCGCCATGTCAGCCGGGAAGCGGACCGGGTGATCGTGCAGGCTGATGACCAGGCTGTCGCGCAGCACCGCGGCAGAGCGCGCCGCCTGCTCGGTGGTCAGGCCGGCCCCGGCATAAGCAGGCACGCGGCCGAACTCCGGCGCGAGTTCGAAGTCCGGAAGCGTGCCCGCGGGCAAATAGGAATAGGCCGTGTACGGCGCGTCGGTGACCTTCGGCGCGGGTTCTGCCGCCTGGGCATAGTCGGTCATCAGCAGTCCTTCCCGATGCGGTGCGGGCCGGCCGCCAGCAAGCGCCAGAGCGCTTCAGTGGCCCGCATGCCTTCGCGCAGCCGCGCGATGCGCAGGAACTCGTTCGGGGCGTGCAGGTTCTCGTCGGCGGTCGAGAACGAGAAGAAGAGGGTCTTGGCACCAAGCTCCCGCTCGAACAAGTCGGCCGCGGGCAGCGTCCCGCCGATCTTGGCCAGCAGCACTGGCTGGCCCGGATAGACCGTCTCGAGCGCGGCGGTCGCCGCGCGGATCGCCGGATGATCGGCCGCGATCGTGTAGGCGGGCACCCGGGCCTCGTCCGCCTGCAGCCGGGCGCGCACGCCCGGCGTCTGCTGCCGGCCGACGTGAGCGGCAACGTGCCCGATCACCGCATCCGGGTCCTGGCCGGGAACGAGGCGGCAGGACACGCTGGCTACGGCCGTATGCGGTATGACCGTGTACTTGCCGCCGCCGCTGATGCCGTTGACTTCCAGCGTCGGCCGCTCCCACAAGCGCTCCAGCGTGCTGTAGCCCGGCTCGCCGTGCGCCTCGCTGAGGCCGAGGTCGTGAAGGTAGCCCGTTTCGTCGAATGAGACGGCAGCGATGTCGCGGCGGCGCTCCGGCGCCAGCGGCGGAATGCCGTCGTAGAAACCGGCCACGGCGACGCGGCCGCCGGGATCGTGGAGGCTGGCCAGAATCTGGCTGAGCGCGTGCAGCGGGTTGGCAACGGTGCCGCCGTAGCGGCCGGAATGCAGGTCGCCCGCTGCCCCCTCGACGATGATGTCCATCGACACCAGGCCCTTGGACCCGATCGAGAGCGACGGTTCGGCCGGTCGCCACATGGCGCCGTCCGCCGAGATGACCAGATCGGCCGCCAGCGCCGCCGCGTTCGCCCGGACGTAACTGGCCAGGTGCGGGCTGCCGATCTCCTCCTCGCCCTCCAGCAGGAACTTCACGTTCAGCGGCAGGCGCCCTTCCTGCTCGACGAAGGCCTGCGCCGTTTTGAGCACGAGGTAAACCGGGCCTTTGTCGTCGCTGACACCGCGGCCGCGGACGATGTCACCGTCGGCCGTCAGCTCGAACGGCGGGGTGACCCACTCGGCGACGTCGCCGGTCGGCTGCACGTCGTAGTGGCCGTACACCAGGATCGTGGGTGCGCCGGGAGCACCGAGCCACTCACCCCGCACCACCGGGTGCCCGTCGGTCTGCTCGACCCGGCCGGCCGCGAAGGACAGCCGCTCGGCCAGCCAGTGCGCCCCCGCGAGCATAGTGGCCTGATCGGCGTCCCGGCTGACGCTGGGCACCGCCACCAGCTCAGCTAGCTCCCGCAGGTAGGCGGCATCGCCGGCGGCGAATGTCAGCGCCGCGGGCCGGCTATTGTCTGGACTGCCCGTCACTGGAATGCACTACCTCCGTCGATAGCGATGACTTGCCCGGTAACCCAGCCGGAGCGCGCCGAGGCGAAGAACTGGACGCCATTGGCAATGTCTGCGGGCTCGCCCAGCTTGCGCGTCGCGATGCCGCGGATGAGCTCGCGCTGGCCGTCCTCGCCGTAGCTCTGCCATTGCAGCTCGGTTGTCGGGTTCGACAGGATGAAGCCGGGAGCTATGCAGTTCACCGTGATGCCGTGCGGTCCTAGCTCATGCGCCATCTGCCGGGTGAACCCGATCATGCCGGCCTTCGCGCTCGCGTACGCCTGGATGCCGGTCTTGCTGACGGTGAGCCCGGCGGCCGAGGAGATATTGATGATCCGGCCCCAGCCGCGCTGCTTCATACTGCCGACGACGGCGCGCGTGCAGTGGAAGGCCGTGGTCAGGTTGGCATTCACCACAGCGTGCCAGTCCTCGTCGGGGACTTCCTCGAGCGCGCGGCCAACCTGGCCACAGACCCCGCCGGCGTTGTTGACCAGGATGTCCACTCCGCCGATCCGGGCGAAGAAGTCAGCTACCGCAGCTGAGTCGGTCAGGTCGACGACATACGACCCGGTCCTGTCTCCTTCGACTCCAGATCTATCGGGACCGTGTCTATCGACACCGTGCACCTCGGCGCCGTCCGCTCGCAGCGCCGAGGCGATGGCGCTGCCGATGCCATGTGCCGTTCCGGAGACGACCGCTACCTTGCCCGCCAGTTCAGATGTCATCTGACTCCCCACTACATCGCTGTCTCGGCACGCCACCCGACTGACCCGGCGGCACGCCCACCGAAGACCGCGCGACCAGCGACATCGGCTCGCGGACGAGGACGTCCGCGACCGCCCCGCCCTCCATCCTGGCGACGAGGGCGTCGACTGCCGCGCTGCCCAGGTCCTCCAGCGGCATGCTGACGCTAGTGACCGGTACCTCGAGAAAGGCCAGGCATTCGTCTTCGTCGAAGCTGACCACCGACACCTCGGCGGGCACCGCCACGCCAGCGTCCCTGAAGGCGGCAAGCACGCCGAACAACTGGTTGATGCTGCCGACGCCGCACGCGGTCGGGAGCCGGCCAGCCCGGAGCATGCGCCGCGTGGTTTCCCAGCCGCCCTCCTCGGTGGCGGGCGCGTGCCTGATGGTGACGGCCATGCCACGGCTGGCGCAGCACCGGCGGGCGGCGTTCACCCGGCGGTGGACAGTATCGACGTCCTGCGGCCCGTCGATGAGCACGACGCTGCGGTGGCCGAGGCTGGCAACGTGCTCGACGAAGAGCCGGACCGCTCCCGCCTCGTCCATCACGACGTCGTTGCCGCGATCAGGACCGCGCCGGTTGACGTAGACGTGCGGTACCCCGCGCATCGCGGCCTCGGCGCCGGACAGCCTGAGCGCAGTCGCAAGTAGCAGTCCGTCGACCCTGCTCTCCTCGACGAGGTAGCGGTATGCACTTGGCGGCTTCGGGTCTTCCTCCGGTTCTTCGAGCATCATGACCACGTAGCCGCGCGCGCCTGCCCGCTGCAGGGCGCCGCGTTGCAGCCGGACCCAGATGGGGTTGCGGAGCAGCGGGACGACGAAAGCGAAGGCGCCGGTGCGGTCTCGCTTGAGTGCGCGCGCCGCCGCGTTGGGGCGGTAGCCCTGCGTCCGTGCCGCGGCGAGGATCCGCTCGATCGTCTCGGGCCTGATGGACAGCCCAGGGTCCCCGTTCAGGACCCGCGAGACTGTCGATACGTGCACGCCCGCGGCACGCGCGATGTCGACCAGGCGGGAGGCACGGCGCGACCCGCCCGGTGACCGGCCGGCCTGGGGTGCGGCGGGCGTGAGGGGTGCGGCGGGCAGGAGGGGTGCGGCGGGCGGGTGAGAAACCTCGGGTGGATGCGAG
>DASXIA010000124.1:0-5710 GCA_036488155.1 Streptosporangiaceae bacterium | reverse complement strand
ACTCCCCTCGCGCATCCGCCCGGCGGATATGGGGCGACGGTCCAGGGTCGTGCTGGTCGCGACGGTTCCGTCGCCGGACCACCCGCCAGGGTCCTGCCCGCATTGCGGGCTTGCCTGGCGTGCGTGCGTATCGCGGGCGGTGTGCTCGGGCGGGGCGTGCGGGTGGCGGGCAGCCGTGGTGATCTTGGTCGGGTGGGGTCACGCGAGGAGCGACCGACCGTGACCTGGTGGGAGCGGACGCAATGTGCGCTGCGCAGCGCTCAGAGTGCGCTCAGAGCGTGGTCTGCGTACTGGCGAGCTCCTCGCCAACTCCGCAGCCGGACGCCGCCAGCGGAGCCGTTATGTCAGTAGTCAGCTGTACTTTCTTACCGCGCGCCGAACCTAAGCGAGGCAGGTAGCGATGCCTTACCTGAGCTCAGACGAGCCTGATGACCTGCGTGTACACAATTCCGAGTACACTCTTGGTATGGACGAAAGCCAGGACCGACTGAGTGTCCGGGATGCGCGTGCGCATCTCGCCGATGTCATCACGCGCGCCCAGGACGGAAGTCCCACGGTTATCACGCGCAACGGTCAGGCCGTGGCAGCCGTCGTTCCCATCGAGGACTTCAACGCTTTGGAAGACGCCATCGACCGGTACTTCGCCAAGGAGGCCGATCGCGATCTGGCGGAGAACCCTGACGAGCCGACCTACAGCATGTCCGAGGTTGTCGCAGAGATCTTTGAGGAACAGCCGGGTAAGGGCGTGGCGTGAAGTACGCCTTCCGGTGGCGGGAACGCGCCGTCAGGCAGCTTCGCGCTATCCCTCAGCCGACTGCGTTGACCATCCTGAGGGCGCTGGCGCCGCTCGGGGACGATCCGCGTCGTCTGGAAGCCAACGTCAAGAAGCTGGCCGGATATGAAGACCGCTATCGGTTGCGCGTTGGGGACTACAGGGTCATTTACGACGTCGTGGACGGGCAGCTTGTCATCCTGGTGGTGGGAGTGGGCCATCGCCGGGAGATCTACCGGGCAATGTCCTGACGACGCCCGCAGAAGGTTCGTCCGCGTCCGGATCACGCGCCCGGCGCCATCACGGACGCGGGCGTGGCGCTGCCATGAGACTGCGGCCGGGGAATCCGTTGCACGAGGGCGCGCTTTGGCGCTTGGTGCGTATTTTTCCCGCGGCTAGCTCATCCGTGGTCTGACTGGCGGCTGGCCGTCATCCTTGCTGGGCGCGTTGCTGCTAGTCGGCGGATAGGAGGGGAGGGGCGGGGCTCACTGCACCACGACCTCGTGGGCTGGCTCCGCCCCATCCGTTGCACGCAACTCGATCGCCGTGACCCAGCCAGCTGACCTGACATCGTCGCTGGCAGCGGCCAGCGCATCAATGCGTTGCTGTCCCGCTGTCACGATGAGCAGCGGCACCAGGTTCTTCATCGGCAACCGCGCCTGCGATTTCGCTCTCCTGATGGCAGCAATGGCTGCAGCCGCAGCCGTGAGCACTGATTCGTCGCCCGGACCTGCCTGCTCGCGTAGCCAGGCAGCGTCCGGCCACGCGGCCCGGTGCACCGAACCGTCTTGCCACCAGGACCAGACTTCCTCGGTCACGAACGGCACGAACGGCGCGAGCAGCCGCAGCACATGCGACAGCGCCAGCCGGAGCGTCGCGATAGCGGACGACGCGCCCGCCGCTCCCTGCTCGCCGTAAGCGCGCGCCTTCACCAGTTCCAGGTAGTCATCGCAGAAGAACCAGAAGAAACGCTCGGCCTGCTCGAGCGCGGTCGCGTGATCGTACGCGTCCAGCGCACTGGTGCACTGGCCGACCACGGTACTAAGCCGGCGCAGCAGGGCCCGGTCGATCGGCTCGGTGATCTGGCTCGCGCGGTGCTCGGCCATGCGGTGCGGGCCGCCGTTGTGCTCGCCGCCGCCGTTCCCGCTCGCGTTGTGCTGGCCTTGATCACAGTCGGCTGCGGGCTCGAAGCTCAGCACGAACTTGCCAGCATTAAGGATCTTGATAGCCAGCCGCCGGCCGACCCTGATCTGGGCCAGGTCGAAGGCCGTGTCCACGCCGAGGCGCGCGCTCGTTGCCCAGTACCGGACGGCGTCGGTTCCGTGTTCGCGCAGCAGGTCCATCGGAGTCACCGCGTTGCCCTTGGACTTGGACATCTTCTTCCGGTCCGGGTCCAGGATCCAGCCGGAGATTGCCGCGTGCCGCCATGGCAGCACGCGGGACTCGGCGTGCGAACGCAGCACCGTGTAGAACAGCCAGGTCCGGATGATCTCGTGCGCCTGCGGCCGCAGGTCCATCGGGAACACCCGGCTCATCAGATCCTCGTCGTACGGCCAGCCGCCGGCAATCTGCGGTGTCAGCGAGGATGTTGCCCAGGTGTCCATCACATCCGGATCGGCGGTGAACCCGCCGGGCTGGTCGCGCTGCTCTGGCCGGTAGCCCTGGGGTGTGTTCGCGGCAGGGTCGACCGGCAGGTCAGCCTCGGCTGGCACTATCGGCTTGTCGCGCTCCACCAAGCCAGCCGCGCTGATGGGATACCAGAGGGGAATCGGGACTCCGTTGTAGCGCTGCCGGCTGATCAGCCAGTCGCCGGTCAGGCCCTCCACCCAGTGCTCGTACCTGGTCCGCATGTGGTCGGGGTGCCACTGCAGTTCGCGCCCTCTGCCGATCAGCGCGTTCGCCAGGTCTTTCGATCTGCTGCCGTTCCGCAGGTACCACTGCCGGGTGGTGATGATCTCCAGCGGCGCCTGGCCATATTCGTAGTACTTGACCGCGTGCCGGACCGGCTCGGGCTCGCCGCGGATCGCGCCCGCCGCGTGCAGCATGTCGCTGACCACCTGGCGGGCGGCCTTGGCCGTCCTGCCCGCGAGCTGCGCGTAGGCAGCTCGCCCCGCCTCGCTAGTGAGCCCGGCTGGTGACTCGGGCAGCAGCCGTCCGTCCTTGCCGAGCACTGGCCTCGTTTCCAGCTGAAGATCACGCCACCAGGTCACGTCCGTCATGTCGCCGAACGTGCACACCATCACCAGGCCGGTGCCCTTAGCCGGATCGGCGAGCCGGTGGGGGAGTATGGGCACCGTGACGCCGAACACTGGCGTCGTCGCGGTCGAGCCGAACAGCTTCGCGTACCGCTCATCGCTCGGGTGCGCGACGAGCGCGACGCATGCGGGCAGCAGTTCCGGCCTGGTAGTCGCCACCACGACTTCGGCGCGGCTGGCGGGTGACTGGCCGGAATGAGCCCGTTCCCTGTCATGGGGACTGTCATCCGCGCCGGCCGGGAGCGCGAACGCCAGGCGGAGGAACGTGCCGGGTGTCTCCCGGTCCTCGATCTCGGCCTGCGCCACGGCGGTGCCGAAGGTGACATCCCACAGCGCCGGAGCCTCGGCCTGGTAGGCCTCGCCTCTGGCGAGGTTGCGCAGGAACGCGAGCTGGGAGACCGCTTGCACGCGGTCGTCGATGGTCCGGTAACTGATCTCCCAGTCCATCGACAGGCCCAGGCGACGCCATGCTTCGGCGTACGCGCGCTCGTCCTGGCTGGTGAGCTGCCTGCACAGCGCCACGAAATTGCGCCGCGAGACCGGGACCTGGTTGGCGGGGCTGGCTGACTGCCGGGCGTTGCCGATGGCCGGCGGCGTGAAGCCCGGCTCGTAGGGGAGCGCGGGGTCGCAGCGCACGCCGTAGTAGTTCTGGACGCGGCGCTCGGTGGCGAGGCCGTTGTCGTCCCAGGCGACCGGGTAGAAAACTGCCTTGCCGCGCATCCGCTGGAAGCGCGCGATGACGTCGGTCTGGCTGTAGGAGAACGCGTGCCCGAGGTGAAGGGAGCCGCTGGCGGTTAGCGGGGGAGTGTCAATTGCGTAGACGTCGCCGCGGCTCCTGGAGCGGTCAAACCTGTACTACACGCTCCTTGGCCCACCGCTGCGTCCACTTGTCCTCAAGGCCGTCCAGCGTTGGCTTGGCCGGGATGGGGTGGCTGTCGGTGTTCATGGCCGCCAGGATAGCGCCTGCCGCCACGGTGCGCACGCGCGTATCGGCGGCACCGCCGTGATCATGGAGCTGGCTGCCCAAGATCGATGTGAATCTGGTGGGCCTATAGCACCAGCAGATCAACATCCATTTCTGACTTCGGCAGCCTGCGGGCCCTGGATGGCCAAATTGTCGGTATCGGCTGCCAGTCTCTGCGCTGTGACTTTCGATGACCGTGAGATCGCCTGGCTGCTTGGGTATCAACGCGGCATCCTGTCGAGAGCGCAGGCGCTGTCCTGCGGTATCACCCCAGACGGGCTGAGGCATCGCTACCGACCCGGCGGGCCGTGGCAGCGGCTGCTGCCCGGCGTCTACCTGACGGCTACCGGGGAGCCGACGAGCGAGCAATTACAGACGGCGGCTCTGTTGTACGCGGGACGGTTGAGCGTCATTACCGGGCCTGCTGCGTTGCGCTGGTACCGGCTCCGGGCGCCGGAGAAGCGCCGGATCGACGTGCTCGTGCCAGCCGGCCGCCAGTGCGGCAGCCGTGCTTTCGTAGTTATCCACCGCACCTGGCGGCTGCCGCATGCTGAGACACAGGATCTGGCGGTGCGGTATGCGCCTGCGGCCAGGTCCGTTGCCGATACGGTTCGCGGCCTGGCCGACCGGGCACAGGTCCGGACCATCGTGGCGAGCGCGGTCCAGCAGGGCCGGTGCACGGTCGCGGACCTGGCCGCGGAGCTCGCCGCTGGGCCGGTGCGGGGATCCTGGCTGCTGCGGTCAGTGCTCGCCGAAGTCGCGGACGGCATCAGATCACCCGCAGAGGGGGACTTCCGGGACCTTGTCCGGCATTCAGGGCTGCCGCAGCCACTGTTCAACCCTTCGCTGTATGTCAACGGGGCTTTTCTCGCCAGGCCCGATGCCTGGTGGCCCGACCACGGCGTTGCTGTCGAAATCGACTCACGGGAGTGGCACTTCGCCCCCGATGACTGGGAAGCGACGATGCAGCGCGACCGTCGTCTGACCGCTGCGGGGATCCGGGTCTTGCACGTTAGTCCGCGGCAACTGCGGACCGAGCCGGGTCGGATCATGCAAGACATCGGGGCGGCGCTGCGAGTCGGCAGGCCGGCGCCGGGTGTCGTGACCGTGCCGTCTGCGGCCTGACGCCGCCGGAGTACGCGGGCGTCGGTCGGTGGCGGGGTGTTGCTGTCCCGCTGCTGTCCACCGGATGGTGGACAGCAGAAGCAACCGGTTGACCGGCGCGCGGGGCGCCGCCGACCGCCACGCTAGATGGCATGAGCAGTGAAACCGCGATCCAGGTGCGCGGGCTACGCAAGAGCTACGGCGAGGCGCTCGCCGTCGACGGCTTTGACCTGGACATCAACTGCGGCGAAGTGTTCGCGCTGCTGGGGCCGAACGGAGCCGGCAAGACCACGACCGTGGAGATCCTCGAGGGCCACCGCCACCGCACCGGCGGCGAGGCGACGGTGCTCGGCTTCGACCCCGGTGATTCGGAGCTCGAGTACCGGCGGCGGATCGGGATCGTCCTCCAGGAGACCGGTGTCGAGCGCTACCTGACCGTCGCGGAGGTCATCGACCAGTTCCGGGCCCTCTACCCCCACCCGCTCGGCCGTGACGACGTCATCGAGGCGGTTGGGCTCACCGAGAAGCGGGACGAGCGGGTCGGGCGGCTCTCGGGCGGCCAGCAGCGCCGCCTCGACGTCGCCGTGGGCCTCTCGGGCGATCCGGACCTGCTCT
>DASXIA010000426.1:0-3620 GCA_036488155.1 Streptosporangiaceae bacterium | reverse complement strand
CTACGCGGCGCAGTGGGTCATCCGGCTCGGCGATGGCACCGACTACTCCCGGCAGCGGATGGAGGCCGGCTTGACGGCCGTCGCGCCCCTGGTGGATGAGCTATTCGCGTCATCAGCAGTGGAGGAACGGCTCGCCGGCGTGGCGGTCAATCCTGCGCAGCTGAGGCCCGAGTTCGACGTCGTGCTCGGCAAGGTGCTAGCCGAGGCCGGGCTCGACTGGCCGGAGGTAGCCGGGCTGGCCGGTGTGTCCGGGCAGGCCGGCCGGGACGGCGTGCACACCGAGGCAATGGGCTACCTGCTGGCCGAACTGCAGAGCGTTGCCCGTGTGATGCCGGGGGCGACATGGTGAAGACACTGGACCGGGCCATGCTCGTGCGGGCGCGGCAGGTCGCGCAGTCAGTACCCGACCCCGAACTGCCCATGCTGACGGTCGCTGACCTCGGTATCCTTCGCGACGTCGCGGTGGCTGGCACGCGCGTCGTGGTCTCATTGACTCCCACATACTCGGGCTGTCCCGCTATTGCGGAGATGCGGGCGGAGGTGGCGAGCCGACTCGGTGCGGCAGGCTTCGCCGATGTCGAGGTGCGGACGGTGCTCAGCCCGCCCTGGACAAGCGATTTCATCAGCCCCGAAGGCCGCCGCAAGCTGGCTGAGGCTGGCATCGCACCACCCCGTTCCCGCCCGAAGCCCGATGGAGCGGTACCGCTGACGTTGTTCGCACGCGGTCCGCGGGTCGACTGCCCGGTATGCGGATCGGCCGATACCGTGCGAACGGCCGCGTTCAGCGGGACCGCCTGCAAGGACCTGTACCGGTGCCGGGCTTGCGCGGAGCCCTTCGAGCACGTGAAGGAAATCTGACGTGGCTGCGATCGCCCCGGAGGTAAGCCGCGCCGGCCGGCGGCAATTTCACGAGCTGACGGTTGCGCGGGTGGACCGGCTCTGCGATGACGCTGCCGCAGTCACCTTTGACGTGCCGGGCGAGCTGGCGAACGACTACGCGTTCCAGCCCGGCCAGTCGCTCACCCTACGGCGGGTCGTGAACGGGACAGACGAGCGGCGGTCGTATTCGATCTGCGCTCCCGCCGGCCAGCCGCTGCGGATCGGCGTGCGCGAGGTACCGGGCGGCGCGTTGTCTGGCTGGCTGGTCAACGACGTTCGGCCAGGTGACCGGATCGAGGTCCAGCCGCCATCCGGATCCTTTACTGCTGACCTCTCCAGCCCCGGCCGGCATGTGCTGATCGCGGCTGGTTCGGGGATCACCCCGGTGCTGTCGATTGCTGCGTCGGCGCTCGCTCAATCTGCGTCAGAAGCGACGCTGCTGTACGGGAACCGGCGGGCGGAGTCGGTGATGTTCGCCGACGAGATCGCCGACCTGAAGGACTCCTATCCTGGCCGACTCCAGCTCGTGCACGTCTTGTCTCGCGAGCCGCAGGAGGTGGAGTTGTTCAGCGGGCGGCTGGACGCCGACCGGCTGCGGAGAATTCTGCCTGCCCTCTGCGACGTGACGGACACCGATCACTGGTGGCTGTGTGGTCCGTACGGCATGGTCACCGATGCCATGCAAGTGCTGGCGGACCTGGGGGTGCCGGCTGGCCGGGTGCATCGCGAGCTGTTCTACGTGGAGGACGTGCCGCCGGAGCAAGAGCACCACGAGGAGAAGCCGCTCACCGGCGGCTGCGAGGTCACGATCGTGCTGGACGGGCGGCGGACGACTGCGACCATCCCGGCTGATGTGCCGGTGCTCGACGGGGCGCAGCTCGCCCGGCCGGATCTGCCGTTCGCGTGCAAGGGCGGGGTGTGCGGTACCTGCCGGGCCCGTCTTGTCTCCGGTGAGGTGCGGATGCGACGCAACTTCGCGCTGGAGCAATCGGAGCTTGACGCGGGTTTCGTGCTCACCTGCCAGTCGCTGCCGGTGTCCGATGAACTCACGGTCGACTACGACGCGTGACCGCGCATTCGATGACGGCACCGGGTACTGCGAAATCGGCGCCGTAACCGTGAAGCGCGGAATCTGCCTGGCTTATCCGCGAACATTGGCTACATCAGCGCAATAACCGCCGTGGCTTCTTGTCTTAGAAATGGCTGGACTACTAGGCTGCCGAACCAGCTACAACGTCGTAGACGAGAAGGTCAAAGAAGGGCGGGAAAATGCCGCGATTGCGCCGTCTCATGCTTGTCGGATCGACGGTAAGCACGTTAGCGCTCGCCCTCGCGCTCTCGGCAACTGCCGCGAGTGCCAGCACTGGCCACCAGATAGCGCGGGCGCGCCTGGCGGCCGCTCTGACAGCCGGGGGCCGGAACGACTACCTCGGCAGCGACTCGTGCACGAGCAGCGCGTTCTGCATGGCAGTCGGTGGCTACAGCCTGAACGGTCACACGCCCGCGCTTTCGGAGATGTTTAGCGGAGGTAACTGGGTCGCCGAACCCGTACCCAGCCCGTCACGTGGCGGCAATATCTTCGCCAATGAGGTTTCCTGCGCTTCGCAGGCCAATTGCCTGTTCGTAGGAGACCACTGGGCACGCACGCGCGGTGCCACCGCGAACTTGGCCGAGGCGTGGAACGGCTCCGCATGGCGCATCGTCACAGCCGCAGGTCCGGCCGGAACGCCAACCTCCGGACTCGACGACGTCGCCTGCCCGACGACCACGTTCTGCCTCGTAATCGGTTGGGCCGGGACCGCGCGACATTTCCAAGACGCGGCCTACGCCTGGAAGAACAGCACAACCTGGCGGCGAATCGCGGTTCCACGACCCGGCCGCGCCCGTAACAGCGAACTCGGCGGCCTGGCCTGCTTCGATTCGAGGAATTGCATGGCCGTGGGCAACTATACGAGCGCATCGGGCCGAAACGTACCCTTTGCTGCACGCTGGCACGACGGCCAGTGGAAGCTGCTGGCGACGCCCCAGGTGCCTAGGCAGCGCTTCACGGATTTCCAGGGGATCTCGTGCCCGGCGGCCAAGCAGTGCATAGCGGTCGGCAACACCGAGGACAACACCCGCGGCAAGTTGTACCACGCCTTCGCCGAGGTCTGGACCGGCCGTAAGTGGCACATCTCGACGCTGCGCCGGGCGGCGTCGGCCTTCATCGGCGCTTCGTGCCCGGCGCGGAACCGCTGTTTCGCGTCCGGCTACACCTTCTCGGCGGGAGGCTCGTTCGCCCGCCCGCTGGTCGAATCCTGGAACGGCCGGGTGTGGACGACCCAGCATCCTGTCCAGACCTCCGCGCCCAATCCTGGCGATACCTTGCAGCATGTGTCCTGCGCCACCAAGTCCCGCTGTGCAGCGGTGGGGTTCAGCTACGACCCGAGCGTCTCCAAAAGCGACCGGACGCTGGCCGAGATCTGGAACGGTCACGATTGGAGACTGCAAAGCACGCCGAACCCGTAGCTGACGTGCCGGTGCTCGACGGTGCACAGCTCGCCCGGCCGGATCTGCCGTTCGCGTGCAAGGGCGGGGTGTACGGTACCTGCCGGGTCCGTCTAGCCTCCGGTGAGGTGCGGATGTGACGCAACTCACCTGCCGGTCGCTGCCAGTGTCCGAGGAACTGACGGTCGACTACGACGCCCGATCCTCCCGCTACCACACTGAGCCGGGTCGCCAGTCGCAGGTCAGAACGCCGG
>DASXIA010000101.1:0-2268 GCA_036488155.1 Streptosporangiaceae bacterium | reverse complement strand
CAGGCCGTGCATCATCGATGCTATTGGTTCCGGGGCCGGGGCGGGAGTGAGGCCAATTGGTTGAAGTGGTGCTTCGCGGCCGGAGTCGCAGGACTGCGTGCAGGATGGCGGATGCCGCCATCCGGTATGCCACTATGGGTTGGCCGGTCTGCCCAGGCGCATTTGCGCCCGGCCGGATGCAGCGTTCCTCCCCAGGTGGCAGGTCCTCCCCAGGCGGTCGGTCATGCTCATGCGACCGCGTTGGCTGTCCGTCGCCTGGCGCGCATCCCATGTCGCCGGCCTGGCAGCTGCTGGCGAGCACGGATCCGGAGCTTGTCGCCCGATGGTGGCTGACGATGCCCGAGGCGAATGTGGTCCTGGTAACCGGCCGGATCTTCGATGTACTCGACGTCTCGGCGGCAGCCGGGATGACGGCGCTGTCGCGGATGGAGCAGTCTGGCCTGCGGCCCGGCCCGGTGGCGATCAGCGCCGGGAACCGGGCACACTTTTTTGTCCGCACCCGAGGAGCGCCCGCCGACGAGAACGAGTGGTGGTCCTGCCACCTGGACTGCGAGCCCGAAGAAGTCGCAGAAATCAGCGGGCTACGCTGGCATTGCCGGGATAGCTACGTGCTCGCGCCTCCGTCTCGCCACGGCAGCAGCGGGACAGCCCGATGGCTTAGGGAGCCAGCCAGCTTCCAACTGCCCGACGGTGTCCCGGTGCTAGAAATGTTGGCCGACGCGTGCGAGGAGACTGGTCGATGACCTCAGGCAGCGGACGTAACCGATCCGCGGAGTTGTTTGCGCGCGCTAGTGCGATCCTGCCTGGCGGAGTGAACTCGCCGGTTCGTGCGTTCGGCTCGGTGGGCGGAACCCCGGTCTTCATGGCATCGGGCGAAGGGCCATACCTGATCGATGTCGACGGCAACCGCTACGTCGACCTGGTGTGCTCGTGGGGACCGATGATTCTCGGTCACGCGCACCCGGCTGTTGTATCGGCCGTGCAGGCTGCTGCGGCCCGCGGCACCTCGTTCGGCACCGTGACGGAAGCAGAAGGCGAACTCGCAGCCGAGATCGCGGCTAGGGCTCCGGTCGAACGGGTGCGGCTGGTTAGCTCCGGCACCGAAGCAACCATGACGGCTCTCCGGCTAGCACGCGCGTATACACGTCGCCAGTTGGTCGTGAAGTTCGCCGGCTGTTACCACGGTCACGTCGACGCGCTGCTCGTTGCCGCGGGGTCGGGCGTGGCTACCTTCGGGCTGCCGGACTCACCCGGTGTTACCGGTGCCTCCGCCGCCGACACTGTGGTGCTGCCGTACAACGACGCTGAGGCAGTCAGGCAGGCATTCGCCGAGCGGGGCAGCGAGATCGCCTGCGTGATCACCGAAGCGTGCCCGGCGAATATGGGTGTCGTTCCACCGGCTTCGGGCTTCAACGAGCTGCTGGGCGGCCTGTGTGCCGAGCACGGTGCGCTGCTCATCATGGACGAGGTGCTCACCGGCTTCCGGGTGACCAGGTCGGGGTGGTACGGCCGCGAAGGCGTAGCGGGCGACCTGATGACCTTCGGCAAGGTCATGGGTGGCGGCCTGCCGGCGGCCGGCTTCGGCGGGCGAGCCGAGATCATGGACCTGCTTGCGCCGTCCGGGCCGGTTTATCAGGCCGGCACCTTGTCCGGGAATCCGCTGGCCACCGCCGCTGGCCTCGCGACGCTGCGCGAGTGCACTGGCGAGGTATACAGCCGGGTGGACCAGGCTGCCTCCACGGTAGCCAAGCTCACGGCTGAGGCCCTGACCGGGGCTGGGGTGCCGTTCCGGCTGCAGGAGGCCGGCAGCCTGTTCTCGTTCTTCCTCGGTATCGACGAACCGGTCCATGACTTCGGTGCCGCTCGCGGTCAGTCGGCCCAGGCGTACGCGGCCTTCTTCCACGCGATGCTGGACGCCGGCGTGTATTTGCCGCCGTCACCGTACGAGGCTTGGTTCCTGTCGGCCGCTCACGACGATGCCGCTATCAACCACATCGCCGGAGCGCTGCCCGCCGCTGCCGGCGCCGCTGCCGCCGCGCTCGATTAACTCGGTTCTTCCGGATCCCGAGCCTCCCCCGCGCGGCGGTCACGGCGGCCGCCGCGGTCAGCTACCGGACATCTGGTCAGGCCTTCCACACCTTCACCGAGCGGATGAGCAGCGAGCCGCTGCACTGCCCAGCGGTGACGTGGGGGTGTTTCTTGGAGATGGCCTCGGCGAGGTTAGCGATGAAGTACATCTTCTGGTGCGGGATGTGCTGATGGACGGTG
>DASXIA010000073.1:0-18095 GCA_036488155.1 Streptosporangiaceae bacterium | reverse complement strand
CCGGACGGGCGTCATCTCGGCTCGCGTCCGCGGGCCACAGCAGCACGGCCAGCAGGGCATAAAGGATCACCGCTCCTGGCGCCCCGTTGACCGGGCTTGCGCCGCCGTTCAAGATGCCACCGAGGCCCTCGCCAAACCACCAGACCCCAAGCGACCAGGCGATCGAGGCCGCCAGCGCGACCTTGAGGGTGCGCCGGCCGGCAATACCGAGTCCGAGCAGTACCTGGATCATGGCGAACGTCGTGTTCGTAGCCACCGGGTGGTCCGCAATCAGCCGGGCGGCCCAGTTGATCGGATCGGCGATCACGGCCGGGTTGCCGCCCGCAGTGCCGGCCAGCGTCTGGCTGAACGCTCCGGTGAACATCATCGACTGGAACTGCAGGACGCCGTCGAGTAGCCAGATGGCTGCGAGGCCTAGCTGCAGCCAGCGCCGGGCGTCCGGAAGCGGGGCTAGCTCGGCTGCGGCCGTGCTCCGTCCGCCGGCCTGCAGCCGGCCGGGCAGCGCCGCGCCGTCACTCACCATGGTCGGGTCTCCAGTCTGGCGGCTGGATCGCGATCGGCGGCGTACGCCTGACGGGATCCATAAAACCGCCCCTGCCATCAGCACCACAAACGGATTGTCTCAATGCTCGCGGCAGGAATTATTCGCGGGTCAGGAATAATCTTGCGGCAGGAGCTTAGAACTCCTGGCTGGGTCCCTGCAACCTGCTATGACCTGGTAAGACGCTGGGACTTAATGCCTCAGATAACCCCCGCCGGGTATCTTCTAAAACCCCTGGGGGGTAATTAGCTAAACCCATGGGGGGTAATGCCGCAAACCCCTGAGGGGTAATTCGCGCAGGGGTACCGCTCGGAAATGCTGACCGCGCTGGCACCCAACGTGGATATGCCTGGCACAATGCACGGAGCTATTACCAGCAAGCGACCGAGTGCGAGCGGCGAAGTCGCAAGCTGGCTCCCCCCGCACGGCAGTTCCGGAGATGACTAGATGGTGAGCCCGGCAGCGCGGTTGCTCGCGTTCGTCCTGCTGCTTGTGGTCATGTTCGCCGGCGCATACGCCGTGGGCGTGCGCCTCGGGCCCGTTGCGCTCACGCATTCTGAGCAAGGCCCTGGCAGCACCATGCACATGCCGATGGGCGGGCGATCCGGGCGGTGACCACCCAGGCCGACCCGAGACCCGCCCAGCAGAGGCCAGACTCTGGCGAGTTGCTGGAATTCGCCGTCGGCGGAATGACGTGTGCGTCGTGCGCCATGCGGATCGAACGTCAGCTCAACAGGCTGGACGGGGTCACCGCGACCGTCAGCTATGCGACCGAGCGCGCTTACGTCACCAGCAGCGGCGGCCGGCAGCCGACCGACTTTATCAGCGTGATCGAGACCGCCGGGTACACGGCTGAACTTGCTGGCGGCGGAGTTGGCCGGACCCCCGACGATCAGGCAACCCGGCAGCTTGGCCGGCGACTGGCTGCCTGTGCGCCACTGGCGACGGGCACCATCGTGCTGGCTATGGTCCCGGCCGCCCAGTTCCCTGGCTGGCAGTGGGTGAGCCTGCTGCTGGCGGCACCGGTGGCCATCTGGGGTGCCTGGCCGCTGCACGCCACTGCCTGGCGCGGCCTCGGGCACGCCACTGCGACGATGGACACGCTCGTCAGCCTCGGAGTCATCGCGTCCTTCGGCTGGTCGGTGTACGCGCTGCTGTTCGGCGGCGCGGGTGCTGTCGGCATGCACATGCCGTTCGCGCTGACCTTCGGCCTGGCCAGCGGGCAGTCCATCTACCTGGAGGCAGCCGCCGGCGTTACCACGGCAGTGCTGGCCGGCCGGTACCTGGAGGCGCGAGCCAAGGCGCGCTCCGGCAGCGCCCTCACCGCACTTGCCGCGCTCGCGGCCAAGGACGTGCATGTGCTGCGGGCCGGCGCTGAGCAGACGATCGCCGTAGAGGCGCTGCAGGCCGGCGAGGAGTTCGTGGTGCGGCCCGGCGAGAAGGTTGCCACCGACGGCCTGATCACCGGCGGTGCGTCTGCTATCGACGCTGCCATGGTGACGGGCGAGTCGGTGCCGCAGGAAGTGACGGTCGGCGATGAGGTGATCGGCGGCACGATGAACGTGACCGGCCGGCTCGTCGTCCGGGCCACCAGGGTCGGCGCCGATACCACGCTTGCGCACATCACCAGGCTGGTTACCGAAGCGCTGGCCAGCAAGGCCAGGTCGCAACGGCTTGCCGACAAGGTGGCCGGCGTCTTCGTGCCCTGTGTGATCTCGCTTGCGGTCGTGACACTGGGGTTCTGGCTGGGCTCCGGGGTATCGGGCGCGAGCGCGTGGAGCGCGAGTGTTGCCGTGCTGGTCGTCGCCTGTCCGTGCGCGCTCGGCCTGGCCACGCCGACCGCGCTGATGGCTGCCCTCGGTCGCGGCGCCGAGCTCGGCATCCTGATCCGCAGCGCCCAGTCGCTGGAGACGGCCGGCCGGATCAAGGCCCTGGTGCTGGACAAGACCGGAACCCTGACCACCGGGACGATGACGGTGCAGCGCATCACCACAACGCCGGACTGCGACGAAGCCGCGGCGCTGCGGTACGCGGGCGCGGTCGAGGCTGCGTCCGAGCATCCGGCCGGGCAGGCGATCGTGATCGAGGCCACCCGGCGCTGTGGTCCGCTCCCCACCGTCTCGCAGTTCACGAGCGTCGCCGGCTCAGGCGTGCGCGGCCTGGTAACCAGCGATCTGGTGATCGTCGGGAACGAAGGCTTCGTTGCCGAGTCCGGACTCGCCGTCCCGGTCGAGCTGAGCGCCGCGGTGGCGCAGGCAGGTGCGGACGGCTGGACAGCGGTCCTGGTCGGCTGGCAAGGCCAGGCTCGGGCCGTGTTCGCGATTGGCGACACGCCACGTGCCGGTGGTGTCGCGGCCATCGCCCGGCTGCGCAAGCTGGGGCTGAGGCTGTTGCTGCTGACCGGCGACAGCCGCCAGGCCGCGGTGACTGTCGCCGGTCAGCTTGGCATTCCGGCCGGGGACGTCATCGACACCGCGCAGCCGGCTACCAAAGCGCGGGTCGTGCGCGAGTTGCAGGAAGCCGGTTACGCAGTCGCTATGGTCGGCGACGGGGTGAACGACGCTGCCGCGCTCGCCGCCGCCGACCTCGGCATGGCCATGGCGTCAGGGACCGACGCGGCCATCGGCGCCAGCGACCTCACGCTGACCAGCGCGGACCCTGGCGTCATCGCCGACGCGATTCAGCTCGCCAGGGCCACGCTGGCGGTCATCAGGATTAACTTGTCCTGGGCATTCGGCTACAACGTCATCGCGATCCCCCTGGCGGCGCTTGGCTACCTTAATCCGCTGTTCGCCGGCGTCGCGATGGCTGCCAGCTCGCTGATCGTCGTCTCCAACAGCCTGCTGCTGCGTCGCTTCCGTCCGCGGCGCGCCAGACGATGACCGCGACAGCCACCACGGCCGCGAGGGCAGCTGCGCGAAGCCGGGCAGCGGACCTGGCGCGTGCCGCTGTCGCGCCGCTGGCCTGCAGCGTCATCCTGGTCGTCGTGCTCGCCGCGTGGGTCGTCAGCGGTGGCGGCGGGAGACTCAGCCGGGTCCGGATCCAGGTAACCCAGGCCGCTGTACCGATGGTCTCCTACACCACTAGCGGCGCGGCCGGCAAGAACGCCGCTGCGTATCTGACGATACGAAATCTGACGCAGGCCGCGGACGTCCTCGTCTCTGCCAGCAGCCCGGCGGCCGCGCGCGTGGTTCTCACTCGCGCGGTGACGCAGCATCCCGCCGTCGCAGCCGGCGGGCTGGTCATCCCGGCTGGTGGCAGCATCAGCCTCAGCCCGTTCAGCGCTGACCTGGTGCTGATTCGCCCTCGGGCGCTGATGTCAGGCGAGACCGTGCTGCTGCGGTTGCGGTTCCGGCACGCGGGCGTGGTGACCGTGGCGGCCAGCGTCACGCCTCCGGGAACTCCATGACACTGCCTGGCTCGCGGGTATCCCGATGCGAGTCGCAGGGCAGGTCAGGATTATATTTTCGTCACTTTCCTCGTCACCCGGCGATCAGCGAGCGCCCGGCCGCCGTCAGCCAGCTAGTCTGTTTGCCGCGACCTGCGACAGAACGCCCGGGTCCGCCGTACTACAGTTCGTAGTACCTCCGCACGCCAGCAGATCGTGAGAAAACGCGACCGTGCCACCACTGCCGACATCTGAGCTGTGAAGGGCCAGGCACTATGCCCGGAATGAACAGCGGCATCAACATCCACGACCCTACGGTCGTGGCGGCCTTCAAGACCGCCCTGCTCCACCAGGGCCTCGTCGCCGCGTTGCTGTTCATCGTGCTTTCCCTGGCCTGGGTCAGCGTGCGCGAGTTCCGCGGCACGGGCCCGGCCGACCCGCAACGAGACACCCGGCAGCCCGAGGCGCCAGCGCGGCGGGTGCTGCGCATCGGATTCGGACTGCTGTGGATCGTGGACGGGATCTTGCAGGCCCAGCCGGGCATGGCAGTCGGCTTGCCATCCCAGGTCATCAAGCCGACTGCGCAAAGTTCGCCGTCCTGGGTTCAGCACCTGGTGAACTGGGCCGGCACGACCTGGTCCTACCATCCGATTCAGTCTGCGGCCGCCGCGGTGTGGATTCAGGTCGGGATCGGGATCTGGCTGCTACTCGCGAGCCGGGGACGGCTGTCGCAGTTCGCCGGGCTGGTCTCAGTGGGCTGGGGCCTGGTGGTCTGGGTATTCGGTGAGTCGTTTGGCGGGATCTTCGCGCCGGGCTTGAGCTGGCTCACGGGCGCACCGGGTGCTGCCCTCTGCTACGTCGTCGCCGGGGCGCTGCTCGCGCTGCCGGCCGGGATCTGGCGCTCGGCGCGCACCGGAGCCCTGATGACGCGCTGCTTCGGGGTATTCCTGGTCGGCATGGCCGTGTTGCAGGCCTGGCCGGGGCGCGGCTTCTGGCAGGGCGAGGTACACGGCCAGCCTGGCTCGCTGACGTCCATGGTCCAGTCCATGGCCGCACTGTCGCAGCCGAGCGCGCTAGCCGATCTGGTCTCAGGGTTCGGATCGTTCGTGCGTGCCAACGGCTTCGCGGTCAACCTCATAACTGTCCTCGTGCTCGGCTCGGCTGGCGTGGCGTTCGCAATCAAGAATCCCCGCATCGTCCGCGTCGCCCTGATCGCGCTGGCGGTATTCGGGCTCGCCGACTGGGTGCTAGTGCAGGACATGGGCTTCCTCGGCGGGCTTGGCACCGACCCGAACAGCATGATCCCGATGCTGCTGCTCGCCACGGCCAGCTACCTGGCCCTGACTCCGATGCCGGCCGCCGCTGGCGCGCAGGAGACCAGCGAGCCGGCAACCGAGCCGGCTCAGGAGGTACAGCCGGCCGCAACTCCGGCGTTCCCGGTCGTAATTCCGGCAAGGTCAAACTGGCGCGAGCGCCTCAAGCCCGCGAACCTATCCGGCGCCATGGCGGCCGCCAGCCTGGCCTCCGTCGCTTCGGCCGGGGCGATCGGCGTCATCCTGCTGGGCGCGGTGCCGATGGCCGCGGCGCAGGCAAACGACGCGGCATCGCCGATCCTCGCGCAATCGGTCGACGGGACCAGCGCGCCGCTGAACTCGCCTGCCCCCGGCTTCGCTCTGACCGATCAGGACGGCCGCAAGGTCTCGCTGGCCAGCCTGCACGGCAAGGCGATCCTGCTGACGTTCCTCGACCCGGTGTGTGTCACCGACTGCCCGCTGATCGCGCAGGAGTTCCGCCAGGCCGGCCTGCTGCTGGCAGGCCATGCCAGCCAGGTAGCACTCGTCGCCGTCAACATCAACCCGCTGTACAGCGACGTCAGCTACCTGCGGGCGTTTGATCAGCAGGAGCGGCTCACCAGCCTGCACAACTGGCTGTACCTGACTGGCGCGCCCGCGCAACTGCGGCCGATCTGGGCGAAGTACGGGATCGCTTCCGAAACGTCGCCGGCCGGGTCCATGCTCGGGCACAACGACGCAGCGTTCGTCATCGGCACCAATGGCCAGCTTCGCGAGGAACTCAACTTCAACCCTGGACCGGGCACCGCCCCCACCGTTTCGTCATTCGCGACGGAACTCGCCAACGCTGCCGAACAGGCCCTGAAGCAGTGATGAGGCTACCTGGCAAGATCGGCATGCTCGCGGTCGGAGCACTCGTGTTGTGCGCCGGCTGCGGCAGCACGAAGGCGCCGTCGCCGGCTGCGGCATCTCGCGCTGCCTTGCCGCAGGCGATGTCGCTGGCCGAGTCGGCAGCGACGAGCCAGGCGACCTGGGCAGTGCTGCCGATGGGTGCGAAGTCCGGTCCGAACGAGTTCTGGCAGCTGTTCCTGCTGACGGCGAATTCGCATCAGTGGAAGCTGGACACGCCGCCGGACGTCGCCACCAACGGCGCGCCGGCGCTAGCCGGGCTGGCCGGCCCGGGCCTGATCGCCGGCGTCCGGCCGAGCCTGTACCTGAGCTTCTCGCCAGTCAGCCGGACCAGCGACGCGGGGAAGACCTGGAACGCTGGGCCTCCTGCGCCAGGCCTGGCCAGCGTGCCGGACGCGCTAGCTGCCACGCCAGGCGGCAGTCAGATGCTGGCACTCAGCAAATCGGGCCGGGTCGCTTCGGCCGCTGCGACCAGCAGCGAGTGGCGGGGGCTGGTCACCGAGCAATCGCTCGCTGCCTCTGCGGCTGGCCGGGCCTGCGGCCTGACGGCGCTCACCGCTGTGGCCTACGCGACGGCCGCGACGCCGCTGGTTGCCGGCGATTGCGGTAAGCCCGGGGTGGCCGGCATCTTCGCCAGGTCCGGGTCGTCATGGCGGGCCGCCGGGCCGACGTTGCCAGCCGCCTTGTCCGGAACTAAAGTCCGGGTACTGCGCCTGGTTGCCAGCTCATCCGGCACCGTGGCGCTGCTGCAGACCGGTACCGGCGGAGCGGCGCGGCTGGTGGCCGGCTGGCGGTCGGACAGCGGCCAGTGGACTCTGTCACCGGCGCTCATGCTGGCCGGATCGGCCGTCCGCAGCGCGGCATTCGGCGACGCGGGAGCGGCGGCCGTCTTGCTGACGAGCGGCAGCGGCGCCACGATCTCGGGTCCTTCAGGGGCCTGGCGGCAAACGCCGACAGTGCCGGCAGCGCCGAGCGCGACGCTCGCTCTTCCGGCCAGTGGCCAGGTCGATGCGCTGACCGCGGCTGGCGGGACCCTGACCGTCTGGCAGCTTGACCAGACCGGCGCCGCGTGGACGCGGGCGCAGACCGTGAAGGTGCCGATCCAGTACGGCTCGTCGCATTGACTGTCGCCCGGCCGGTCAGCAGGCTAGACAACCAGCTGGTAGCCGGCTTCCTCGACAGCGGCGCGCAGTGCCGCCACTTCGGGATCGCCGTCGGTGCGGACGGTAACCTGGCTGGCGTCGAGGTCGACCTCGACGCCGCGGACTCCCGGAACTTTGGCCACTTCGGTCCGCACGGCAGCCACGCAGTGGCTGCACGTCATGCCCTTGACCGTGAACATGCTTTCCTGCATGCCGCCATGCTAGCGGCGGCCACTCAAGGCCTGCGGCGGTGACCGGGCCAGCACTGGCGGCCGACCTCGGCACACTCCCTGAGGCAGGCCAGCAGACCGAGATCGAGTTGCTGATCGGCGGGATGACCTGCTCAGCCTGTGCTGCGAGGGTGCAGAAGAAGCTGAACGCGATGGACGGGGTCAGCGCCGCGGTCAACTTCGCCACCGAGCGTGCGAGCGTCCTGGCAGCACCGCAGGTAACGGTTGACACGCTGATAGCCGCGGTAGCAGGGGCCGGCTACACCGCGACCGACGCCCGCCCTGCGGCTCCGGGCGCGGCCGATGCTGCCGGAGCCGCCGCCGGCGGTGCAAGTGCGGCAGACGACAGCGAATCGCCCGGTGGCGGTCAGGCGCGCTATCTCAAACGGCGGCTGCTGGTTGCTGCGATCTTCTTCGTCCCGCTGTCGGATTTCTCCGGTGCATTGTCGCTCTTCCCGTCGATCCGGTTCGACGGCTGGCAGTGGGTGCTCGTCGGGCTCGCCGCGCCCGTGGTGCTCTGGGCCGCCTGGCCGTTCCACCGGGCCGCGCTGGTCAACCTGCGGCACGGCGCCCTCGCCATGGACACCCTCGTCTCGCTTGGCATCGTGACCGCGACCGGCTGGTCGCTGTACGCCATGTTCGTGCTGGACGCGCGCCGCACCGGCCACAGCGCGCGGTATGAGCTTGTGCACGCCTCGGGTGGCGGTATCTACCTCGAGGTAGCCGCCGCGGTGACGACCTTCCTGCTGGCTGGCCGCTACTTCGAGGCACGCGGCCGAAGGACGGCCGGCGAAGCGATGCGGGAACTCGCCGCCGCCGGGGCCAAGGACGTCCTGGTCGTGGCGCCGGATGGCACCACCCGCCAGGTCCCGGTCGGGGAACTGCGACCCGGGGACACCTTCATGGTGCGGCCGGGGGAGAAGGTGGCGGCCGACGGCGAAGTCGTCTTCGGGCACTCCGAAATCGACCGCAGCCCGCTGACCGGCGAATCGGTCCCGGCTGAGGTCACCATCGGCGGAACGGTCAGCGCCGGCACCATCGCGGTCGCCGGACGGCTCGTCGTGCGCGCCGACAAAGTCGGCACCGACACCCAGCTAGCCCAGCTCATCCGCCTGGTGGAGCGGGCGCAGGCCGAGAAAGCGGCGATCCAGCGCCTGGCTGACCGCATCTCGGCGATCTTCGTCCCGACGGTCCTGGTGCTGGCAGCGGCGACGCTGATCGGCTGGTTCGCCGCGGGTAGCGCGCCCAGCCACGCTTTCGCAGCCGGGCTCGCCGTCCTTATCATCGCGTGCCCGTGCGCCCTCGGCCTGGCCACGCCTGCGGCGCTAGTCGTCGCCTGCGGCCGTGGTGCGAAGCTAGGCATCTTCATCAAGGGCTACGCCGCACTTGAATCATGCCGGACGGTTGACACCATCGTGCTGGACAAAACCGGGACGATCACGGCCGGCGCCATGTCGGTAACCGAGATTGTCCTGGCGGACGGGACCAGCCGGGCGGAGTTGCTGCGGCTCGCGGGAGCCGTCGAGCAGGCCTCGGAGCACTCCGTGGCCGCGGCGATCACCTTGGTTTCCCGCGCCGAGGTCGGTGGCCTGCCCCAAGCCACCGGGTTCAGGGCGCTTCCCGGCCTCGGGGCGACCGGTCTGGTCAACGGCGTGAGCGTGGCGGTCGGCCGGGAGAGGCTGCTGCGAGACCAGGGCATGGGCATCGCTGACTCACTCGCCGCCCAGGCCCAGGCTCTGGAGGCGTGCGGTCTCACGACGGTGCTGGCCGGCTGGGCCGGCCAGGCGCGCGGCGTGATCGCGGTCGCTGATGCAATCAAGCCGTCGGCTTCAGCGGCAATCGCCGAGCTTCGCCGGCTGGGGCTGCGGACGGTGCTGCTCACCGGTGACAACGAGGCCACTGCGGCTGCGATAGGTGAGCAGGCCGGCGTCGACGAGATAAGGGCCGGAGCCCTGCCGGCAGACAAGGCCGATTACGTGGCGGGGCTGCAGGCAGCCGGCCAGCGAGTGGCGATGGTCGGCGACGGAATCAACGACGGGCCCGCGCTGGCGGTCGCCGACCTCGCGCTCGCTCTCGGCTCAGGGACCGACGTGGCGATCAGCGCGGCTGACGTGATCGTGCTGCGCGACGACCTGCTCGCAGTCCCTGAGGCGGTTCGGCTTGCGCGCGCTACGCACCGCGTCATCCGCCGTAACCTCGCCTGGGCATTTGGCTACAATCTCGCGGCGATCCCGCTGGCAGCTGTCGGGCTGCTGAACCCGCTGATCGCGGCCGCGGCGATGACGCTGTCCTCGACTTTCGTGGTATCGAACAGCCTGCGGCTGCGTAAGGTGGCAGCCCCCCGGCCGCAGTCAAGCGACAGTGAGACGCTTGGCCAGGACCACGAAGTGCAGATCTGAGCGCCGCGGGATGCCGCCGCGATCATCCCCGTAGGGGAACGGCTTCGTCTCGCCAGTAGGCAGGTAGCCGCGCCGCTCGTACCACGCGATTAGTTCCAGGCGCTGCGCCACGACAGTCATGACCATCGTGCTTGCAGCCCAGTCCAGCCGGGCTATCCGCTCGGCTTCGGCCAGGATCTGGCGGCCGGAGCCCTGGCCCTGACGTTCCGGCTGAACCGCGAACAAGCCCAGGTAGACCTCGGCACCTGCGCGCCGCTCAAGGTGGCAGGAACCTGCCAGCTGACCGTCGGCCTCGGCCAGGAGCATCGCGCTTCCCGGAGCGGCCAGCAGTGACTCGACAGTCTGAAGGTCCGTGCGCTGGCCATCAACCAGACCGGCCTCTGTCGTCCAGCCCGCCTGGCTGGCTTCACCTCGATAGGCAGATTGCACAAGGTCGACGATCGCCGGGGCGTCGCGTGCCTCCGCAAACCGGAACGTCAGCGCTTCAACGGTCACGATCCGGCAGGATACTGGGCATGCGGCAGGCGCTCAGGTGCCGGGTGACGATCGCGGATCCCGGCGCAGCGGGTGGTCGGCGGGGACTTCCACCAGAACAATCCGGACGCCGTCAGGATCCTCGATCCACATCTCGGTCAGTCCCCATGGCTCGGCTACCGGCTCACGCAGGACGCGCACGCCGGCCGTCAGCAGCCGGTCATGCTCGGCAGCAAGATCTCGCACCTGGAGCCAGATCATGAGCGACTGACCGGCAGCGCCGTCAAAGTGCCCGGATACCTCGAGGAAGCCAGTGCCGAGAAAGAAGACGAGGCCCGGATTGCCGGGCGCGCCGAACTCACGGTAGACAGCCAGACCTAGCAGATCCCGGTAAAAATGGTGGCTTTGGCCTAGGTTGGCAGGGCGCAACAGGATACGGCTGTTCAGCACCTCCATCCGGCTATCGTCGCAAGCCGCACGGCTGTGACGGCAATGGCCCTGCCGGGAACGCCCCGTTGGCTGTGTCAGCGGAAGACCAGACTGAAGGAGGGCCATGGCCAGGCTGATCTACTCGGCGATCATGTCGCTCGACGGCTACATCGCCGATGAAGACGGACGGTTCGACTGGGCTGCACCGGACGAGGAGGTGCACGCGTTCGTCAACGACCTTGAGCGGCCCGTCGGCACCTATCTCTACGGGCGCCGGATGTACGAGACGATGCGCTCCTGGGAAACCGCGCACACGATCGCTGGCCAGCTGCCCGTCTCGCTCGACTTCGCGCAGATCTGGCAGGCAGCCGAGAAGATCGTGTACTCAACGACGTTGCAGGAGCCGGCCACTGCCAGGACGCGCATCGAGCGGGACTTCGATCCGCACCAGGTCAGGAAACTGAAGGCAGCGGCCGACCGTGATCTCACTGTCGGCGGCGCGCAGCTCGCGGCGCAGGCAATCGCCGCCGGGCTGGTGGATGAATATCAGCTGTTCGTCGTGCCGGCCGTGGTGGGCGGCGGCACCCGGTCCCTGCCTGGCCAGGTCCGCCTGAACCTGGAGCTGGCGCAGGAGCACAGGTTCGGCAGCGGCGTCGTCTACCTCTGCTACCGCCCGACGTAGGACATCACCGATTGGCAACTGCGCGTTCCCGCGGAACTCTCTGCTGGTCAGCCCGCCGGGGCGTGGTCAGCCGCGGGCACGCCGCCAGAAGCCACGTGCCGCACATGTCACCGCGATCGCCAGGCAGGCCACCAGAGCCAGTGCGCGCACGGGATGCTGACCAGGGCCCCTGGTTCCTTGGTCCCAGAACCACAGCAGCGGGATCGTCGCTGCACCGAAGCCGATCGCCAGTCCCCGCAGGAGACCACGGCGGCCCCCGACCGAAGATCGGGGCCGCGCCGCGCTGTGAGGCCCGGCAACGACCACGTCAGCTAGCCGTGCATCAATGCGGGCAGCGATCTCCACATCGATTCTCTCTAAGAACGATGCCACCACTGCATCCCTGTACTCAGGGCTTAGTTCGTCGTGAACCTCGGCAGCGGCACGGATCTCTTCCGGCGACAAACGCGAGTTGTCCATAGCCGGAGACTAGAGCATGAGGCGCCGCTGACATTGAAACTGAGTTGCCGCCGGCGGCCTGAATACCTGACGCTTCCGGTGTGCAGATGCATGACGGACAGCTGGCCGTGTCACCGCAGATGGTGCGTGAGCTGGTGGACGAGCAGTTCCCTGAGTGGCGGCCGCTGCCCATCACGGGCATCGCATCGTCGGGGACAGTCAATGCCATCTTCCGGATCGGCGACGAGCTGGTTGCGAGGTTCCCGCTGCAGTCCGGCGACGTCGGGACGACGCGGCAGTGGCTGGAGTCGGAGGCGGATGCGGCCCGCGAGCTCCTCGGCCGCACGCGCTTCGCGACTCCCGAGGTAGTCGCGCTGGGCGAGCCGGGGGCGGGTTACCCGCTTCCGTGGTCGGTGCAGACGTGGCTGCCCGGCATCACGGCGGCCGACGATGACCCGGCGGAGTCGATCGCGTTCGCGCACGACCTGGCCGAGTTTGTCAGCGGCGTGCGGTCTATCGATACGCGCGGGCGTAGGTTCCGTGGCGCTGGCCGCGGCGGCGACCTGCGGTCCCATGACTCCTGGATGCAGATGTGCTTCGACCGCAGCGAGCGGCTACTCGACGTACCGCGCCTTCGCCGGATGTGGAGCACGATGCGGACGTTGCCCCGGACAGCCCCGGACGCGATGACGCACGGTGATCTCATCGCCGGCAACGTGCTGGTGTCCGATGGGCGCCTGGCCGGGATCATCGATGTCGGTGGCCTGGGTCCGGCCGACCCCGCCTTGGACCTGGTGGGTGCCTGGCACTTGCTCGAGGCCGCGCCGAGGCAAATGCTTCGCGATGACCTTGGGTGCGACGACCTTGAGTGGGAACGCGGCAAGGCGTGGGCCTTCGAGCAAGCCGCGGGCCTGGTCTGGTACTACCTCGACAGCAATCCGGCGATGAGCCGCATGGGCCACCGCACGCTGCAACGCATCCTGAGCGATTCTTCTCGCGACGTCGGCTAGCGGCAGCTTAATAGTGTGTGACATAGTACTCCCAAATATCGCACCAGTGTGCGCGGGAAGACGGGAGAAGGTAAATGCAGCGTGGTGCCACGGACCCGACTAACGTGCTGCTGAGCGGATCATGAGCGAGACCGCCACCACGCTGGCGGACACCGGGGTACCGGTCGACGCCGGGCTGCCCGACGCCGATCACCTGAGGACCGGCAGTTTCACCGATCCCGTCTCGCCGCGACTTGCGGACTTCATGTCCGCGGGCTGGGGCGAGCAGACCGAAACATCGGCGGCTCCGGCCCCGCCGGCGGCCCGGCTGGCCGCCCGCCGGGACCAGCTGCGCGCGCACCTGCCCGCGCCGCTGCCCGTCGTCATTCCGGCGGGCAAGCCCAGCCGCCGCAGCAACGACCAGTTCTACCCCTTCCGGCCCAGCAGCGACTACGTGTGGCTGACAGGGGACCAGAGCCCGGCCGGGGTGCTGGTCCTCGACCCGGTATCGGCAGCTGGCGATGCGCTTTTCGTCGTGCCGCCGTCCCGGCGCGACAACGGTGAGTTCTGGACCGACGCCGCCAGCGGCGAGCTGTGGGTCGGGCGCCGGCACTCGCTGGAGGCCCGCGCGGAGGCGCTGGGAATCACCTGCCGCCCGCTGGCCGAACTGCCGGAGCGACTAGCCGTGCTCGGCGAGGCCATCATCAGCCGCGGCTTCGACGCCAGCGTTGAGGGCCAGGCGACCAGCGCAGACCCGGTCCTGGACGCGGAGCTGGCCGCAGTGCTCTCAGAGCTGCGCCTGGTCAAGGACGAGTGGGAAATCGCTCAGCTCCGCGCCGCCGTCGACGCGACCACCCTCGGCTTCTGTGACGTGGCCGCGCTGATGCTCGGCCGGCCCGGCCTGACCGAGCGTCACGTCGAGGTGGCCTTCACGGGCCGCTCGCGGCTGGAGGGCAACGATGTGGGCTATCACCCCATCGCTGCCTCCGGAGCGCACGCCACCACATTGCACTGGAACCGCAATGACGGTCCGCTAGGAGCCGGCGACCTGCTGCTGCTGGACGCCGGCGTCGAGACGCGATCCCTCTACACGGCTGACGTGACCAGGACCTTCCCGGTCAGCGGCCGGTTCAGCGCGATGCAGCGGCGGGTGTACGGCTACGTGCTGGCCGCGCAGGAGGCCGGCCTAGCGGCGCTGCGGCCCGGCGCGGACTTCCGCGAGTACCACCGTGCGTGCGCCCGCGTGCTCGCGGAGGCGCTGGAGGACCTTGGCGTTCTGCCGGTTACGGCAGCGGAGTCGTTGCAACCCGACTGCGGCTTGCACCGGCGGTGGACGCTGTGCGCACCCGGTCACATGATGGGCCTGGACGTGCACGACTGCGCCAGGGCGAGGGACGCACGCTACCTGGGCGGCCCGCTGGAGGCCGGCCAGGTGCTGACAGTCGAGCCCGGTCTGTACTTCCAGGCCAACGACGAGACGATCCCGCCCGAGCTGCGCGGCCTGGGCATCCGGATCGAGGACGACGTCGTCATCACGTCCGGCGGCTACGAGTTGCTGTCGTCCGCGCTGCCCCGCGACCCCGGCGAGATCGAAGCTTGGTGCGCCGACCCGGGAAAGATCTTGTAGCAGTGGCAGACGCTCGCGGGCTGTCGCAGCCTGACCATCCCGAGCGGATCTCCGTCAATGCCGCCGGAGATGCCGCGGCTTTCGTGGTGGGTCCCGGTACCGAGGGAGCCCGCGAGACGACCGGCCTCTGGTACGGGCCGCTCGATGGAAAGCCGTCGAAGATCGCCGATATCGTCCCGGACACCAACTTGGCGTTTGCCCCGGTCAGTGACACATCCGTCGGCGGGAATGCTTTCGCCATGGCCGTGCAGGACGAGGCGGGCAGCCGGCTGATAATCGCGGACCCGGAGGTGCCGCCGGCCGGCTGGCGCGAGTACAGGCTGCCGGCGTTCGCCGAGCGGGTCGCGTGGACCGCTGCGGGCCCGGTGGTGCTGGCGGCGGATCCTGGCGCCGACGCCGCCTCACTCACTTCCGGCAAGCCGCTGGCCGACGGGGACTCCGATCCGGTGGTGGCGCGCGACGGCGTCGGCTGGCGCAGGCTCTGGATCATCGACACTGCCACGCAGGCGCTGGTCCCGGCCAGCCCTGACGGCCTGGCCATCTGGGAATTCGCGCCCGTGCCGGGCGGCGGCACGGTGGTAGTGGCCAGCAGTGATCCCACTGAGGCCGGCTGGTACCACTGTGTCCTGGCGCTGCTCGACGCTAGCGGACAGCAGGTGCGAGTGCTGCGCGAGTCGCCCTGGCAGCTTTCCTCGCCCGCGGTCAGCCCTGACGGCCGGGTGGTCGCTTATGTCGAGGGCTGGTCCAGCGACCGCGGCCTGCTTGCCGGCGACGTCCGCCTTGCCCGCCTTGACGACGGTCCCGACGACAGCGCCGCTGCCCGCGGCGAGGCGATCGACGTCGACGTGACCTGGCTGTCCTGGGCGGGCGACGGACGGCTATGGCTAGCGGGCTGGCGCCACCTTGGCACGGCCTGGGGCTGGGCGGACGAGGTCAGCAAGACCGGAGTCATCTCCGCGGCCGACCTCCTCGTGCGGGCCGAGGAAGCAAGCTGCCTGAACTCCCGCTGGCACCCGGAGGTCGTCCCGCTCGCCGACGGGTCGGTGCTCACCGCGCGGTCCACGCCCGTGCAGCCACCCGAGGTGGTACGGCTGCGCCACGACAGCGACCCGGAGCAGTGGACCGCTCTCAACGAGGGTCTGGTCGGCTCGCGGCAGATGGTCGTGAGCGAGCAGCTCTGGAAGGCGCCGGACGGCACGACGATTGAGGCCCTGCTGGCGGAGCCCGCAGGCGCGGGCCCCGCCCGACCCCGGCCGTTGGTCGTCGACATCCACGGCGGGCCCAGCCTGGCCTGGCATCACAGCTGGGACTTGACCTGGGCGGAGCTGCTGACCGGCGAAGGGTATGCCGTGCTCATGGCCAACCCGCGGGGCAGCGCCGGCCGCGGCCAGCAGTTCGGCCGCGCCAACCTCGGCGACCCCGCCGGGGCCGAGTTCGCGGACGTGCTGGCCGGGGTGGAGCATTGCGCCGCCGCTGGGCTGGCCGACCCGGGCCGAGTCGGGGCCATGGGCGCGAGCTATGGCGGTTACCTCACCGCCTGGGCCGTCGCCGGGGGACAGACGTTCCGCTGCGGCGTGGTCATCGCCGGGATGAGCGACCTGGTGAGCTGCTGGGGCACGGCCAACAACGCGCCGTTCTATGACTACCTGCTCGAGGGGCGGCCAGACGAGCGCGGCGGCTTGTACCTGGACCGCTCGCCGGCCGCGCGGATCAGCGCCACTTCTCTGCCCGCGCTCATCTTGCACGGGCAAGAGGACCGGTGTGTGCCCGTCGGGCAGGCGCAGGAGTTGCATGCCGGGCTGCGCCGCTCGGGCGTTCCCGTCGAGTTTGTCAGCTACCCGCGGGAGGGTCATCAGGTGAGCGAGGCGGCGCACGTCGCGGACCAGCGGGAGCGCGTCCTACGCTGGTTCGCGACGTACCTGGAGGGATCGGTGTGAAGTTCGGCCTGCACCTGCCCAATTTCGGCGCCCTGGCCGACCCGGCGGCCGTTGCCGACCTGGCCGCCCGGGCCGAGGAGGCGGGCTGGGATGGCGTCTTCCTGTGGGATCACGTGGCAAGGCCCGAGGGAGAATTCCCGATGGCCGACCCGTGGATAGCGCTGGCGGCGATCGCCCTGCGTACCGAGCGGGTGCGGATCGGCCCGCTGATCACGCCGCTGTCACGGCGCCGCCCGTGGAACGTCGCGCGCCAGGTGGCCAGCCTTGACCATCTGAGCGGCGGCCGGGTCACTCTCGGCGTCGGGCTGGGTGTCAGCCAGGGCCCGGAATTCCGCGACTTCGGCGAGGTATCCGACCCGAAAGTCCGCGGCGACATGCTCGATGAGGGCCTGGACATCATCAGGTCCGCCTGGCAGGGCAAGCCGGTCAGCCATGACGGCGCCCATTACCGCCTGGACTCGGTGGCCATCCTCCCGCCGCCGGTGCAGTCCAGGCTGCCGATCTGGGGCGCCACCGAGCGCACGGCCGGCCGGCCGGTGCGCCGGGCGGCGACGCTGGACGGCGTGTTCCCCTTCGGGCTGCGCCCCGATCAGCTCCCGGAGTTGCTGGAGAACGTCTCCCGGTTGCGCCCTGGCGGTCTCGACGACTACGACGTGGTGATCAGCGGGACTGATGACTGGCGCGAGTGGCATGACGCAGGGGCTACCTGGTGGCTGCGCGTGCTGCCGTGGTCGCGCCCCATTCGCGAGTCGGCTGCCATAGTCGAGTCGGGGCCACCCGCCCCGATGAGCCCGGGCTCATGAACGCGGGGCGCTCCTACGACGTCGTCGTGGTCGGCGCCGGCATCGTGGGCTCCGCCTGCGCCTACTTCCTGGCCCGGGCCGGCCTGACGGTCGCGGTGGTCGAGCGCGGCACGGTTGCGTCCGGCACGACCGGCGCCGGAGAGGGCAACATCCTGGTCTCCGACAAGGAGCCAGGACCTGAGCTGGAGCTGGCCCGGCTGTCCAACCGCCTGTGGGGCGAGCTCGGCGAGGAGCTAGGTCCGGCCGCCGAGCTTGAACCCAAGGGCGGCCTGGTCGTGGCAGCCGGCCCGGAGCAGCGCGAGCTGCTCGATACGTTTGCAGCGACGCAGGCCGCGGCCGGCGTGCAGACTCGCCCGGTGGCGCCGGACGATTTGCCTGACCTGGAGCCGCACCTGGCCGCAGGGCTTGCTGGGGGCGTTTTTTACCCTCAGGACATGCAGGTGCAGCCGATGATGGCGGCCGCGCTGCTGCTGCGCCTGGCCCGCGATCTGGGCGCAGATGTGCACCTGCGCACGGAAGTCACGGGGGTGCAGACCGCGGCCGGGCGGGTGACCGGCGTGCGCACCAACCACGGAGCGCTCGCCGCCGGACAGGTCGTCAATGCCGCGGGACCGTGGGCCGGCGACCTGGCATCCCTGGCCGGGCTGCGGCTTCCGGTGCTGCCGCGCCGCGGCTTCATCGTGGTGACCGAGCCGCTGCCCGTGCTGATCCGGCACAAGGTCTACACCGCCGACTACGTGGCCAATGTGGCCAGCGGATCGGCAGGGCTGGAAACCTCGACAGTCATCGAGGGCACCGCCGGCGGCACCATCCTG
>DASXIA010000547.1:0-7669 GCA_036488155.1 Streptosporangiaceae bacterium | reverse complement strand
CCGCCGCGCGGCGGCCTCGGCTGACTGGGGCGGCGCTTGCCGAGTCCTTCCCGCATGGCCGCCCGACCGCCAGCGAGCTGCTGGAGGCGGTCCGAGAGTACTTGCTCGGCAGCGTCATGCCCGCGACCACCGGCCAGCTGGCATTCCATGCCAGGGTCGCCGCTAATTCGCTGGCGATCGTCGCTCGCGAGCTGGAACTGGGCCCGTTCCCGGCCGACGCCGGGCTCGCCGACGCGGTGGCGGCCCGGCTCGCCGTCGCAAATCCGAAGTACTTCGAGACGAGCCCGGTGTCCTAGCTCGGTGCTAGGACTGCCCGGCAAACGGCCGGGCTATTCGTGCATGGGCTGTTCGTGATCAGCATGGCCAGCCGGCTCGAGCTGGACTGTCGAATGGTCCATGTCGAAATGACCGCGCAGGCATTCCTGCAGCTTGTCCAGCATGATCGCGCTCTCGCCGCGCTCAATAATGGCCGGATCTACCACCACATGCGCCGAGAAGACCGGCAGGCCGGAGGTAATCGTCCAGACGTGTAGTTCGTGCACCTCGCGGATCCCGGGCACATCGGCCAGGTGCTGGCGGATCTCAGCCAGGTCGATACCTTCCGGGCTGGTCTCGAGCAAGACGTCGACGGCTTCCCGGAGCAACCGCCAGGTGCGCGGCAGGATCAGAACGCCGACGGCTAGCGAGGCGACCGGGTCGGCCAGCAGGTAACCAGTCGCGCTGATGATGATCCCGGTCACGATCACCGCTGCGGCCCCGAGCGTGTCGGCGGCAACCTCCAGGAACGCGCTGCGGACGTTCAGGCTCTCGGCCTGCCCGTGTCGCAATACCAGCAGCGAGCAGGCGTTGGCCGCCAGCGCACCCAGGCCAAAACCGATCAGCAGCCCGGAACTCACCGCGGGCGGCGAGGTCAGCCGCCGGGCGGCCTCGGTGAAGATCAGCGCGGTCATGGCCAGCAGCAGCAGCGCGTTCGCCATCGCCGCGAGGATCTCCGCTCTGGCGAAGCCGAAGGTCCGCCGCCCAGCGGCCGGGCGGGCCGCGAACCAGGCGGCCAGCAGCGACAATCCGATCCCGCCCGCGTCGGCAGCCATGTGCGCCGCGTCCGCGAACAGCACGAGCGCGCCGGTGATGATGGCTCCGATCACCTCGGCCGCGGCGATGCCGAGGCTGATCAGAAATACGACGGTCAGCGCGCGACGGTACTTGCCAGTCGCGGTCTGCCTGCCGTGCAGATGCGCGTCGTGATGGTGCCCGCGCCGACCGCCGTCGCGATGCGTGATGTTACCGTCGCGCTCAGGCATCGGGCCGGGGTCTGATGTCCGGCGGTCCCTGCCGCGATCGGGAGGCTGATCGCGGCCGGGAGGTGGCGCGCTGGTCATCGGCCCGGTTCGTCCCGCCGGTCCCGGCCGCCCCCGGCGTCGAAGCCGGGTTCGGTGCTGGGCGGCGCGCCTGCCTCGCCGGGGGCAAGCAGCTCGTAGGCGGGGTTGATCATGACGGGCTTGCCGTCCCGGATGCCAACCTGGCCGCGCAGCCGCACCTTGGAGCCAGGCCGCAGGCCCGGAATGTTCGACCGGCCGTAGAACAGCGCTGTGAGCTGTCCGGTGGAATCTTCTACATCGCAGGCCAGCACGGTGTTGTGCTCCACCGGGCGGATCTCGACCGTGTGCACCCGGCCCTCGGCCAGCGCCCTGCCCGGCCGGGTCAGCGAGCCGATCGGCGTCACCCCTGGCCGCGGAGCCGGGTGCTCATAACCGCCGCCGGGGGGCGCGCCAAGGCCCGCGGCCACCGGCTGCCCCGCCTCGTTTTCGGCCCGGCCGCTGGCCGGCTTGCTGCCTGCTGGCACCGCCGGCTGGCTGGCTGGCTCCGGGGACGGTCCGGTCAGGGTCGCGGGCTGCGGCATGGCCCCGGCGCCGTCAGGACCCGGCTTAGCGGCCGCGCCGCGCCGGGTCAGGCTCTCCACCCTGCTGCGCACGTCAAAGGGCACGATGGTGGCGGCGGCGTGCGGGATCCGGCTGATCACCGCCGCCATCTTGTCCGCGGTCCGGTCGTGCAGCAGGCGGCCGACGATGGGAGCGTAGCTGCGGCGCGGCAGGATCGCGGTCACGCCGACGCCGGGCAGCACCGCTTCGGCGCTCACCAGGTTTGCCGCCGTGTTGGCGAGGCGGCGGTCCGGGCAGTCCACGAAGTCCAGCGGGATACCCGGGTTTGCCCGCATCCAGTCTTGCCGCAGCTTGTCGGCCTGGACGTTGTCGATGACGAGGTGCACGGCGCGCAGCGAGGTAGGCCGCAGACTGCGGGCGTACCGGAGGCCGGCCATCGTGGCGAGGTCGAAATCGTCGATGAAAACGAAGACGCTTCGGCGGGAGTAGGTGGGCGGCTCGGGTCGCTTGCCGCGGCTGCCGATGCCTTCCAGCACGTTTGCTTCCATCCGGTACTGCCGGTTCAGGAAGATCAGGGCTGGTACGCCGGCAATGAATAGCAGCACCACCAGCCAGGCGCCCTCGCCGAACTTCACGATCACGAAGATCAGCACCACGATCAGCGAGGTGACCCCGGCCGAGAAGTTGATGACGAGCTTGTAGCGCCAGCCGCGCTCGCGTCTCCGGTGGTGGTATTTGGCCATGCCAAAGCCGGCCATCGTGAACGCGGTGAACACGCCCAGCGCATAGAACGGCACGAGCGAGTTGACGTTGGAGCCGACCACCGCGAGCAGCGTGATGGACACGATGGCCAGGACGATGATGCCGTTGGAGAACACCAGCCGGTGGCCGCGCTTGGTCAGCCACCTCGGCAGGAATGCGTCTTCTGCGACAAAGTTCGCCAGGAACGGGAAGCCGTTGAAGCTGGTATTGCCGCCGGTGTAAAGGATCAGCGCGGTGGCTGCTTGCACTAGCACCCACATGGCCGTTCCCGCCCAGGACGGCCCGAACACTACCTTGGCTTCCTGGGACAGCACGGTCGGCACGCCCAGCTTGTAGGGGGTCGCGTGGGTGACGTGGGCCAGCCAGGAGATGCCGGCCACCAGCGTGCCGAGGATCACGCCTTCGATGACCAGCACTTTGCGGGCGTTCCTGCCCTCCGGCGGCTTGAACGCGCTGACCGCGTTCGACACCGCCTCGATGCCGGTAAGTGACGAACCGCCGTTGGCGAATGCCCTGGCCAGCACGAAGACCATTGCGAACGCGATCAGGCTGCTGTGGCTCTCAGGGACGCCCGCCCCCCAGACGCCCGCGTGCGGCGGGATGTACGCATGCGGCAGCGAGCCGAAGACCTCCCGGAGAAGGCCGACGATGATCATCACGATGATGATGCTGGTGAACAGGTAGGTCGGCACCGCGAACGCCTTGCCCGCCTCACGGATGCCGCGCAGGTTGCCGTACAGCATGAGCAGGACCACGAAGATGGAGATCAGCGTGATGATCGTGGCGTTGTGCATCGGGCTGCCCGGGGGGAACGCCGAGGCGACTGCCGCGGTGCCGGCCGCGACCTGGACAGCGACCGTCACCACGTAGTCGACCAGCAGCGCGACCGCCGCGATCTGAGCTACCCGCGGGCCGAAATTGTCCCGCGCGACGACATAGGAGCCACCCGCCCTGGTGTAGATCGTGACGACCTCGCGGTAGGACAGCACCACCAGGACCATCACGAACAGCACGACGCCCGTCAGCGGCAGGATGAGCGTGAACGCCGCGGCCGCCAGGCCGCCCCTGAGCAGCTCGATCAGGATTTCCTCGGTGCCGTATGCCGAGGAGGAGATGCCGTCCGGCGAGAGCACTCCGAGCGCCAGCCGCTTGGACAGCCGCTGCTCGCCAAGCTGCTCATTGATCAGCGGCTTGCCGAGGAGGCGGCGCTTCAGGGTGTAGCCAAGCCCCTCAGCCAGATCGCCCCGCTGCCTCAGCGAGCCAACCGCTCGTCGCATGGCCACGCTGCAGCGTCCTCCCCTTCCGATAGCACCTGACGTGGCCTTCATACCATTGCGGCGGCCCTAGACGGAGACCGGGCGTGTCCCGGACTCTGGCCTCAGGCCGCGCGCCGGGTGTAGGTCCGGCAACCGTTCGCCGGCCCGCGCTGGCCTGCGGTGCAGCAACCAAGAGTACTGGTTGTCCGTATGCTTGACATATGCGTCTTACGGCAGGCATGCTCAAGACGCTGTGTAATACGGACACCTTGTTCGGTGAGGCGTCTTCACGGACATAGGCCACTGATCCCACCCGTCGAGAGACGCTCCGGATCAGGACACCTCTCCCCGGAGTAAGGGGTGAGGCCAGGTGGCTGCGCGGCCTTTCTGGCGCGCTACGCCGTGAAGTGCCAAAGCTCTAGCGAGGGGGTGCCCGGCCGGTCCCGCCCGGCGGTCGCTGTCCTCGTAAGGTGCCCGATTCGGGCATGCCCGCCGCTACCGGCGGGTGACTGAGCATGGCGCGGTTGCAGCCGCGGCGGGAAGGGGGCGAGCGATGGACTCCGATAGTCCGGGCCGAAAATGGCCCCTCGCCGCTAACCCTGCCTTCCCCCGGCACGCGCGCGTAATCCCGGCCTTTAGCCGCAGCCGGCCAGCCTAAGGCTGCCGCACCCGGGCTGTGCGTGCCCCCGAACCCGCCATGGCGACGGCGGTGAGAGGGGTGCTCGACTGTGACCTCAACAGCCTCGGACCTGCCCCGTGCTGTAATCGACAGTGCTGTACACGACAGCGCCGTACTCGATAGCGCGCACGTAGGCGACATTCGTGGCGCACTGGGCACGATCTCCGTCGACGACCTGGCGGCGCGCAGTTCGGCGACTGCGAAGCTCAAGACGCTGCTGGCGATCGTGGGGCCCGGCCTGATCGTGATGGTCGGCGACAACGACGCGGGCGCGTTCTCCGTCTACGGCCAGGCTGGCCAGAACTATGGCACGCACCTGCTGTGGACGTTCGTGCTGCTGATCCCGGTCCTGTACGTGAACCAGGAGATGGTGCTACGGCTTGGCGCGGTGTCCGGCGTCGGGCACGCCAGGCTGATCCTTGAGCGGTTCGGCAGGTTCTGGGGCGCGTTCAGCGTCATCGACTTGTTCCTGCTCAATGCCCTGACCATCATCACCGAGTTCATCGGGATCACCCTGGCGGCTGGCTATCTCGGCGTACCCAGGATCGTCGCCGTGCTGCTGGCCGCGCTGGTCATCGTGGCCTCCGCGATGACCGGCAGCTTCCGCAGGTTCGAGCGGATCGCGATCGCCTTCTGCGCAGGGTCACTGCTGCTGATCCCGCTCTATGTGCTGTCGCATCCGCCCGTCGGCCAGGTCGCCACCGGATTCGTGCTACCGAGCATGCCGGGCGGCAGCGGGCAGCTAGGCACGGTCATGTTGCTGATCATCGGGATTGTCGGCACGACCGTCGCGCCGTGGCAGCTGTTTTTCCAGCAGTCGTACGTCATCGACAAGCGCATCACCCCGCGGTTCATCCCCTACGAGAAGGCTGACCTGGTCATCGGGATCGCCATCGTCATTGTGGGCGGCGCCGCGCTGATGTGCGCGGCGGCAGCGGCATTCGCCGCCACGCCAGCAGCCGGCCACTACACCGACGCCGCTGGACTGGCCGCCGGGATCGCCGCCTATGCCGGGAAGGCCGCTGGCGCGCTGTTCGCCGTGGCCTTGCTCGACGCGGCGATGATCGGCGCGTTCGCGGTCTCGCTGTCCACTGCCTACGCACTCGGCGACGTACTCGGCCTCAAGCACTCGCTGCACCGCGGCATCCGGCAGGCTAAGGGCTTCTACGTCTTGTACGCGGCGCTGATCGCCGGTGCCGCCACGATCGTGCTGATTCCCGGCTCTCCGCTCGGCTTGTTCACCGAGGGCGTGCAGGTGCTGGCAGGCGTCCTGCTGCCAAGCGCGACGGTCTTCCTGCTGCTGCTGTGCAACGACAAGGCGGTGCTTGGGCCGTGGGTGAACGGCCGGTTCACCAATGCCTTCACCGGAGCAGTGATTGCGCTGCTCGTCATGCTGTCGCTGATCCTGGTGGCGTCGGTGACCTTCCCGCACATTAGCTCACGGCAGATCCTGATGATCATGATCGGTTTCGCCGGCCTCGCGCTGATCGCAGTTTCCGTTGTCCTGGTCCGCGGCCGGGGGCCGGAACCGGCGGCGCGCACCATCCCGGCCGGTGGTGCCGGACCTGACCAGCTAACCCGTCCGGACGTCCTGGGCAAGGAAAACTGGCGGATGCCGGCCCTGACCATGCTCGCCCCGGCGCCGATGTCCGTTGCCCGGCGACTTGGCCTGGCCGGCATGTGGATCTACCTGGCTATAGCGATGGGGGCAGTAGTGTTCCGCATCGCCGAGGTCGCGATGGGTCACTGAGACCCGCTGCCCGCTGTCGCCGCCAGGCCGGTAGAGCTAGCGCACCGCTCCCGTCACCAGCCAGCGTGACGTCCTGCTGCGCAGCGTCAAGGTGGCGAACCTGGACAGCATCCAGGCGGTGTACGCGAGCCAGAGCGCGACGAGCCCCGCGCTCGCCCCGACTACGGCGGCAGCCGCCACGCCGAACACGGCGAGTGTCATTAGCCCGGCCAGCGCCAGGTAGTCCTGGTCGCCGGCGCCTATCAGCACCCCGTCCAGGACGAACACCACGCCGGCGGCCGGCTGCTGCACGATGATCACGAGTAGCACGGCCAGCAGCAGGCTGCGCACCGCGGGCGTGACGCCGAACAGGCCGGGTATGGCCGGCCGGAGCGCGAGCAGCAGCAGCGAGAAGATCACGCCGTACGCAGCACCCCAGCCGATCATCCGCCGCGTCGCTGCCCTGGCACCCGTCACGTCGCCGGCCCCGAGGTACCGGCCGGTTATCGCCTGGGCGGCGATGGCTATCGCGTCGAGCGCGTAGACGAAGAGGTTCCAGACCCGCATGGCGACCTGGCTCGCGGCGATTGCGGCATCCGACTGCCGGGCGGCGATGGCGGTCATCAGGACGAGGACCGCTTGCAGGGCGAGCGTGCGGAGGACCAGTGCGGCCCCGGTGACAGCGGCGGTGGTGACGCCGCGGCGGTTCGGCCGCAGGCTTATGCCGGCCCGCCGGGCGCCGCGGCCGACGACGAAGAGGTAGGCGGCTCCTGCGCCGGTCTGCGCCACGAACGTGCCCCAGGCTGAGCCGGCGATCCCCCAGTGCAGTCCGAGTACGAAGGTCGCATTGAGCGCGATGTTGACCGCATTGGCCGCGACGGCGACCAGCAGCGGTGTCCTAGTGTCCTGCAGGCCGCGCAGGACACCGGTGCCGGCCAGCACGGCGAGCATCGCGGGCGCCCCGAGCAGGCTAATCCGCAGGTAGGTGACCGCCTGGTGGCTTACCGCCGGGGTAGCACCGAACGCGGCGACAATCCGCGGGCCGAGCGGCCAGCCCGCCGCGATGACGACGACGCCGATGGCTGCCGCTAGCCACAGGCCATCGATACCGTGCCGGATCGCGGCGTCCCGGCGGCCTGCCCCGAGCTGGCGCGAGACGGCCGCCGTAGTGCCGTAGGCGAGGAAGATCGATACGCCGACGAGGGTGGCCAGCACCTGGCTAGCAACGCCGAGACCGCCAAGCGGGACCGTGCCAAGCCGGCCGACGATCGCGGAGTCAGCCAGCAGGAACAGCGGCTCGGCAACCAGCGCGCCGAACGCGGGAATGGCGAGCCGTACGATCTCGGCGTCCTGCGGGCTGTGG
>DASXIA010000497.1:0-2690 GCA_036488155.1 Streptosporangiaceae bacterium | reverse complement strand
GTCGCCACCGGGCAGGTGCCGGTGCACCCCGCCGGCAATGTCCTGGCCGCCTGGACTTCGCCTACCGCCCTCCTTACCGGGTTCTTGTTCGTCGCCGCCTGCGCTTACGTCAGCGCAGTGTTCCTCGTCACCGAGTCTCGGCAGCGGGGGCACCAGGACCTGATGCGCTACTTCTCGTTGCGCGCCACCGGGGCCGGGGTAATCACCGGCGCGCTCGCAGGCGGCACGTTCGCCGAATTGCCGGTCAGCGCGCCCCACGTCTTCGCCGGCCTCACCGGCATCGCCTTGCCGCTCGTCGCGATCTCGATCGCCGCGGGGATCGCTGTGCTGGGCATGCTCTGGCTGCGCTGGTACCACGTGCTGGCCCTGCGGGTGACGGCCGCAATCGCCGTGGCGACTGTGGTGTGGGGCTGGGGACTTGCCCAGTACCCCTACCTGTTCCCCACCTCGCTGTCGCTTGCCGCCGGCAGTGCGCCCACCGGGTCGCTGGTAGGGGAATTCGTCGTGGCGGGCCTCGCGCTGCTGCTCGTGGCGCCTGGCTTCGCCCTGCTGTACGTCCTGCAGCAACGGCGCATGCTCACGGCAGCCGAGACGGATGCCGACCTGCGTCTGGCCGCCCATCTCGAACAAGACATTCCCGGCCGACCCGCGGCTAACCCGGCGCCGGCCGGGACCCGGCTGACTACGGCGCTGGTGCTGGCCTTGCTGGCCATCAGGGCGATCAAGGATGTGTTCTCACCCCCAGACCGCCGGTGACTGAACGCAGCGAACATCGCTGACGATGCGGTGCGTGCCGCTGCAACGCCGGTTTCTAGCGATTTGCCGGACATACCAGGCGGCCGCGAGCCGCGCACCTAACGAGGCAACCGCGGCGCATGCGGGAACAAGGCATCAAGAGACTCAAGCCGCATTCCGGGGAGGCTCGGATCCGTCCCTGAGCTTCTTGATCCACCGGGGGGACAAATGAGTGCCACAATCAGTGCCCGCGAACCGCTCAGCTGCGCCGTCATCGACACGCCCGGCCGCAGCCAGCGCGAGGAGCCAGACGGGTGGCAGCTGGTCAGCGAGGCTAGTCACGAACTGCGGACGCCGCTGACAGCGCTGCGCACGGAGGTCGAGCTGGCGCTGATCGGGAACCGAGATGCCAGCGAACTCCGGGCGGCGCTCACCTCGGCAGCCGATGAGATTAACCGCGTGTGCCGGATAGCCGACGACATTCTGATGCTGGCACGGGCGGACCACGGACGGCTTCCGCTGCGGCTGCGGCCGATGGAACCGCGCCTGCTGCTCGAGTCGGCAGCGGCCCGCTCCCAGGCTGTCGCCTGGACACGAGGCCGGCAGATCGTGGTCCGCGACAGGGCGCCCGGCAGCTGGCTGCTTGGCGATCCCGACCGTGCAGCGCAGGCGCTGGACAACCTCGTCTCCAACGCGCTGCAGTATGGCAGCGGCACGATCACGCTGACGGCCCGCGAGGATGGCACGCTGCTCGGCCTCCACGTCGCCGATGAAGGCAGCGGATTCGCCGAGGATATGGCCGCGCGCGCATTCCAGCGCTTCACCCGCGGGAAGCGGGTGCGCGTTTCCGGCAGCGGGCTGGGGCTATCCCTGGTTGCCGCCATTGCCATCGCGCACGGTGGCGTGGCGACCATCGGCAACTTGCCAGAGGGCGGCGCAGACGCCTGTATCGCGCTGCCGCGGGCGTAACGCTACTGCGCGGGCGCGCTCAGGCGGTACCCGGCACCGCGGACTGTCTCGATGGTCCGGATCCCGAACGGGCGATCGATCTTGTCACGCAGGTAGCGGACATAGACGTCGACAACGTTGGATCTATTCTCATAAGCCATGTCCCATGCCCCCTCCAGCAGGTCGTACCGGGACAGGACCTGCCCTGGCCGGCGCATGAAGACCTCGAGCAGCTGGAACTCCTTCGTCGACAGCCCGATCTGCGTGCCTCCCCTGCTGACGACGCGAGCGCCGGCATCCAGGCGAAGGTCACCGATGCTGAGCACCGGCCCGCGAGTCACGGGGCCGCGGCGGGCTAGCGCCCTGATGCGCGCGAGCATCTCGTTGACATCGAACGGCTTCACCAGGTAATCATCGGCGCCTATATCGAGCCCGGTCACCCTGTCGTCGATGGCAGCCCGTGCCGTCAGCATCAAGATCGGGGTGTGCACCTCGGAGGCGCGAAGCCGCTCGCAGGTCTCGAAACCGTTGATTCCGGGCAAGTTGATATCTAGCACCATCACGTCGTACGGTGTCGCGTCGGCCATCCACAGCGTGTCTTCGCCGTCGTGCGCGGCATCGGCGAGCGCGCCCTGCTCTCGCAGCGCCCGCTGGATCAGGCCTGCCAGCTTGATGTCGTCTTCTACGACCAGCACTCGCATCGTGTCTCCAGGATCTCAGAGCTGGCTATTCGAGCTGGATCCGGGAGCCGGGGCCGTGCGCGGGCAGCCTCTGGCTGAGTCCGCCCCCGCACGGCCACAGGCTGTCCCGGCAGCCGGTTTACCGCGCGCGCAAGGGCGCCTACCGCACGATGATCGGCTTCGTCTTGTTCGCGGTGATCGCAGCCGTCGTCGACTGGTCGGTATTCAGGTGTGCCTGAACCAGCTCTGGCGGGGTCAGCGCCAGCCACTGATTGAGCGAGACATCGGCGTATCGGCTGCTGCGGAACATCTCCAGGAACCGAAGCG
>DASXIA010000473.1:0-5220 GCA_036488155.1 Streptosporangiaceae bacterium | reverse complement strand
AAGGCCTTCATCGAGGCCCTGCCGCTCATCAAGGCGCGCTGTCCCGGCGCGCGGACAAGCGGCGGCATCTCGAACCTGTCGTTCTCCTTCCGTGGCAACGATGTGGTTCGCGAGGCGATGCACTCGGCGTTCCTGTTCCATGCGATCAAGGCCGGCCTCGACATGGGCATCGTCAATGCAGGCCAGCTCGTGGTCTACCAGGACATCCAGCCCGAACTGCTGGAGCTCGTCGAGGACGTGATCTTCGACCGGCGGCCGGATGCAACCGACCGGCTGGTTAGCTTCGCCGAAACGGTCAAGGGCTCGGGCACTAAGCGTGAGGTCGACCTTTCGTGGCGCGACGCGCCGGTCGAGAAGCGCCTGGCGCACGCGCTCGTGCACGGCATCGTCGACTTCATCGAGGCCGACACCGAGGAGGCGCGCCAGCTCGCCGACCGGCCGCTCGACGTCATCGAGGGTCCGCTGATGGACGGCATGAAGATCGTCGGCGACCTGTTCGGCTCCGGCAAGATGTTCCTGCCTCAGGTGGTGAAGAGCGCCCGCGCGATGAAGCGGTCGGTCGCCTACCTCGAACCGTTCATGGAAGCGGAGAAGGAACTGCTGGCAGCCGCTGAGCAGGCCGATATTACCGACGGGAACGCGCAGTCCGGGGCCCGTCCCTCCGGCCGCTCGCAGAGCAAGATCGTGCTGGCCACAGTCAAGGGCGACGTGCACGATATCGGCAAGAACATCGTCGGCGTCGTGCTCGGCTGCAACAACTACGACGTCATCGACCTTGGCGTGATGGTGCCCGCCGAGAAGATCCTGGACACCGCGGTCGCCGAGGGCGCGAGTGCCGTCGGGCTGTCGGGCCTGATCACGCCGTCGCTTGACCAGATGGTGAGCGTCGCGGAGGAAATGCAGCGCCGGGGCCTGCGCCTGCCGCTGCTGATCGGCGGCGCGACCACCTCCCGGCAGCACACCGCGGTCCGGATCGCGCCTGCTTATGACCAGCCCACCGTGCACGTGCTGGATGCCTCCCGCGTCGTCGGCGTTGTCTCCGACCTGCTCGACCCGGTGCGCTCAGCTCAGCTCGATGAAGCGAACCGCGCCGAGCAAGAGCGGCTGCGTACGGAGCACGCAGATAAGCAGCGGCGCCCGCTGCTGCCGCTGTGGCAGGCCCAGGCCAACCGGGAGAAGGTCAGCTTTGCCGACCTGGCCGTGCCGTCCTTCACCGGTACCACGATCATCGAGCCTGACCTGCGCAGGCTGCGCGAGCTGATCGACTGGCAGTTCTTTTTCCTGGCGTGGGAGCTCAAGGGCAAGTATCCGGCGATCCTTGAGCAGCCAGCCGCCAGGGAACTGTTCGACGACGGGAACGCGCTGCTGGACGAGATCATCGACGCCGGCTTGCTGCAGGCTCGCGGCGTCTACGGATTCTGGCCCGCGCACTCCGACGGCGACGACATCGTGGTGGACGGCGAGCCTCCGCGGCCCGGTTTGCGGTTCCCCATGCTGCGCCAGCAGATGGCACGCACCGACACCCGGCCGCATCGCTGCCTGGCCGACTATGTCGCGCCGGACGCTGATCACCTCGGCGCGTTCGCGGTGTGCATCACCGGCGCGGAGGAGCTTGCTCGCCAGTACGAGCGAGAGCAGGACGACTACCGCTCCATCATGGTGAAGGCACTGGCCGACCGGCTCGCCGAGGCGTGCGCCGAGCACGCCCATCTGCTAGCACGCCGTTCCTGGTACGAGCCGGACGTGGCGACGACGATCGAGGAACTGCACGCCGAGCGATTCCGCGGCATCAGGCCTGCTTTCGGCTACCCGGCCTGCCCGGACCACTCGGAGAAGCAGAAGCTTGTCGACCTGCTGGACGCGGGCAGGATCGGCGTCGCCCTGACCGAGTCGTTCGCGATGACGCCGGCGGCGAGCGTGAGCGGGCTGCTGCTCGCACATCCGTCCGCCCGGTATTTCGCGGTCGGGCGGATCGGCAAGGATCAGGTCGAGGACTATGCCGCCCGCAAGGGTGTCAGTGTCGAGGACGCCGAGTACTGGCTGCGGCCGAACCTGTCCTATGAGCCAGCCGCCACGACCGGGCAGGCAGCCGTCAGCTAGCGGGGCTCCGCGCTCAGCCGGGCGGGGTGAGCCAGTCGACACCGGCCGGGAACAGGTACCGGTCGGCAGCGGCGTTCAGCACACGACGCGCCTGGTGGAAGTGCTCGGCATTGTCGCGCAGCGCGGTTGCCGAGACCCCTGTTGTGGTTGTCACGACAGGCGCAGGGATGACTGCCGGAGGCGCGGGCGCCTGTGCTGGCGCGATGGGCGCCCGGCTCGCGTGGCTGGCCGCGAGCCGGTACCAGCCCGCGCCGAGCCACTCGAAGAGTTCGGCTGGCCCGAGGTCTGCCGCTGGCGGGGCGGCCAGCCCCGTGGTCCTCGCCAGCCGGGCGGGATCGAGCCTGCCGCTGAACGCGCGTTCTATCGCAGCCGGAAACACCCCGCTCAGGAACAGCGCCAGGTCGCCGAGACGCCGCCATACCGGGGGACGGTCCGGCTCGGGTAGCGAGTCGAGCAGGATTGCGAGCCGGCCGAGGTCGAGATCGTTCCAGCGGCGCCGGCGAAAGCCTTGCGACGTCCGGGTAATGACGACGCCGCCAGAGGATCGTGCGAACGAGGCCAGCAGCTCGGCGAGGAACAGGCGGTGAGCCGGGCTGGCCAGGTACGCGGCCAGCTGCGGCCCGTCGAATACGGGTACCCGGAGCCTGGGCGCGGTTCGCTCCGGGGCGTAAGCGCTAGTCCGCAGGTCGGCGGCAATCCGGTGGATCGCGGCAGCGAAGACCAGGAACGGCGAGACCAGCGTGAAGCGCTCGCCCGCCTCGGCGGATGCGAGATTGAGCAAACCTGCCGAGACGGCCGGCCGGTCCAGGACATCCAGCAGCAGCGCCGGTGCCCTGCGCAGGGCAGCCAGCCGGGCTTCCGCCGTCGCTGCCGGGACCTCGTCCGCGTGCACCAGCGCGAGCAGGTCAGCCTCGGTGAGATGACTGAGGTACGCAGCTCCGATCCGATCGAGATCATCCATCATTCCATTGTCAGCCAGAACTGGCAGTTCTGCGAGAAGTGCCAGTTCACACGCACAGTTCGGTGAGCGAGCCGATGCGCGGCCCAGTCCAGCCGGACTCACGCCGGTGATCACCATGCGCGTGCCAGTCCGGGCCGGCCAGCAGCACCGCTCGCATTCCGATGGCGCTCGCCCCGGTCAGCTCCTGCCCGCCGCCGTCACCGACGTAGACGCACCCGTCTGGCGTACTCCCCAGGTCGGCCGCGACCTTGCGGAAGAGCCGGGGGTCGGGTTTGCGCGTTCCCTCCACGCAGGAGAAAACCGGAGCGTCGATCACCGCGGCCAGCGGCAGCCGCGCCCAGGCATCGGGCAACTCCGACGTGCAGTCCGATACCAGGCCTGTCTTCAGACCCCCCGATCGCAGCCGTTCGATGACGCCGAGCGCCTCGGGCCGCAGTGTGAACATCGACTCCTGCACGCTGCGGCGAGTGGCGCTGGCCTCGTCGAGCTGTTCCTCAGTCAGCCGCACGCCGAGCCGGCCCGCGAGCGCCTGCATGGTCTGCCGCACGTCGCCAAGCGCGCCGCTGATCCGCTCCGGGAAGCTGTCGTCGAGCACCTGAAGCAGCGATGCGACATCGACTCCGAGCACAGCGGCGAGCCGGGCCGCGTTGCTTGCCCAGGCCTCACTCGGGCTGATCGGGGTCAGCGTGCCGTAGAAGTCGAACACCACTGCCGTCATGCCGTGAGTTAGCCCAGTCACGTACTCATCCTGGCAAACCGTCCGCACTGTGCGATAGCGGGCCGGCACGCAACTGCTCGTTTCCCTTTTGCTTCGATCGGGCTGGCAAAGTCGGCGAGTTGCGTCGCTGGCCACTACGATCGGGCCATGGCGACGGAGCAGGATGTCCGCGCTCTCATCGCGGCGGGCGACGATGCACTGGCCGATGCCGCGTTCCGGACCGGGGACTTCGGTAAGGCGCGGGAGCTGCTGGAGACGGCACACGCCGAGGCGGCGCAGGGCGCCGACGTGCGTGAACAGGCCAGCGCCCTGGATGCGCTCGGCATGCTGGCTCACTACGAGAACATCACCAAGCTGATAGGCGGCTCGACAGTCAGTGAGGCTGACATAACGGCCGAGGAGCGGTTGTTCCGGCAGGCCCTGGCTTGCTGGCAGCAGCTGGGTGAGCCGCCGGATAGCGCTCAATCGCTGTTCGGTCTCGGACTCGTCTACCAGGTACTGCACAGTGACTGGACGACGGCAATGCCGTATTACTGGCAGGCGCTCGGCCTCATTACCGGTCAGCAGGCAGTGGAGCCGTACCTGCGCTCTGAGGTCCACCGGCACGTCGGCTTCTACTTCCTGGTCGAGGCCAGCCAGCCCGCGGAAGCCGTGCGGCATCTGCAGATCTCGCTCGACCTGCGCGAGGAGCTCGGCGACCCGCGGCGCATCCCGAGCGGCCTGGTCGCGCTGGCAAGGGCGCAGCTCGAGGCGGGCGATCGTGACCGGGCGATCGAGCTGCTCAGGCGTGCTATCGCGCAGTCCCGCGATACTGGCCTGCTGCCAGAGTGGACCAAGGATGCCGAGCGCGCGCTAGCCGAGGCCGAGGCAGCCAGCGCCGATGCGACTGAAGCCGACGCCACACCGGAATGACCTTGATGGGTGCCTGGCTAGTCGGGGGCCAGGCTCCTGAACTCGGCACCCATCCCCGATCCGCGGATCCGGTCAGCGCCCGCCGGATACGGTGATGTCGGTGCCGGTAACGAACGACGCCTCCGGTGAGACCAGCCACGATACGGTCGCTGCGATCTCGTCGGGCTGGCCGATCCGGCCCAGCGGGGCCTGATTTGCGATGTCACGCAGGTCCGGGGGTACCAGCTCGGTGTCGATCACGCCCGGTGACACGCTGTTAGACCGGATCCCCTCGGATGCGACCTCATTGGACAGGCCGCGCGCGAACGTCACCATCGCGCCCTTGGTTGCCTGGTACGGGACGAGCCCGCTCGCACCGGCCGGGGCTTTCGCGGCGATCGACGCGATCGTCACGATCGACCCGCCCTGACCGCCGCGCGCGGTCGACATGGCCCGGACCGCGTGCTTGGCGCACAGCATCGGCCCCACGACATTGACCTGCATCAGCCGGGCCAGCGCGTCGGAGTGCTGCTCGTCGATGCGCGCCTGC
>DASXIA010000472.1:0-7760 GCA_036488155.1 Streptosporangiaceae bacterium | reverse complement strand
CAGCGCGCTGCGCAGGATCGACGCCGCCGCCGCCGCGCAGCCGCTGCGGCCGCACGGCACGCTGGCGGCGGCCAGCCACCTGATGATCGCCCACCCGTTCCCGGCCGACGGGCTCGGCGGGATGCTGAGCACCCACCCGCCGACGAGCGAGCGGGTACGCCGCCTTGAGGCGCTGTCCGGCGGTCCTTCTTAGCGGCGGTTGGTGAACTGCAGGGCGAAGTCGAAATCCTTGGACTTGAGCAGGCTCATCACTGCCTGCAGGTCATCCTTGCTCTTGGACGAGACCCGCAGTTCCTCGCCCTGGATCTGGGCCTTGACGCTCTTGGGGCCCTCGTCCCTGATGATCTTGGACACCTTCTTGGCGTTGTCCTGCGAGATGCCCTCCTTCAGGGCGACCGCGATGCGGTACTCCTTGCCGGACGCCTTGGGATCCGCCGGGTCGAGGTGCTTGAGCGAGACGCCGCGCTTGACGAGCTTCTCTTTGAACACGTCGAGAACGGCGGCGGCTCGCTCCTCGCTGTTGGCGCGGATCTCCACGCCGTTCTCACCCGACCACTGCAGGGAGGCGCCCACGTTCTTGAAGTCAAACCGCTGGCTGATCTCCTTGGCGGCCTGGTTGAGCGCGTTGTCGGCTTCCTGCCGGTCGATCTTTGACACGATGTCGAAGCTGGACTCGCTAGGCATGGATCACAGGTTAGACGGGTAGGGTGCCGATCGTCACATCGGACGCTATCGTGGACATCCAGCGTGCTTGCCTGCGGATGCTGGAGAACTCCACGTCGCAAGCAGTCGCGTTGTCCGCTATATTTCTCTCTGCTGCCGTGCTGCGGCGGCGACTAGGCAGGTTGCCCGAGTGGCCAAAGGGAGCGGTCTGTAAAACCGTCGGCTCAGCCTACGTTGGTTCGAACCCAACACCTGCCACCATCTGTAGAAACTCCCCTTGAACTGGGATTACTTGGTTCGGCGCCGATCTTGGCGTGTGCGGCAGCTAGCAGCGGCGAGATTGACCGGAGGAGAGACGGGGTCCTGGTCGGGCCTACGCGATCACCGGGGCGGCAGATTAAGCCGCGCCTTCCGGCAAGTGTGCCTACGGCGCGGCGGCGGCCTGCCGCTGCATCGCTAGCTCACGATCCCGCCCGCGTCAGTTCCCGCCGTTAGCTGAGCCCTGCGGTACCGCGCTTGCAAGAACGAGCCGCCCGTCCTCCTCGCGCCCGGCATCCTGTCGCCGTCCAAAGATCACAGTCAAGGGCGTTCGCTGCGCTCGCGTCGCTGTCGCGATGGCGCGTGCCGCCACCCTTGAGTGTGATACGGCGAGTGTCTCGCGGCGGCGCCCGGCACTCCAGCGATCTTGCTAACCGAGCGCCAACAACGGTTATGAATCCGTATGGCCAAACCTGGGCACCCAAGCTGATCACGCGACATGTTGGCCGGTCCAAATCGCCGGCAGTCGATTGGCTTGGACCCGCAAAGCCGTCTGAAAACGGAGGCTAAAGCTCTGTGGGTAACCTCGGCGCGTATAGAGCATCGCCCGCCCGTACGGGCGAGCGGTCAGGCAATCTTGAGCTGTTCGTCGCCGAAGTCGGCAATGAGCTTCAGCGTGCCACCAAGTGCAGCAACAAAGCGATTCAGCACGTCCTGGGTGGACACGTCGCCGCTCTCGATCTGCGAGATGCGGGCGACAGAGACTCCCATCCGAGCGGCCACCTGCTCCTGGGTCATACCGCGCCGCTTGCGCATTTCGGCGAGCCGCCAGCCCCGTGCATCATCGAGCATCGCGCGGACTGCGGCATCGAAGGCCTCCTGGCCGCCGGCGGTCTCCACGGCGCGCTCTAGCTGACCAGAATCCCGCCACCGTGACACGCTGGTCATAGGCCCAGCTCCTTTCTCCGCTCAGCCAGGTAGTCATCGTAAAGCTGTTCGGCGCGCGGGATTGAGTCGCGGTACCACCGCTCCCACTGCCCGGACTTGTCGCTTGCTACGAGCAGGATCGCCGACCGCCAAGGGTCAAACACGAATAGGATTCGGATCTCGCTGCGGCCCGCTGACGGCGGTCGCAGCTCCTTCATGTTGGCGATCCGTGACGCGGTGATTGTGTCCACTAACGGTCGACCTTCGCTCGGCCCGTTGCGTTCGACAACCAGGATGGCTTGGTTGACCAGCTGATGGCTCGCCCGGTCGGAGTCGTAAAGCTCGTCAAGAAACGCTTCGACCTCGTTGGTTAGCAGGATTTCCCACTCCACACGGCTCCTTCTCGTGCGCGTCGTGCCGCATGTGCACGTTAAGAATATCCTTAACCTGCCGGATGGGCAACCTAGCGAAGACACGTCTACGGATGCGTGCTCAAACCGCGTCAAGTGGGCCTCGGCCAGGAGTATTCAGGAGCATGATCATGCCTAATACGTGCCTAAACGGCCGAGGGCCGAGATGTTCGTGCAGGTCAGGGGTTTCAAGGAGGGTCTGTAAAACCGTCGGCTCGGGCTACGTTGGTTCGAACCCAACACCTGCCATCACCTGTAGAAACACCTCCTGAACTGGGATAACTTCGCTTGGCGCCGATCTTGGCGTGAGCGCTCCGGGCCCGTCAGCGGAAAGCTCGGCCTCGGAGCGGCATTGGCAGACATCAGAACATGATCTGAATAGAATTGCGGTGTGACTGCGCAGCCTGCCGACGCCGTGACGTTTTCTGACCTGTCCCGAAATCCCCGGGCTGTCGCCGAGCGGGCGAAGCGGCTCGGCCGGCTCCGGGTGACCCACCGCGATGCCCCGGACTTCTACCTGACAGCGGCGGACCGGGAAGAGGAGCGTGACGAGAACCTGGTCACCGCCTCGCGGATCTTTTCGGCGCTGTCTCGCAGCAAGTCTGGCGTGCAGGCGGTCGAAGCTGCCCTCGAAGAGGTGTTCCCATGGGCGCGTCATTTGTCGGCAGCAGAGCGATCGGATTTCGCGGACGAGCTTGTGGCCGGTCTGTCTGACGCGGCTGAGTTGACCATCGACGGCAACGCGCGGGAGGTTATCGCCGGGTGGCGGGCCACCGCCCGGATCAAGGCTGACAAAGGCCAGTACGCGCACGCTGTCACGCCAACCGAGGGGGACTTCGGCCCGGTTGAGGCGACTTGGTGAGCCCTCGGCGCGGCGATCGGGTCACTGTTCCGTCGGCGGGCAACCGAGGTCTCCTACTACGGCGCTCGGATTACTAGACTCAAGGCTTCCCGACCGAGGACCGTGAGATAACTGCGCGTGATCACGAGACCGCTGCGGCAGCGCGATCATGGAGCTGGCCTGGCGGGGTGAGCGGAGCTATGCGAGTACCGGCTATTTTCGCAGTCGCAAGCAATGCACGCTAAGCATGTCATAGGCTGCGGCCGGGGGTTTAGGCAGGCCGCGGGCGCTAACCACCGGTCGTGTCCGGTTGATGGCGAGTCGGGAGATCTAATACATGGAAGTCGCGCCGATTTCTGGGTCGGACGGTATGTCCGCGGCTCAGACGGCCGGATTCTCGGGCGGCGTGGTTAGCAGCCCGCAGACGCTCGCGCCCGCTAGCGGGGCGACCAGGCCGATCTCTGGCCAGCCCGCCGTCCTCGCGTGGCTGCGCCGCGTGCCGGGCTGGGTGATCGCCGGGCTGATCTACTTCGCGTTTGCGGTCTTCATGTGGTGGCACGTGTGGGCGAGCGGTCATCCCGATTCGACCATGCTATGTAATTGCGGCGACCCGTCCTCGTTCGTCTGGTTCATCGAATGGCCGGCCTACGCGCTAACTCACGGTCAGAGCCTCTTCATCGAGCATGCCGATCAGGTACCAGTGGGCCTGAACTTGCTCGACAACACAAGCGTGCTGGCCATCGGCATCGTCCTTGCACCGGTTACCTGGCTTTTCGGCCCGGTAGCCAGCCTGAACGTCGCCCTGACCGCAGCGCCCGTGCTGTCGGGGATCTCGGCATACGGCTGCCTGCGCCGCGGGCTCGGCGTGTCCAAGTGGTCCGCCATCGTCGCCGGATTGCTCTTCGCCGGCTCGCCGTTCATCCAGCGCAACGAGACGATCGCGCATCTGCAGGTCGCGTTCCTGCCGCTGGTGCCGCTGATCTTCCTGTGCTCTTACGAGCTGATCGTCAGCCAGCGTGGCAAGTGGTGGCGCTGGGGTCTGCTGCTCGGGCCGCTGGTCGCTGTCCAGTTCTTTATCGGCTCCGAGGTCCTCACCATGGCCACCCTCACCGTGATCGGCTCGCTGCTAGTCACGGTCATTGCCGCCGCGATCTTTCGCCGCGAGGCGCTGGTCAGGCGGCTGCCGTTTGCCGCCAAGGGGTTGGCCCTGGGCGGGCTGACAGGCGGGGCACTACTCGCATATCCGGTGTATTTCGCCCTGAAAGGTCCGGCGCACATCACCGGATCCGTCTGGTCCCACGTCACGACGAACCACCTGAACCTGATGCTCTTCCCGCTGGCACAGAGCTATCGCGCCGTCACCCTCATGCCCGATGCCGGGTACCTGGGCAAGGCCGGGCTGGCCGGCGGGTATCTCGGTCCCGCCGCGATCCTGGTCGTGATCGCGGCCGCGATACTGGTCAGGCGGCCGCTCACCCGGCTGTGCCTGCTGATCCTCGTCATCGCCGCGTGGGCGTCGCTCGGCAACTACAACCACAACGCCATGCCGGGCGGCATCAGCCCGCTGTCCGCCCTGCCCTCGCTATGGCACATTGTCAAGAACGTGCCGGTCCTCGATCAGGCCAGCCCGGGGAACTTCTCGGCGATCCTGGTGTTCATTGTCGTCGTCACGACGGCGCTGCTGCTCGACTGGATCTGGGCGCAGCGATCGGGAGACCTGGTCCGCTGGCTGCCCAGCCAGGCGTCAAAGTCGGGGCTCGCCGTCACGCTTGCGGCAGGTGTATCGCTGGCCCTCGTACTGACCTGGTTGACGGCCTGGCCGATGCCGCTCAAGGTGGAGTCGGTGGCGACGCCGCCGCCAGTCCAGCGGATCCTTGCCAGCCTCCCGCCGCATGCCGTGGTCCTGTTCTACCCGTTCCCCTCCTCTGAGCTGGATCAGGCACTGATCTGGCAGGCCAATGACGGGCTGCGGTTCTCCGTCGCCGGCGGCCGCGGCATCACGGCCGGGACGGGCGGCGCGGCAGTGCACGGCCTGGAAGCCGGCACCCCGGCGGGGGACCTCAGCGCGCTGAGCACGTCCTACATCCCGTACGGCCACCTGGACCTGCCCGCGTTGCCGGACGCGGCGGTGCGGGCGAGCATGCGTGAAACATTGCACTACTGGAAGGTGACGAACATCATCATGTCCGGTGGCGGCCGGGCTCCTGACTATGCCAGGCAGTGGCTCACCCAGGTGCTCGGGGCGCCGCCGAAGCTGCAGGACGGCCGGTGGGTCTGGGCGAACGTTCAGGCGCTCATCGGACCCTGATCCCCCCGCCTCGCGATCGGACGGCCTGAGGCGGTCATCGAGGAAGACTTCGTCATGCGCGGGTTGCGGCTGTTACCCTGCTTTCTGCCCGGCGGGGTTAATCGGGCCAGGCACATCGACGAAGGTCAGCAGCCACTAGCGGCAGGTATTGGACTTTGGAGCACGCAGCGACACCGGGCACCGACCAGTCAACGGGTCACGCGAGCCAGGCACAGGACATGGGGGCGGGAACTCCCGCGAGTCTGTCGGCCGAGCCGCGGCCCGCGCCTGCCGGGCCCGGCGCCTCCGTGCTGCGCCGTACGCCGGGATGGCTGGTCGCCGGGGTCATCTATGCCCTGGTCAGCGTGGCGATGTGGTGGCAGGTATGGAGCGGGCATCCGTCGTCGACGATGACGTGTGCCTGCGGGGATCCGTCGTCGTTCGTGTGGTTCCTGGCCTGGCCGGCGTATGCGATCAGCCACGGGCACAGCCTGTTCTTCGCCACCCGGCTGCACTACCCCGCCGGCATCAACCTGCTGGACAACACCAGCGTGCTGGCACTGGGCGTGGTGCTGGCGCCGGTGACGTGGCTATTCGGGCCGATCGCCACGCTGAACGTGGCGCTGACCGCGACGCCACTGCTGACCGGGCTGTCGGCGTATGCAGTGCTGCGCCGCGGGCTGGGGCTGGGGAGGACGGCGGCCTTCCTGGGCGGGCTGGCCTTCGGCTTCTCGCCGTTCATGCTGCGCAACGAGGCTGCCAACCACCTGCAGACCAGCTTCCTGGCGCTGGTGCCGCTGATCTTCTGGTGCTGTTATGAGCTGGCCGTGGTCCAGCGCGGGCGGTGGTGGCGCTGGGGGCTGGCACTGGGCCTGCTGGTCGCGGTGCAATTCTTCGTGGGCACCGACATCCTCTTGATTACCGCCATGACGACGGCGATCGCGCTGGTGCTGGGCCTGGGCGTGGCGATGTGGCGGCAGGTCAGGGACCCGGACGACCGCGCGCTCGCCATGAAGCTGCCCTACGCCTGGCGGGGCTTCGGCCTCGCGGTCGTGGTGGGCGTTGTCCTGCTGGCCTACCCGCTGTGGTTCTCGCTGGCGGGCCCCGAGCACATCGCCGGGATGAACTACCTTCGCCCGGCCGGCAACGGCGTCCTGCAGGTGCTGCTTCCCCTCGGTGCGAGCATCTCCCAGGTGCAGCAGTGGCCCATGGAGGGCTACCTAGGGCCGGTCGGCACTTACGAGGCGTATCTGGGGATCCCGGCCCTGCTGGTCGTCGCCGCGGCGCTACTGGCCGTGCGCCGCCCGCTGGTGAAGATGTGCGCGGTCATGACGGTCATCACGCTCTGGCTGTCGCTGGGCGGCGCGATCGTCAGGCTGAGTAGCGGGGGAGAGCCGCATTGGTTCCCGCTGCTGCCGTGGGGTGTCCTCATGCGCCTGCCGGTGCTGGACAAGAGCACCCCAGCGACCTTCTCGGCCACGGCTGTCTGGTTCGTGGCGGTCGCGGGGGCCATGCTGGTCGACCGGCTGATCCGGGCACGCACGTCCGGCGATCTTCTTTCCGCCGTGTCGCGCTCGGCGCTGACCCGCACGGCCAGCGCCCGGGTGCTTTCTGCCGGGGTGATCGGCGCGGCGCTGGTGCTGCCCTGGCTGTTCGCGTGGCCGGTTCCGTTCACGGCGAAGACCGTCACCGCGCCAGCGTGGGTGACCGGCGCAGGTGCCCGGCTGCCCGCGAACGCGGTTGTGCTGTTCAACCCGTTCCCGTCCTCGTGGAAGGACAGCCCGGAATTGTGGCAGGCGCGTTACGGGCTGCCGTACGCGGTGGTGGGCGGGCGCGGAATCGTGGCGGGGAAGAACAACGCCGCAGACCACGGATGGACGCCCGGCACGCCAGAAGGCATCATGACCGCCCTCAGCGTGTGGTGGGAACCCCACCTCAAAAACCTTCCCCTCCCGGCACTGCCGGACTCCGCCGCCGCGGCGTCATTCCGCAGTGCCCTGCAGCACTGGGGGGTGACGAACGTGGTCGTGACCGTCGGCGGACGCGACCCCAGTCGTGCCGTTAGCTGGCTGAAGGCCGCGCTCGGGACGGCGCCTCAGTCAGAGGACGGCGCCTGGGTGTGGAACAACGTCCAGAAGCTGATCTCGTAACTCGGCGAAGGGCGGAATATGGAGCGGGCGGCGCCACCGGGTAGCCGGGAGTCGGCGGAGCGGGCGGCTCAGACGCGGGTCGGTTCGCGGTTGGGTGCCGCGTCGGGTTCACCTGCGGGGCCTGGTGAGGCGGGCTTGGCGGGGTTGTTGCGCCGCGTGCCGGGGTGGGTTCTGGCGGGCGTTGTCTACGCCGCTGGTGGCGTGGCGATGTGGTGGCAGGTGTG